>CAUWNL010000001.1:0-83799 GCA_963559995.1 uncultured Sarcina sp.
AGAATTGCTGGTTTACTTAAATTATCTGTTTAATTTTCAAAGACCATTGTTTTTTCTTTTTCCTTGTCGCCCTCAAGCGACTTCTTTATCTTATCACTTTGTTTTCATCTTGTCAACAAGTTTTTTTATTTTTTTAATCTTTGACTTGATTTCTTGTTTTACTCAAGTTCTCCTTACGACAGATGTTATCTTATCATATATAGCCCCCTAACTTACATACTCACAGTATCTTAAAATTTAATTACATCCTCTATACTGCTTAATTATCCATTTTTCTTATTTATTTATCACTTGATACACCAGGTATAGTATACATAGAAATATTATTGTATTTTTCATTTTATATGGTATAATTTACTATATAAAAGAATTATATTTACTTTTTCGCTCGAATCCACACTATTTTTTAAACTTTTTTTAATTTAAATTCATTTTTAAAATTAACTTAAGAAAAAATTTTAAATTTACTAAAGATAATAATTATTTAAGATGTAACTTTCATAAACACAATAATAAATTTTCAACAATATTTAAGGGGTTTTAGCTATGATTATTAAAAAGAAAACTTTTATACTTTCTATTTTAGCTCTTTTAAGTTTAAATTTAATCTCTTGTAACACTATTTTAGAAAGCACCGGTGCTTCTGAAAAAGATATTAAATTCTACGCTGAAGACGCACAAACTTTAGAGACAATGACCATTGATGAAAAGAGCAAAGAATTATCACTTGGTACAAATATCAATAAATCTACTTATTCAGAAAAACTAAATAAATATATTATTCTTGATAATGATAGAAATCTTTTTACATTGGATTCAGCTGGGAACAAAGAAGATATAGCTTCTTATGTTGATATTATAGAAGATATAGATGCTGATAATACTACTATCTATTATATAAATAGTAATGGGGAATTATATGAGAGATTAAAAGATAGTACAACAAACACACTTATCGATAAAAATATCGAATCTTACGGCTATTTAAATAGTAACTTAATCTATTATTTAAATGATGAGTCTAACTTATATCTAAAAAAAGATAATGAAGAAAGTTTTAAAATAACTAATAATGTTTCTAATTTTTTCATATCTCCAGATACTAATACTGTAGTTTATACATCTAATAAAGTAGCCTATGTTTATGATTTATCTACTGAAAACAAAGAAGTTTTAGCTAATAATTGTGACGATTTAAATGTAGAATTTATAAATAATAATGACTTTATTTATTTAATAAATACCATTACCTATGGTAAACCTGGTTCTCTTTTTTATAAGATTAAAAATAATAATTCCGTTTGTTTAGCTGATGATGCTTTTTCTATGCTAACTTCTCCTAATAAAGAAAAAATATATTATTTAAATTCTAAAAGTCAGGTTTATTGTAGTAATTTAAAATCTAAAAAAGTAACTGATTCTCATCTTGTTGCAGAAGATGTTATGCATTTGCAATATGCAACTGATCATTACTTATTTATTGTAGATTACAATAGAACACTAACTAAAATAGATTCTAAAGGAAAAGAAGAAGACCTTGTACGAGAAGTTAATCATTCAATCCCTTATCTAGACACTATGGCTTCTAATAGCGAAGGTTCTCTTTTTATTGGGAATGAAAAACTAGATGATGACTTGTATCACTTTACGGTATTTGGAGATAATTTAGTTTATTTAAAATCTAATGGACAAGTATTCTTAAAAGAACCTAATAAAAAACCACAGTTAATTTTACATGATTTTTATAATTATTTAAATGTATATTTTAATGATGAAAGATTATTTACCAATTTATTAGACCTTAATTTTTTAACTGGTTATTGGATTCAAGAAGATACAACTTACGGAGTATCTATGATGGAAATAAATGAGGCTATATTTACACAAGTATCTAAATATTCTATGAGAATGTTTGATATAGGGGTAAGTTCCTTAAAATATAACGAAGCTGAATTATACCTTGATGGCCATAAAGAACAGATAAGAATTATAAAGAAAATCGATAAAAATACTATCGATTTAGACACAGTTAAATATATTCGAAGTGATAAAGAAACTTATGATGCCTTTGTAAAACAAATACAAGAAACAGGCCTTAATTTTAATGAGTATCAATAAAATCTTTTTAAAATTAGCTCTATTATAACTAAACACTGGTTTTGGGAATATTAAAAAAATTAATTGAATTTCTTTTAAAACAATAGTTACTTAAATTCAAAATATTTTTTTATTATTCTCAGAATTAACATTCTCCTAAAACAAAAAAATTAAATAAGGTGGGTTACGTTATGAAAAAAAGAAAAATTAAAATTTTGAGTATTGCTGTTTTATCCTCTATTTTTATGAGCTTTGGTATAGGTTGCGATGACGCCGATAGTAAAAATACTTCTAATAATGACTTCTTTACTACAACTGCATCTTCTAATGCTGATATCCAAGTTATAGGAAATACTGATAATTCTTTAGATCTAACATCAGGGTCTAAGGTTTTAATGTATTCAGATTCTTTAGATGCATATCTTATTGTAAATAATGAAAATTACGAAGATTATAGTTTTAGCGGTGATTTGTATTCCTTAGATAAATCAGGGGAGAAAAATCTTATTTCACAAAATATCTCGTCTTTTCTTTTTACCACTAGAATCTGTGAAAGCGGAGATGATTTATATTATTTAACAAATGATAATACACTTTTTAAAAAGGATAAAGATGAGGCTGAAAGCATTGAAATTGCTACTAACGTACAGACAGTATATAGTAAAAAGGAAGATGTTGTTGTTTATTCCACACTTGACTCTGAGGTTTATATAAAAATTAATGATAAAGATAGTAAAAAACTAGCAGATACCTCTTCTTTTTATATTAGTGATGACGGAAATAAAGTTGTTTATTTAAAAGATGACGGATTATATTGTTATGATGTTCTTAATGGTTCTGAAGATACAATTGATAACTTTGATACAAGTAATTCTTCTAATATTTCCTCTGTAAAATTTAATAAAGATAAGGGGATTTTTTATACCATTGCCACAGATACTGATTCTGATATTCTAACTGACTATAAACTAAAATATAAAGCTTATGGAAAAGATTCAATAGATATTCAACCAAATAGAGTTTACACCTTTATACCTTCTAGTGATGGAAAAGGTATTTATTATTCAACATATAGTAAATCTCTATTTTCTAAATTAGATTGGGAGACTAAAGACCATTCAAGTTATTATGAGGGAATCTTTTATTTAGATTTAAAAAGCAATGAATCCACTAAAATATGCGATAGTAATATTTCCAAGCTTCGTTTAACTGATGAGGGTGTTTTTGTTATTGATAATGATGATATTCTTTATAAAGTTAACTCTGATGGAAGTAAAGAGAGAATATCTCAAGATGTATCTGATGAAGTTTTTTCATCTTATTATAATATTCCAGCATTTTTAAATGAAAATAATGAATTATATTTAGGTACTTCAAAAATAGCAGATAACGTTAAAAAGTTTTCTTGCAATAGTGAAAGTTTAGCCTATTTAACTAATGATAATAAAGTATTTTTAGTTAAGGATAAAACCCCAAAACTTATTATTGATAATGCAAAAGAATATGACTCTATAACTTTTAATAATATTCCTTTATATACACCAACCTTTGAGGTTTCTGATATTGTAGGCTACTTTAAGCAGGAAGAAAATCCAAATATTATGATTAGCTTTAATGAAAATGCAGTAAACTTTGTTACTGACTATATTGATGAAAGTTTTGACTTTAATGCCTCTTCTACTCTTTTATCTAGTAGTTATCTTTCATTAAATTTAGATAATAAATCTGAAACCTATATGACTATAGAAAATGTAGATAAAAATTCAATAAAAATAGATGGAAAACTATATAAAAGAATAGACGAAAATACATTTAACACTTTTGCTTCTAAAGAAAGAACTACAAGAAATACTATAGATAAAAAGTTTAGTGCAAGTGATTTAGGTGAAAAGATAAATTGTGTTGGTGTTTATAATAAAAATAATATGTATTACTTTTTATATCAAGTAGGTGATTCTTCCGTTACTATGATTGATGAAAATGGAGATTTTTATCATTACAATTCAAATTTTATTGATTCATCTTTTGATATTGAAAAGGAGAACCCTAATCCTCCTGATTTATCTAATATAGCTGATTAAAATTTATAAAGCTACAAAATTATATAATTTTGTAGCTTTTAAATATATTTATTAGGTTCTGTTTTAAACAAGTATTGATAATAAACATGAAAAAGTGAGCAATTGTATTATCCACTTTTATCTCATCACATACTAATATTGTGTATTTTAATATACTAATTCCCTTATATCTTGTTTTCTCACGAATTTTCCTATATATCCTATCTGTAGTCCATACTTTTCCTATAGTATATTTTAACTTATGCTTTTCTAAAATATTTGCGAATATATCTAAATACTTCAAATTTACAGCTATTTCATCTGAAGGTGGTGCATAATGCAAACTAGTATCCTTATATCTAATTTCCATATTAGTAATAATTATAGAGCAACCCACTATTGATGAGTTTAATACACCACAAGTTCCAAAAATAATTATTTTTTCAACGCCCATTGCAAAGACAGCTTCTATTATTGCAACACAACCTGCTACTCTCACATAAGACATAAATAAGGTAACTTCTATCTCTTGGTAAATTACTTTATAAATTGAAATTTCCATATTTGCTGTACATGTTGAAGCTATTTTAACTCCTTTAAGTTCACATACCAATATATCAAAGGTTACTCTTCAAAAACATGATACTGTAATTTTAGGGAATTTATCAATTGATTTAATAATATCAAAGACATTAATTACTATCTATTCATTTTTATTAAACTCTTTAAATATCATAAAATTCCTCCTCTAAAATCTATAAAGCATAATGTAATATTAAAAATTATATATCCTATATTATTCCAAATTCTAATTGACAAAATTAATAAAAAACATTATGATATATATAGAATATAAATATATTTTCATTTTATACATATCATAAAGGAGGAAAAATTTTGGCTAAAAGTTTTACAGAACATGAAAAAGAAATAATCAGACAAAAGCTTATTGAAAGCTGTAGTGAGTGTTGGAGTAAATATGGGTACAAAAAAACTAGTGTTATGGAACTTTGTAAAATGGCAAGTATTTCTGCTGGTACATTTTATCAATTATATCCATCAAAAGAAATATTATTTATGGAAACAGCACAGAAAATTCAAGAAAAATTTAGGCAAATTTTTAAAGAAACCCTTGAGGTAACCCCAAACAAAAAAGGCTTTGCAAAAAGTCTTAAACTTTTTGCAGATGAACTAAAGAAGCACCAATGGATTATGTCATTAAGTGATGAACTTAACTTACTATACCGCAAACTACCAGAAGATTTTGTATCTAATGATTTCCAAACTGACCTTTCAGATATAACTGCTATTATTAAAACATCTGGTCTTAAAGCTAAAGTAGATTTAGAAATTATTACATCAGTTTTTCAGATATTAATGATGAGCGTGCTTTATGTAAATAAAATGCCTGAAACTACAGACACGGCTCTTGATTTTATAATTGATACCGTAACAGATAATTTATTTCAATAAAAAATAACAATAAAAGGAGGCGAATCCATGCTAGAGAAAAAACAAAATCTTAAAAAAAATTATATTGTATCATTAGAGGATCATTTTTTATATCCAGGTGCTTGGGGAATATTACCTGATGATATTAAAGAAAAATATAGGTTACAAAAGGATGCTTTGATAGATGTTGGAGAAAAACGAATCAAACAAATGAATGCTGCTGGCATTGATTTTCAGGTGCTTTCCCATGTTGAGCCATGTTTATCTCTAATAAATGATAAGGATAAAGCTATAACCCTTGCTAAAGAAATTAATGATTATCTATACCAAATTATATCTAAAAATCCTAATCGTTTAGGAGGGTTTGCAGTGCTGCCAATGCAATCACCAAAAGCTGCAGTAAAAGAACTAGAAAGAGCAGTGAAAAATCTTGGATTTAAAGGTGCTATGGTAAATGGACATGAAAATGGTATTTATTTAGATGATCCTTCATATTCTCCACTATTAAGTATGGCAGAGGATTTAGATATACCAATATACATTCATCCAACTGATCCTCCAAAAGAGATATCTGGGAGATATTTTCAAAACAATGAAATCGTGATAACTGGCTGGGCGTGGCAAGTAGAAACAGCACAGCATGTAATACGAATGATTAGTAATGGCACTTTTGATAAGCACCCTAAATTAAAGATTATTATAGGACATATGGGTGAATTAATTCCTTATGGTTTTACACGTTTAAATCAATCACTTACAATGGGAAGCTGGATTCTAAAGTCAGATATTCCTAAAATGAATCTATATTATTATTTTAAGAATAATATTTATGTAACATCTAGCGGAGTATTTGATCCCCCTGTATTTTATTGTGCTAAGGATACCCTTAGTATTAATAATCTCATGTTTTCCGTAGATTATCCTTTCCGCGATAACGTAACTGCAACTGATTTTTTAGAGAAATTATCTATAAGTGAAAATGAGAAATCTCTTTTTGCAGGTATCACTGCTTGCAATTTACTAAAATTAAATGAGCATACTCAATACATTAATAATTCTAATTACTGGGAAATATTTAAAATTAGACTCAAATCAAGATTTGGTAGATTTATCATTAGCAAGCTAGTGAATTAAAAAGACTATAAATAGGAACTGCACATTAATATGTTAAGATAATAAAAATAAATAAACTTGATTTTTAAATTATAGTAAAATCAACTGTATATACTACTTTATTAATATTTAGTAGGAAATAACTTAATCAATATAGAAAAGGAAGCATCAAAATTAGTTTCTCCACTAAAATTTTATATACTTAATGAAATGAGAAATAAATTAGTAACATACCAAGTTAATAAATTGCCGTAAGGCCATCATATAACTTTTTTATTAAATATTTATCTATATTTTGTAAGATTAAAATTTTCCTCTTTCTTCTTTAATTAATATTTATTTTTGAAAAAGATTCTACTATTTCACCTATAAGCCTAAAATTTCCCTTTTTATAATATTTATAGATAATAATATTTATTAGTACCCCACCTAAAGCACATGCAATTATATCACCCATTGTATCTTTTAAGCTATTTAACTGTGAATTAAGACCAAATAATTCATCACCTGCAAACTCCCAAATCTCCCAAAGGGCTGAAGAAGCTACTGCAAACAAAAAAGTATTTAAAGCCTTTACTAAGGGAGAAAGTTTATTAAATACTGGCTTTGGAATTAAAATACTAAAAGCTAATATACCTACTAACCCTATTATTATTCCAGATATAAAATGAAGAAATAAATCCCACCAAGGGAAAATAGTATATATATTATACATTTTTCCAAGAAATAAACACAAAAATATATAACTTTGAATTATTAAATCAATAATATTAGTTAATTTTATTTTTATAAATTTTAAAGCAATATCAACGCTTAAAGATGTTATTAAAAAAATAATTCCTCCAATTATATGTTTTGTATTATGATTTAATAAATAAAAGATACATAATATAATGGTTATAACTCTAACAAAGTTCTTTAATATTAAATTATATGGTACTTTTTTTCTATTCATTATTATTCCCTTTCCTTTATTTTCTTATTTAATATATTATTTATTCTATAATATTATTTATATTTCTATTATTTTCCATAATGATTTTTTTTTCCCTCATTTGCAGTGTTTTTCATAGTGTATTAATTTTATAACTTCACATACTAATATCAACAAGGGATATAAAGTCACTTGTTGATAAAATATAATTTTTAGGGAGGAATTAAAAATGAACAGAAAATTAGTTCCAGAAGCAAAAGACGGCTTAAACAAATTTAAAAATGAAGTAGCTAGTGAAATGGGAGTACCATTTAAAGACTACAATGGAGATTTAAGCTCAAAACAATGCGGAAGCGTTGGTGGAGAAATGGTTAAAAGAATGGTAGAACAATACGAAAAAGGAATTAAATAAGTATTGTACTATACACATTTAATTAACTTTTAATTTTTAATTAAATAAATAAAAGCTACATTAAGATAAAATTGTACAAATATTGCTTACTAAATATGAGTACATTTAAATATTTTAATGTAGCTTTTTCATTTTAATATATTTTATTTATATCCCCTCATAATCAAAGTGAGGTATAAAACTTTCCTTTGCTGTTCCTTCTTCTTGTATAAACCCATTATTTATACCTATGGATACAGCATAATCTATTATTGTTTCATAGTATTTAGAACTTATTTTTTTATTTATTTCAGGATAATATTCTACGTGTTTTAATGGAGTGTATTGATTCATAATGCTTATATAAATCTTATTTTCATAGGTTTTATGTAAATAATCTAGTATTTTTTTAGAGTCGAATAATAACCCTGGAAGAAGTAAATGTCTTACTATAACACCCTTCTCTATTATCCCATCTTTATTAAATTTTACTTCTCCAACTTGTTTTACCATTTCATCTATTGCTTTACTTGCAAAGTCAAAATAATTGCTAGCTTTTGAGTATTTTAATGAATATTTATAGTTGTAGTACTTTAAGTCTGGTAAATACACATCTATATACCCCTTTAAAAGCTTTATGGTTTCAACCTTTTCGTAGCCACTGCTATTATATATAATAGGTAAATTCAAACCTTTTTCTTTAGCTATTTTTAAAGCATCTATTATTTGAGGAACATAATGTGTTGGTGTAACTAAATTTATATTTAAAGCACCTTTTTCTTGAAGCTCTAAAAATATCTCGCTTAATCTTTCTATTGATATCTCTATTCCCAATTCACATTGACTAATCTCGTTGTTTTGACAAAAAACACATCTTAAAGTACAGTTTGAAAAAAAGATTGTTCCTGAACCTTTGCCACCAGATATACACGGTTCTTCCCAAAAATGAAGAGCTGCTCTTGCTACCTTTACTTCTCTTCCTCCTTTACAAAAACCAACCTTATTTTTTAATCTATTTACATTGCAATTTCTTGGACACAATGTACAATTCTCAAGTAAATTTATCATATTATCACCTAAATTAATTAATTTTTTTCTTAAATTATATCATTTTTAATCTTTAATAATATTAATTTTAAAAACAACTATTAAAATTAATATCATTTATTACATTTAAATACTTTTATTTAATGATTTTCATATTTTTATACTAGTTATGAAAGAAAAATTTAGTACAATTATTTTTAGAAATAAATTTGTAAATGTTTTATAATTTTAATATGTTATAATTTTAATATATAACAGGACTTGGAGGTTTTTTTATGGAAAAGATGAAAATAGGAACTAGTAACTTAGAATCTTCTAGAATAGCTTTTGGATGCATGAGTTTAGGTGGAGGTTGGAACAAAAATCCTTTATCCTTAAAAGATGAGAAAAAGGCATTTGCTGCTGTGGACTGTGCCTTAGAAAATGGAATCAATTTTTTTGATCATGCAGATATATATTGTTTAGGAAAATCCGAAGAAGTATTCTCAAAGATTCTTAATAGTAGACCTAAATTAAGAGAGAACTTGATTCTTCAATCTAAATGCGGAATAAATTGTTTTGGTGATATACCTAATTATGACTTTAGCAAAGATTATATATTAAATGCTGTAGATGGTATATTAAAAAGATTAAAAACAGATTATTTAGATATATTATTATTACACAGACCTGACTCTTTAGTAGAACCTGAAGAGGTTGCTGAGGCTTTTGATATTTTAAAGTCTTCTGGTAAGGTCAGACATTTTGGTGTTAGTAACCATAATGCTATGCAAATTAAATTGTTAAACAAATACCTAAATCAGCCACTAATTATAAATCAACTTGAAATTTCTTTAGCTAATAGTAGTGTTATAGATGAAGGAATGAATGTTAACTCTAATACTAACCCTGGTCCTATGCGTAATTCAGGTACCTTAGAATATTGTCGCTTACATGACATCACACTACAAGCTTGGTCACCACTTGCTGGAGGTAGACTTGTTGATGATAGTATAGAAAAGTATAAAAGGTTAAATATTACTTTAGATGAATATGCTAAAAAATATGGAGTTAAAAAGGGTGCAATAGTTGTTGATTGGCTTCTAAGACATCCTGCTAAAATCCAACCAATAATAGGTACACGTTCCATTGAAAGAATAAATGGAATTTGCCAAGGTTCTGAAGTTAAACTTACAAGAGAGGAATGGTATAATCTCTATAACTTAGTAGAACATAGAAAACTTCTTTAAATATAAATATTAATTTTAAATCTAGTGGAATATATTAACCCTTAAATTATTGAGTATTTTTTTATTTTTAACACAAAATAATATTACATTTATGATAATAAGGTGGTGTGAAAATGAAAAATAATGCAAAAGCTAGTTTAAGAAAAGCTGAAAAAGAGCTTTGTTGTGCCCATGAACATTTAAGCAGTGCTTATATATATGCTGAAAATGACAACACATTAACTGAAATTCATGCTGCATTAAAATCAGTATCTAGCGCAATAGGTAGCGCCCAAAACACTTTAAATTATTTTAAAGATTAGTTTTTAGGAGGTATTTTTATGGGACATAAACCAGACCCTAAAGTTGAGGTATCACAAGCTCTTTCAGATATGATTCACGCTGAAGATTTAATTAAAGAAGCTTTAAAATCTGTTGAGAAAAAAGATAATAGACAACTTATTCAAAATACTTTAAATAGTGTAAGTAATGCTTTAGATGCTACACGTACATCTACTTATAGTTTTAATGATAATATTAAATAATTCTCTATGAAAGTTTTTAATAAATTTAAAAAGGTAAAATCATTTATTAAAATGATTTTACCTTTTATTTTAAAGTTTATCTACTTTTAATGCTCTCATTGCATTTAATACCGCAATTAAAGCAACTCCAACATCTCCAAAAACAGCTTCCCACATATTTGCCATTCCTAAAGCTCCAAATATTAAAATTATTACTTTAACACCAATTGCAAATACTATATTTTGAATTACTATATTTCTAGTTCTTTTTGCTATTTTTATTGATGATACTATTTTTGAAGGTTCATCTGTCATGATTATAACATCAGCAGCTTCTATTGCAGCATCTGAACCAACACCACCCATAGCTATTCCTATATCTGCTCTAGCTAGAACTGGTGCATCATTTATACCATCACCAACATAAACCACTTTTCCATTTTTAGATTTTTTATTTTCTATTTCTTCTAACCTTTCTACCTTTTCATGTGGTAAAAGCTCTGCATAAACATCATCTATATTAACAAGATTTCCAATACCTTCTCCTACCTTTTTATTGTCCCCTGTAAGCATTACAGTCTTTTTAACACCTATTTTCTTAAGTTCTTTAATAGCAAGTTTTGTATCTTCTTTTATTTCATCTGATATTATAATATTTCCTACATAAGCATTATCCACCGCTACATAAACTACTGTTCCTACAGTTTCTTCTTCTTTACAATATATTTTTTCTCTATCCATTAGCTTTTTATTTCCAGCTAAAACCACTCTACCATTATAGTTTACCTTAATACCATGACCTGAAATTTCTTCATAATCTTTTAAAGAAGTTTTATCTATTTCTTTTCCATAGGCTTTTATAATTGATAACGCAATTGGGTGACTTGAAAAGCTCTCAGCGGCTACTGCATATTCCATTAAATCTTCTTCATTAAAATTACCTTGGACATTTGTTTTAGTTACATTAAATGTTCCCTTTGTTAATGTTCCTGTTTTATCGAAAACAACTGTCTCCACATTATTTAAAGCTTCAAGATAATTTCCACCTTTTACCAAAATACCTTTTTTAGAAGCTCCACCAATTCCTCCAAAGAATCCTAAAGGAATTGAAACAACTAAAGCACAAGGACAAGAAACAACTAAAAATACTAAAGCTCTATATATACTTGAAGAAAAAGTCATATCACTTACAAATGGTGGAATGAAAGCTAAACATGCTGCAAGTATTACTACTATTGGAGTGTAGTATCTTGCAAACTTTGTTATAAAGTTTTCTGTATGAGCTTTTTTACTACTTGCATTTTCCATTAAATTTAATATCTTAGCAACAGTTGACTCACTAAATGCTTTAGTTACTTTAACTGTTAAAAGAGCATTTTTATTTATTGCTCCACCTAATATTTCATCACCTACTGATGCACTTCTTGGAACACTTTCTCCTGTTAATGCTGATGTATCTAACATAGACTTTCCTTCTAGAATAATACCATCTAGAGGAATTTTTTCACCAGGCTTTATAACTATAATATCACCTATTTTAACATCCTCTGGTGCTACCTTTTTTATATCTTGTCCAATCTTTACATTTGCATAATCTGGTCTTATATTCATTAAAGATTTAATTGACCTTCTTGAACTATCAACAGCCATATCTTGGAACAATTCACCTACTTGGTAAAAGAGCATTACTGCAACACCTTCTGGATATTGTCTTATTGCAAATGCACCTAAAGTAGCTATTGCCATTAAGAAGTTTTCATCAAATACTTTACCTCTTACTATATTTTTAGCAGCCTTTAATAAAACATCTCCACCTACTAAAAAATAACTGATTAAAAACAAAATTCCTTCAACTAAATCTGAAAAATTAAAAATCATTCCTATAAAAAATAATGCTCCACCTACTCCAAGTCTTATAAGGTTAGCTCTATTTTCTATCCAAACACTTTTTTTATCCTCTTCTTTTACAGATGATTTCTTTGTTTCATCTAAAACTTCACACTTAGTTCCTGGTTCTATTTTTTCTATAAGTGCTAATGCTTCCTTTATAGTACTTTCTTTCATGTTTTTATTTTCTATATTCAATATAAGCTTTTTAGACATAAAATCTAATGTAGTATCTACAACACCATTTAAATTTTTTGATTGTCTTTCTATTTTTGAAGCACAATTGGCACAGTTTAAGTTAGACATATATATTGTGACTTTTTCTGTCTCATCTAAAACTTCACATTTAGTTCCTGGTTCTGTTTTTTCTATAAGAGTTAATGTATTTTTTATAACATTTTCTCTAACGCTTTTATTTTCAATATCTAGGATAAGCTTTTTAGACATAAAGTTTAATCTAGAGGATATAACTCCATCTATATCTTGTGATTTTCTCTCTATTTGAGCTGCACAATTTGCGCAGTTTAAATTAGACATATATATTATTACTTGTTCTGTCTCATCTAAAACTTCACATTTAGTTCCTGGTTCTGTTTTTTCTATAAGAGTTAATGTATTTTTTATAACATTTTCTCTAACGCTTTTATTTTCAATATCTAGGATAAGCTTTTTAGACATAAAGTTTAATCTAGAGGATATAACTCCATCTATATCTTGTGATTTTCTCTCTATTTGAGCTGCACAATTTGCACAGTTTAGATTAGACATATAAATTATGACTTTATCTCTTCCCTTTTTATTAGAAGGTACTATTTCTTTATGAGCAATGGCAATCTTATTTGTTGGAACTAATTTTATTTTACTTCCTGTATATTTTTTTATGTGCTTTTCTTCTCTTTCTATACTCATCTCTTCCATAACATTTTCCTCCTTTTTCATATGATTTATAGTAAACTCTTTTCATTATCTAAATATACAATAACATATGAACAACTATTCATATGTTCATGTATTATTATATACATGAACTCGTTGTTTGTCCACAAAGTAGAAAAATTTTTATTTATTTTTAATAAGTATCTGAAATTTTTTTATTTTTTTAATAAAAATAGTTTTAAATTTTAAAATTAAAAATTATTTAAGACACAAATAAAAAATAAAAAGAGCTCTATCACTTTATTTGATATAACTCTTCTTACATAACCACTAGTTAATAATTTAGATTAAACTTCCCTAGTGGGAATACTATATTTATTTTTGTTCCTTTATCTTCTTTAGATTCTACATTTATTCCAAGCCCAAGTTTTTCACAAAGTTTTTTACACAAATAAAGACCTATACCTGTAGACTTTCCAAACTCTCTTCCATTTTCTCCAGTAAATCCTTTATCAAACACTTTATTTATATCTTTCTCGCTAATTCCAATCCCATTATCTTCTATAGTTAAAACTATATTAGATTTATTTTTATTAGAATATATTTTTATAAAAGCATCTTTTTCCCTTGAATATTTTAATGAATTACTTACTATTTGATTTAGTATAAATTCAACCCACTTACTATCACTAAAAACATTATCATCTATATTTTCTATATCTATTTTTACTTTTTTATTTATAAAATCCTTTGAATTCCTCTTTATAACTTTTTTAGTTACATCTTTTAAATTCATGTTTTTCACTATGTAATCCTTATTAACATCAGCGCTTTTTGCATAGTATAGAACCTGTTCTATAAAACCTTCTATTCTATATAATTGCGGATTTATCTTTTCCTTTAAGTCTCCTTCATTATTTTCTAATATGAGTTTAGCTGAGGCTATGGGAGTTTTTATTTCATGAACCCAAGTTTCTATATACTCTCTATATTCTCTTTGCATAACTCTATACTTTTTTACATTCTCATTCATTGACTTACTGGTTTTTTGTAAAATTTCATAAAGGACATATCCCTCTATAAAATTAGGTTTCTCTATTATCTCAGATATTAAATATTTATCTTTTAAATTGTCTAAAACAACTTTTATTTTATCATAATATATTTTTTTATTTATCCCATCAATTATCATATATGACAAAAGAGGTGCAAACCATATAAAGATAAATAGAAATATTAAAGAAACACTAAAACCCGATAAAAACATAAACATAGAAATTGCTAATATAATTAATATATTAATTAATAAAAAATTAAATTTTTCTTTAAAATAATCTATTAAACTCATGGCATTATATACCCCAATCCTCTTCTAGTCTCTATTGGATCCTTAAATCCAATACTCTCTATTTTTTTTCTAAGTCTAGCTATATTCACAGATAATGTATTATCATCAACAAAAAAATCTGAGTTCCAAAGATAATCCATAAGATTTTCTCTAGAAATTATTTTCCCCTTATTTTTTATAAGATAAGATAAAATTTTTATTTCATTTTTAGTTAGGTCTAAAATACTATCTTTATAATTTATAGTCCCATTTGATAGGTTTAGCGTTAAGTCTTTATATACTATTATTTCTTGCACTTCCTTTAAATAAACTCTCTTTAAAATTGAATTTATTCTAGCTAAAAGAATTTGAGTATTATATGGCTTTGTTATAAAATCATCAGCTCCTAAATTCATGCTCATAAGCTCATCTATATCGCTATCTCTACTTGTTACAACTATTATTGGGACATTAGACTCTTTTCTTATTTCTCTGCATATATAGAATCCATCAAAAACAGGTAAATTTATATCTAAAAGAATTAAATCTGCGTTAGCTATGAGTATTTCTTCTAATACATTTTTAAAATCTTTTATAACCAAAGCATTATAATTATATCTTTGCAGAAAAGTTTTAAGTTCATCTCTTATAGTCTCATCATCTTCAACTATTAATATATTTTTCATAATTTATCCCTCCTTTTTAATTTTCTTCTATATTAATAATATATATTATATTTAATATAAAGGCTATGTCTTAACTAAATTTTAGTTAATCTCCTATTTATCTAAATAATACCTTATTAAAATAAAAGATTGTATTAAAATATTAAGTTTATTTTAATACAATCTTTTTTTTATTATTTACTGTTTTTAATTATTCTTTTATACCCTGTATAAGTGGCATAAAAATATCCAGTATATATTAGTATAATAAATGCTAAAGTTATTAATGCTGAACTTATTATATTAGTATTTCCAAATACAGATATAAAATCATTTGTTACATATATTCCAACTATTGAATGAACTATTGCTAAAGATAATGGTGCAATAAAATATATTAAAGTTTGAATAAATATTGATTTATTTATCATTTTATCTGTAGCGCCTATTTTTCTAAGAGCTTTATACCTTTCTATGCTATCACTTGCTTCTGATAATTGTTGAAGTGCCAAAACTGCTGCACTTGCTATTAAAAATACAATTCCTAAATATATAGATAGATATATAACTATAGCCGATAATCCTAAACTTTGCTCATAAAGCTGATTCCTAGTAGCTGTACTAATACCATAATAATTATTTTCTCTATTTTCTAATTTATTGAATATATTTTCAATATTAGTTTCTTGTGTTTTCTTCTCTGCATTATTTCCTGTATAGTTTATATTTATATATCCTGTATATGGAACTAAATTCTCAACAATTTTATCTGGAACAACTAAAGTTATTGTATTAATCGCAATTCCTGACGAATATAAAGGCTCCTCAATAGCTTTATCATTTTGAACTTTATATTCTGTTCTATATATATTTACCTTACCATTATTTTTTATAAATTCATTAATAGGTTCTTGGAACTTTTGGACATCAGATAAAATTAATATTTCGTTATTACCTAAGTCTATTGGCTTTTGTCCTCTTAACTCTCTCATTTTGTTATACTGAGAAATGCTTACTGCCATAGTACTATCATTATAATTGTTATCTATTAATTTTTTCATTGTACCTGATGTATAGTCCAGTAATATATTCCTTGTACTTACACCTTCAAGATTATACTGTGCCATATAAGACTTATTAGTATACTTAGATAATTGATTATTTATATCTTGGTTTATTTTATCTACTTGGGATACACTATCATCAGAATAATAAATTTGAACTGAAGCATCAAAAGGTGTAGTTCTCTTTACTCCCTGTTCCATAGTGTTTTTAAAACCAAGACCACTAGATAACATAACAGTTGTTACAAACAACATAAGGCATATTAAAGACATTGATAAGAAATTTGTATTAAACTTACTACTTATTTGTCTAACTATAAAAATATTTAAATTCTTTAAATATATATTCTTATTTCTTTGAACTACATATAAAACAATTCCTGATAATCCAAAGAAAAATAAAAATGTTCCTAAGACGCCTAAAATTATAGACAAATTAAAATATATAGACATTACATCTAAGTTAGATTTATTAACAAATACATAGGCTATTATTATAAAAATTACTGCTAAGGAAAATATAATACTTGAAATTATAGGATTTTTCATTTTTATCTTTTCACTCTTTTTAGATGCATTTAATAAATCTATAAGTTTGTATTTTGATATTATAACTGTGTTAAATATCATAACAAGTAAAAATATTATTCCAAAATATAATATTGTTTTTAAAACTGCGCTTATTGAAAAAGTAAATTGATAATTTGTCATTGTTCCCATAAAAAGCTTAGCTGTTAAAACAGATAAACCTTGTGATAAAATAATTCCTAGAATTAGCCCTACTCCTAAAGAAATTACTCCTATTAAAACTGTTTCAATTAAAAGTATGTTAGATATTTTTCTCTTTGGCATTCCAAGAGTTGTATAAATACCAATTTCTTTTTTACGCTTTTTTATTAAAAAATTATTTGCATATATTATTAAAGCACCAAGTATAAAAGATACAAAAATAGATGCAATAGATATGACACTAGCAAAAAGTTTCATATATTCTCTTTGACTTGTACTAAGGTCTAACATAGCTTTTTGGGATTCTATAGAGTTAAAACTATAAAATATACAAACAGCAAAGGTTAATGTTAAAAAATATATAGTATAATCTTTAAAACTTTTCTTTACACTATTTAAAGCAATTTTAGAATACACTGTTAGAGTCACCTCCAAGAAGTGTTATAACTTCTATTATTCTATTAAAAAATTCTTTTCTTGAATCTCCTCCACGAATAAGTTCATTAAATATCTTTCCATCTTTTATAAATAAAATTCTGTGAGCATAACTTGCTGTAAAAGCATCGTGAGTTACCATAAGTATTGTTGCTTTTAATCCCCCATTTAATTTTTCAAAAGAATCTAATAAAAGTCTTGATGATTTTGAATCTAATGCCCCTGTTGGCTCATCTGCTAATATTAATGATGGATTTGTAACTATAGCCCTTGCCGATGCTACCCTTTGCTTTTGTCCTCCTGACATTTCATAAGGATATTTATCTAAAATAGAGGATATACCCAAATTTTCTGTAATGCTCTTTATTAAAGAATCTATTTCTTTTGTTTTTTTCCTTGAATAGTTAAAGCTAAAGCTATATTTTCATAAGCAGTTAAGGTGTCTAAAAGATTAAAGTCTTGAAATATAAAGCCTAATTCATTTCTTCTAAAGTTCTCTAGCTTTTTTGACTTTAACTTTGTTATGTCTTGACCATTTATAATTATATTTCCTGTTGTTACTCTATCTATTGTTGAAATACAATTTAAAAGTGTTGTTTTACCACTACCTGATGGTCCCATAATACCAACAAACTCACCCTTATCTATAGTAAAACTTATATTATCTATTGCCTTTGTTATATTTGATTTTGTTCCATAATACTTTTCTATACTATTAACATTTAATATATTTTCCACTAATATTCCCTCCAAGCTTTTTTATACGATTATTATAATCCCCATAATCTTAATTTCATATTTTATTACCTTTCATTTACCTTACATTTTTGTAATATAAAAAAGGACTATTATGAAATATTTCATAATAGTCCTTTAACTTTATTCATTTATATGCATTATTCCTTGATCTACTATAGACTTTATATGCCCATCATCTAAAGAATAGTAAACAACCTTTCCTTCTCTCCTAAACTTAACTATATGACTCTTTTTTAATAATCTTAACTGATGAGAAACTGCTGATTGAGTCATATTTAAAAGTGCTGATATATCACATACACAAAGCTCTTCCTCAAAAAGAGCAGATAATATTTTTAATCTTGTAGGATCTCCAAATACCTTAAAAAAATCTGCTAATCTATATAATTTATCTTCCTCTGGCATTATATTTCTAACTTTTTCAACTGTATCTTTGTGTATAATAGTACAGTTACATGTTTCTATATTTTTACTCATATAATCATTCCCTTTCAAAGCTTATACTTTTTATTTTATCCTTTAAAGTAATTTTGTACAATATAGAACTATTTAACTATCTTCTATCAAAATTTAAAATCTTCTAAATGCATCTTAATATTTTATATTTCTTTTAACCTCTATATATGATTTTAAAGCCTTATAACAAAGTAATAATAAAACTAAAATTTTAGCCTCTTTTATTGTTACGTATAAATAATTTATTTTTTTTATATTAATACGTATTTTTTAATTTAACATCCTATTATTTAATTATATTTTCTCTTAAAATTAATATCTATTAACTTTTTATACATAATTTTATTGATTTTTTTTGAACTAATACGAAAATTGCTATTGAAATCTATAAAAAATAATTATAGAATATCCTTGTTAAATAACTTCTAAAATATAAATCATACAAAGGATGGAATTATTAAATGAAATTTTACAAAAATTTTACTGCCTTCCAAAAAGGTTTCTTTTTAGTTTTCCTTATTGCAAGCCTAATAGCTTTCTTTATGCCAGCATTTTTACCTAATGGAAGTTTATCAGGTGTTTTGACTACTTTAGGTGTAATAGGTCTTATTTCTACATTGTCTGGAGTATTAGTATCACTTTATACCGCTAAAGCTAGTATATCAGGATACATATGGTGGTGGATAAATACTATAAGTTTTGGTGTAATATGTTTAGTTGATAGCCTTTATGGACAATTTATACAAAATATATTCATACTACTTCCACTTCAAATCTATGGTTTCATAGCTTGGAAGAAAAATATGAACAAAAATAATTCAGATGAAATTGCAATTAAAAAATTCTCAAAAAAGAAATGGATTGTTGCTTTATTATTAGTATTCATCTGTTGGCTATTATATGGCTATTTTTTATTAGAATTACCAACCATAATGAAAACTTTATTTGATATAAAAATATCTGGAGATCCTGACATAATTCTTGATTCATTTACCTCAGTATTAACAATTACAGCCGTTTTCTTAACAGGAAAAAGATTTATAGAACAATGGAATTTTTGGCTTGTATCTAATTCTCTTGGTATTATAATGTTTATAATAGAAACTGTTAGTGCCGGTATAGCTAACCCTTCTGTATTTGTAGCAGATTTATCTAATACTATATCTTTACTTCAATACATGGTTGGTGCTATATATGGTTTCTACTTGTGGAAAAAACTATACAAAGAAAGAGCTGGGAAATACGTGGGTTAATAATATAATTATATACATATTCTAAAAAGAAAGTACAAAATATTCTATATTAATATTTTGTACTTTTATTTTTCAAATTAAATATAATGACAAACAATATATATTCTTTTTATATTTTTATTCACATATTTTATACTATAATCCTCTTTCCATGTATAAAACTAAACTTTTATGCATATTTAAAATATAAACTGTATATTTATTAAATAATTATATTTATAACGTATTATTTAATAAACATATATTATTAATTATCGTAGTTTGTAATTTATCTTTATTTGATTACATTTAATCTCTTTTTTTACATTTTTATTTATATAAATATGTTATTTCACCAGTTCAACTTAAAGATATATTATTTTTTTAAATAAAATACGAAAATTACTATTGAAATTCTCTTATAATTATCGTAAAATACTTTATATGAAATGATTCCGAAATTATATTTTTGTACAAAGGATGGACTGCCGAATGAAATTTTATAAAAATTTTACTAACTTCCAAAAAGGATTTTTCCTGTTTTTTATCGTAGCTAGTTTAATAGTTTTCTTTATTCCAGCATTTTTACCTGGAGGAAATTTATCTTCTGTTTTAAGTGTATTAGGAATAATAGGTATTGTTTGCACAATTTCAGGTGTATTAGTTTCTATATACACAGCTAAAGCTAGTATTTCTGGGTATGCATGGTGGTGGACAAATACTATAACATTTGCAATAATCGGTATTGCAGGAGGACTTTACGGTCAATTTATAGAAAATTTATTTATTCTTTTGCCTCTTCAAATCTATGGTTTTATAGCATGGAAAATGAACATGAAAAAAAATAAATCTAATGAAATTGAAGTTAAACAATTTACATTAAAACAATGGGTGTTAGCGCTAATATTACTAGCAGTCTTTTGGGTTGTTTATGGATACTTCCTACGAGAGTTGCCATTTATATTTAAATCATTATTTGGTATAACAATATCAGCTGACCCTCAAATAGTTCTTGATTCATTTACAGCTGTAACAACGATCGCTGCTGTTTATTTAACAGGAAAAAGATTCGTACAACAATGGAATATTTGGATTGCATGTAATGGTGTTGCAATTGTAATGTTTTTAATTCAAGCAGTAGGTGCTGGGGTTAGTAACCCTTCAATATTGGTTGCATACCTATCAGATACTTTATCCTATGTTCAATACCTAGTTGGTACTATATACGGATACATATTATGGAAGAAAATGTATAAAAAACAAAGAGAAAGCAAAGCATTACTTGGCGATAGTCTTAAAAGCACTGAATGTGCCTAACGTATAAATAATTAAATATACAAAAGGAGTATTAAATCTAATACTCCTTTTTTATGTTATAAATAATTTTTAAGTGTAAGGTATTATACGTATTTCTATATTCTCTGCATCCTTAAGTATTTTATTTATTGTGGAACCTCTAAAAAATGTTTGTAATTTAGTTCTTTTACTATGCCCTAAAACAAGTTGAGTTATACCCTTTTCTTGAGCAAAATCTACAACTACTTTAGAAATAGAATCTCCACTTCTTTCTATAACCTGTGCCCCTAGATGAATGGCTAATGCCTTATTTCTTTCTAAAGTTTTTAAATCTTCTTGTGTATTTTTTCTAGCTAAAGGATGTGTACAATCTACTATTAAAACATAACATTTACACTTATATCTTCTAGCTGTTCTTACAGCGTGCCTTATAAGTTTAGAACTCTTAGGATTAGAACTTATACAAACTAAGACCTTCTCATTTATTTTTATTTCTTCTCTTATTTCAAAATTCTTTTTATGATTTTTTAAGTCATAATCTACTTCATTAGCAGCCTCTCTAAGTGCCATCTCTCTTAGGGCTGTTAAATTTCCTCGTTTGAAGAAATTATCTAATGACCTTGCTACATTTTCACTTTTGTATACTCTTCCTTCTTTTAATCTGTTTATAAGACTTTCTGGAGGTAAATCTATTATCATAAGATCATTTGCTCTTTGAATAATCTTATCTGGTATAGTCTCCCTTACAACTACATCAGTTATCTTTTCAACTATATCATTTAAACTTTCTATATGTTGAATATTAACTGTTGTTAAAACATTTATTCCATGTTCTAAAAGTTCTAAAACATCTTCATATCTTTTTTTATTTTTAGATCCTGGAACATTTGTATGGGCTAATTCATCAACTATTACAAACTGAGGGTGTCTTTTTATAATAGCTTCTAAATCCATCTCTTCAAGCTCTATACCCTTATACATTGCCTTTTCTCTAGGTATTACTGGTAAATCCTTTATCTGTTCCTTAGTCTCTTTTCTTCCGTGATCTTCTATGTATCCAATTACTATATCTTCTCCACGTTGAAGCCTTCTGTTCCCCTCATTTAACATACTGTATGTCTTACCAACCCCTGGTGCATATCCTAGAAATATTTTTAAGAATCCACTATTATCTCTATCATACCTACTCTTATTTATTTCCTTTAATTTGTTAACCTCTATATCTAATATCTCGTCACTCTCTTTCTTTTCTATATCCTCTTCATCACTCTTTGTATCTTTCTTTATCTCTAACTCTTTATCTTTTTCTATATCATTTGAATTTTCAATGATTAAATCTTTATCTTTCATTTATTTCATCCCTTCTTTAAATAGATATAAACTTATAATTTCATTGTTTTTAAGATATTTTTGTAAAATATAAAGAATATAAAAAAGAGAATTAAAATGTATATATACATTATAATTCTCTTTTTAGTAATATTAAATCATTTTTAAAGCTTCAGCAATTTTAATGTTAAGTTCTAATACATTTATTAAAGTTTCTCCATTTGAAGTGTATGACTGTTTACTTTCATTTATGTATTTAATTAAATCTGCTCTTGATATTCCTGTTGCTTTTGATACCCTAGCTACTTGAAGCTCTGCACCTTGAAGTGTAATATCTGGATCTAATCCTGATGCTGATTCAGTAAATAAACTTGCTGGTAAGTTGTGTCTTGCAACTGTTGGATTTTCTTTTAAGAATATATTTACTCTAGCATCTACACTTGACACTAACTTGCTTGAATTAGCGGAATAATCAGTTGTTCCTGTTGCAAATGTATTGCTCTCTGTTGTTGTTGTATTATAGTTTATACTTGATGGTCTTCCGTGGAAGAACATATCACTTGTAAACTCTTGGCCTATAAGCTTAGAACCAACTGCAGTACCATCTACATATATTAAGCTACCGTTAGCTTGATTATTCATAAACACCTGACCTACTCCTGTTAATACTAAAGGATATATAAGGCCACATACTATTATAAATATAATGGATAGCTTTATACTAATCTTTAAATGTTTCATATAACTCTCTCCTTACGCCATACCTAGCATTCTACAAAGTGGTGTTATTATAATATTTATTATCTTAATTCCTATAAATGGTGTTATTACTCCACCTACTCCAAATACAAGAACATTTCTAATAAGTAACATTTCTGACTTCATTGGTTTATATTTAACACCTTTCATTGCTATTGGTATTAATATTGGTATTATAATAGCATTAAATATTAAAGCTGATAAAATCGCTGATTGTGGTGAAGATAACCCCATTACATTTAAAACCTTCATTTGAGGTATTGCAAGTATAAATATAGCAGGAATTACTGCAAAGTATTTAGCAACGTCATTAGCTATACTAAACGTAGTTAAAGCACCTCTTGTTATTAAAAGTTGTTTACCTATCTCAACAACTTCTAGTATCTTAGTTGGGTCTGAATCCAAATCAACCATGTTAGCAGCTTCTTTAGCTGAAGTTGTTCCTGAATTCATTGCTATACCAACATCTGCTTGAGCTAAGGCAGGGGCATCATTAGTACCATCACCTGTCATAGCAACTATTTTACCAAGTGCTTGTTCTTTTTTAATAACAGCTATTTTATCTTCTGGTTTACATTCAGCTACAAAGTCATCAACTCCAGCTTCTCTAGCTATTGTTTCAGCAGTTAATGGGTTATCTCCTGTACACATTACAGTCTTTATACCCATTTCTCTAAGTCTTGCAAATCTTTCTACAAGACCTGGTTTAACAGTATCTTTTAAGTAAATTACACCATATATTTTATTTTCAACGCATACAGTTAATGGAGTTCCTCCAAGTTTTGATACGTGTTCTACTTTTTCATCTATATCTTTTGGAATTTCTCCACCTAAAGATTTAGCAAATTCTTTAACAGCACTACTTGCACCTTTTCTTACTCTAGTACCGTCTTTTAAATCCATACCACTCATTTTTGTTTGAGCTTGGAATTCTATAAATTCAGCTTCTGGATAGTTATCTAAACTATCTGTTATATTCATAGTAGCTGCAAGTTCAACAACTGATTTACCTTCTGGTGTTGTATCTAAAAGAGAAGTTAAAAGAGCTGCTTTTATTAAATCTTCTTTAGCTACACCTTCAACTGGTATAAAATCTGCTGCTAATCTGTTACCAAAAGTTATTGTTCCTGTTTTATCTAATATCATAGTATCAACATCACCACAAGCCTCAACCGCCTTACCAGACATTGCTATAATATTAAACTTAGTAACTCTATCCATACCTGCAATACCAATTGCTGATAAAAGACCACCAATTGTGGTTGGTATAAGACAAACAAGAAGTGCTACCAAAGTAGCTATTGATATATTAACTCTTAAGTAAGCACTCATTGGATATAAAGTACTTACAACAACTAAGAATATTATTGTTAATGATAAGAGTAATGTTCCAAGTGCAATTTCATTTGGTGTCTTCTTTCTTTCAGCACCTTCAACTAGTTTAATCATCTTGTCTAAGAAGGATTCACCTGGAGTAACTGTTATTTCAACCTTTATCCAGTCAGAAACAACTTTTGTTCCTCCAGTTACTGATGCGAAATCTCCACCACACTCTTTAACAACTGGAGCAGATTCTCCTGTTATAGCAGATTCATCAACTGAGGCTATACCTTCTATAACCTCTCCATCATTTGGAATTAAATCTCCAGCTTCTATTAAAATTATATCACCTTTTTTTAAATCATTAGCGCTAATTATAGTTACGTTTCCGTTGTCATCTAATAATTTAGCTTCTGTATTTTGTCTAGTTTGCTTAAGAGTACTAGCTTGAGCTTTACCTCTACCTTCAGCAATTGACTCTGCAAAGTTAGCAAAAAGTATTGTGATAAATAATATTATCCCGATTATAAAGTCGTATATTCTACTATTTCCTGATCCCCCAAAAAGATTTGGGAAAGCAGATAATATAAAAACAAGTATACATCCTAACTCAACTAAGAACATTATTGGATTTTTCACCATATGCTTAGGATTTAATTTTTTAAATGAATCCTTAAAAGCATTATTTAGGATGTCTTTGCTTACAAATTTACCTTTTTCGCTTTTTTCGCTCATAAATCTTTATTCACTCCTTATCCTAAAATTTAAGAAATTCAGTTATTGGTCCAAGACCTAATGCAGGAAGGAATGTTAAAGCACCTATAACTAAAATAATGCAGAATAACATAACTCCAAAAATAGCATTATCAGTTTTAAATGTTCCTACAGTTTCTGGAACCTTCCTCTTATTAGCTAATGATAAACCAGCAGCTAGTAAAAGTAAAATAGGAGCATACCTTGCTATAAGCATAATAATTGCAGTTAGTATATTCCAGTATCCTGTGCCATTTGCAAATCCACCTAAAAGTGAACCATTGTTAGCACTAGCACTTGTAAATTCATATAGAACTTGGCTCATGCCATGGAAGCTAAGAGCAATTCCACTATGTAAGCCTATACCACTTATTAATGTAAATGCTGTTGAGAATAAAATTAGTATAGGATGTATTAATATAGCTATGGCTATTAATTTTATTTCTCTTGCTTCAACCTTTTTACCTAAAAACTCTGGTGTTCTTCCAACCATAAGTCCACAGATAAATACAGTTAATAAAACATACATTATTACATTCATGAATCCTGAACCTATACCACCAAATATAGTATTAAGTGACATATTCCAAAGAGCCATAAATATTGTTATAGGATTTGCAGCATTTAATGCTGAATTTGTAGCACCTGTTGTAAATGCCGTACTTATTGTAGTAAATAACGATGTTCCAAAGTTACCAAATCTTAAATCCTGTCCTGTTGAGCCACTAAATGCTTTAGATAAACCTAAGCTTTGAAGAGCATTATTTCCCAAAGAATTTCCATAGTACATAACAAAGAATGAAATTAAAACTAATACTAGTAACGCAATTATTATTACTACTGATTGTTTTTTATTCTTTATAGTTACACCAAAGCTAACAACAAATGAGCCTGGTATTACAGTCATTGCTAAGATTTCTATAAAGTTTGAAATAATATTTGGATTTGCAAATGGAGTTGCTGAATTTGCTGCAAAGAAACCGCCACCATTTGTTCCTAAGAACTTAATAGCTTCTAAAGCTGCTATAGGACCCATTGCAATGTTTTGGAATGTTCCTTCTATGGTTTTTACAGTTATCATGCCTTGAAGTGTTTCAGGTACTCCTGTAGCTATTAATATTATTGCTATTATAAATGCTCCTGGTATTAAAACCCTTGTTAAAGCTCTTGTAAAATCAACATAAAAGTTTCCAAGGCTTTTAGACTTTCCAGCAACAGTTCTTATAAATGCAAATCCTATTGCGCAACCAGTAGCTGCTGCTGCAAACATAAGAAATATTATAACTAGCATTTGGCTTAAATTAGAAATAGCACTTACCCCTGAATAATGTTGAAGATCTGTATTAGTTATAAAAGATACAGCTGTATTAAAAGACAAGCTTGTACCCATACCTTTTACGTGTTCTGAATTTAATAAAGGAATTAAACCTTGTATTTTTAAGATTATAAATCCTATTAAAAACATAATAAAGTTACTCATAAGCAATGCAATAGCATATTGCTTAAAGGTCATATCTTCTTTCGATATACCACATATCTTATAAATGCAGTTATCTATTTTACTAAAAAATTTGTCACCCTTATACTGCTTAAAATTAATGATATTAGCTAAATACTTACCTATGATAGCTATAAGCACTATAAATATGACTAAAAACAAAATTAGATTTAGCATATTCATGTTTCCTTTACCTCCAATAGATTAAAATTTGTCTGGATTTAATAATGCATAGAATAGGTACACAAACAAACATAAAACTACTATTCCTAAAACAAATATCATCCTTTGTTCCTCCAAATCCACTTTATTATTTTTTTGATTAGCTTAAATAAAAATTTTAATTCTATTAAGTTTTTTTGTCAATTGATATTACGTTACAAATTATAGTTTAATTTTAATTCTTTATGTAATTTTTTTATGTTTTATTTTAATAAAATTATTTTATTTAATAACTTCTAAATAATAAATTTATTTTTTTGAATATATGTAAGTTTTAACCTTGAATATAATAAAAGAATATTTAAACTACAACTTATATATTATACATATTGTCTTTTCTTTGGCAAAACTAGAAAATCACCATGTAAAGTTAAATAAAATCAAATACTCTAATTTCAGCAAAATAACTCTATAATAAATCAAAAAACTATATTTTACTTGCTTTAACTTTTAAAATTAATGTATTATTAAGAAAAATTTCTAAATAATTTATTTTTTTATGTCACCTTTTTTACAAAAAATACATTATTTAAAAATATCTTTATATATTTAGTATATAGTTATAATAATTATCTATTTATTATTTTAATGATTTTTTTTTTAATGATTAAATATTATATTGATTAATAATTTTATAAATAATCAATATGTAAATGAAGACATTTTATTCCTACATTTATATATTATTCACTTGAAATTATCATTATTAAAATCTACTAATTATATATATAATTAGTAGATTTTTTTTATTTCTATACATAACAAATAGTTTCTTTTAATAAGGATAGCTTTTTAACACAGTTAAATTTCCTTTTACTATATAATCTCCAAGGGAAGCAGGAATTAAATAACTATCTCCCATTTTTATAGACTCCTTAAAGTTTTTTCCTTCTATAATTCCTTCACCTTCAACACAAGTTATTATATAAAATCTTTCCTCATCACTATTATCTTTTAACTTTTTACTTATTATATACTTTTCTATGCCAAAATATTTAGTTTCACATAGTATTCTCTTGGTATAGTCTTTAGTTATTTCCTCTCCTTCCATAGGCTCCTTAGCCTGTAGATTTAAATCAATAACATCTAAAGCCCTTTTAATATGAAGTTCTCTTGGCCTTCCATAATCGTATACTCTATATGTTATATCACTATTTTGTTGAATTTCAGCTATTATAACCCCTTCGCATATAGCGTGAACAAGACCACTATTTATTAAGAAGAAATCTCCTTTTTTTACATTAATCTTGTTTAAATATTTTTCTACATTATTAGATATTATAGCTTCTTGAAATTCTTCTTTTGTACAAGATTTTGTCCCTAATATTAAACTTGCATCATCTTTTGCATCTATAACATACCATGCCTCAGTTTTACCATACTCACCTTCATATTTTTCCGCATACTCGTCTTTAGGGTGTACTTGTACTGAAAGCTTTTCCTTTGAATTTATAATTTTTAAAAGAAGAGGCATTTTTTCTAAGCTAATTTTAGTACCAACTAAAGACGCACCTTTAGCTTTTATTAAATCCTGAAAAGTTATTCCCTTAAACTCTCCATTAGCAACTATCCCCATCCCATTAGGATGACAAGCTATATCCCAACTTTCACCTATATTACCATCAGGAAGATTACTTCTGAAATTTTCTAAATCACGACCTCCCCAAACTTTATCATAATATAAATTTTCAAATCTTATTGGATACATACTATTCCTCCCATCATATATGATTACAAATATCTTTAATATTTATATACTTAATTATATCATAGTAAATTTTTTCTATTCTTATATATAATATAGATGCTAAAATATTTCATACATTTTTATATACATTAAATGAACTTAAAAATAAAACCTCTTTAACATATGTTAAAGAGGTTTTATTTAAAATTTATTTTTAGTATTAATCATTTATAAATTTCATTTTACCTATTATACAGATTAATCCAGCTACTACTATAGAAGCAAGAGCTAGTGGGAATATTAATCCCATATCACTAGTCATTAATGAACCTGCTAAAAGGTTACCTATAATTTGAGGTATACATAAGAATACGTTGTTGATTCCCATGTATTCTCCAAGTCTTTCTTTAGGCGCAACAGCAGGTATTAAAGCGTAGAATACAACTTGGAATACAGCAAAACCTAAACCAAAGATGATTGTGAATCCCCATAACATTCCTAAGTTCATAACAAACATACCTACTAAGAAACCTATAAAGTAGATTATACATACAATAAATAATATCATTTGTTTATTGTATCTATCACATAACATACCGATAAATACTGAAAGAACAAGACCAACTACTGTAAATCCTACTAGCGCTAAACTAATATCATTGCTTGAGAAACCATTTGCTTTTTCAAAGTATGGTAACCAGTATGGCATTATTAAACCATATGCTAAATATAAGAAGAACGCTGTCATAAATACTTTCATAGCTGAAAAATTCTTTAAAAAGTCAAAACTAATTTTAGCTGAAGCTTTAGTCATATTGCTTCTATTTTCTTTTACACCAAATACTGTGATAAGGTTAGATATTATTACAACAACACCTGCAACGATAAGTGGTAAAGCAGGGTTTACAGCAAATAAAGAAACTCCAATACCGAAAACTATAACTCCGCCAACAGAGTAGAATAATTTTCCCCAACCGTTAACTAAACCAATTTGATGTTTTTGAACAGCTTCTGGCATCCAAGCATAGTATGAACCTTGATAGAAGTTCATTGAGAAATAGAATAAGAATGCAAATATAAACATTTCTAAATAAGCTGAAGAAAATCCTAAGCAAAATAAGAATATAGCACCTGCTAATGATCCAAATAAAACGAAAGGTTTTCTTTTTCCTAGCTTATCACTTAACATACCTGATATGTACGGAGCAAATATTCCTGTAACAGAAGCCATAGCAACTAAGATAGCTAATTGAAATGCAGATTTAGTTGCAGTTTCAACTAATAAAGGAACTACTGTACTGTTCATATTCCATGCAAGACCTAATCCGATACTAGGTAATGCCATTAAAATAGGAATCAATTTACTATTACTTTTTTTCATTTCCATATGTATAATTACCTCTTTCTATTTTTATTAAAAACAACACATATAAATATAAGTTTTTATTTTACTAAGTAATTTTTTAAATTTAATTTTAATTAATTAAGAAATTATTTCCATCTCACCTATTAAAATTTCTTTATTAATTATCAATTTAAAAAATTCATTTTCTATCCATTATTGGGATATCGTTACCATTTAATGAATATTATTTATAATATTCATTCTAATTTTCATCCCTCCTAATAAATTTTGACGATTTTATAAATTTGATAGCACTAATTATATAGCAATTAACGTGCCAATATTAAAAAATAGCTTATTTACTATACTCCATACATTTAAACATTTTTCATGTTTTACTGTGTTTTATTTTTTTAAAACATTTTCATCAATACTGTTTTATTTTTATTTTATACTGTTTCATTTTTAACTTAATCTAACAGCATTTTCAGTATTTTTTTAATTAGTGTTTTAAAATAAAAGATTAGTGTTTCATTTTTTTATTTTTTAAACGATTACCTCAATATGTAATTGCTAAATTAATTTAGTGTTTTTCTATAAAATAACTTTATTTTTTTAAATTCCTTAATATTTTGCCTCATTTTCATATAAAAAATCCTCTATATTTAAAATTATAGAGGATTATTTTTTATAAAAATTTTTAATGCTATTAACTTTATAAATAGAACTTTTAAATTATCTTATTTATCTAAATTTTTTTTATTTTAAAGAATTATAAAATCCATTCCATTTTTAAAATGCTTTTATAAAAATTTAATTTATATTTTACTAAGTAAAAATTGAATTTTTTATTTTGCAGAAACTAATTTAGTTTTTATAAGACCATATGCAGGTCCTATTAATGATAAACCAATTATAGCAAATACAACTATTGAAAAATTATTTTCAACTACTGGTATATTTCCAAAAAAGAATCCTACAAGAGTTACTAAACCAACCCATAGCACACCACCTAAAATATCAAACCTTACAAATTTTTTGTACTTCATTGCTCCAATACCAGCAACAAAAGGTGCAAAAGTACGAACTATAGGAATGAACCTTGCAATTATAATAGTTTTACCACCATACTTATCATAATAACTATTTGTTTTTTCTATATATTCTTTCTTTATAAACTTTGGATTTTTCTTATTAACAACTTTTTTCCCTAAAAACTTTCCTATATTATAGTTTACATTATCTCCTGCAATAGCAGCAAACATAAGAAGTCCTAATAATCCATATATATTTAACATTCCTGATGCAGCTAACGCTCCTGCTGCAAAGAGTACAGAATCACCAGGTAAAATAGGTGTTACTACAAAACCAGTTTCCATAAATATTATTAAAAATAATATACCATAAACTAGTATTCCATATGTATGTATAAGAGTTCCTAAATAAAGGTTAAGATGCAATACTATGTTTATGAATTGATGTATTAATGCCATTCTTGTTAACCCCCAATATTATTTTCTATTATTTTAAATTATTAACTTAAATTCAACTCATTATAACATTAATTATTATTAAATTAAATTAATATTTGATTAAATATTCCTATTCTATCGTCACTTATCATTTCTATTTATAAATTCATTTATATATTCCATAGTCCTCTTAGAAAAGAGTATATTAAAATGATTAGTATTTTTTATTATCTCTAAAGTTGAATTTTTTATATTTTTGTGTATTTTTAAAAGATGCCTCCTATATATAACATCATTCTCTGCTCCTATAACCAAAGTTTCTATATTTAAGTTATTTAAATCCTTCATTGAAACTCCTATATCCTTTAACATAAGGTTCATTCTCCAAAGTTTAAATTGAGTTTTATTATTAGACCTAATTTTAATAATCTTGATTATTTCTAATACTAATTTATAAAGCCTTATTCCCCCTCTAAACCAAGTCTTTAATCCTCTAACTTTATTGTTTGCAGAAATTATTACCAACTTATTTATAAGTTCTGGCTTTTTCACTGCTATTACTAATGCTACATTCCCTCCATCACTATATCCTACAATATTTACTCTTTTTAAATTTTTTTTCTCACAAAATTTTATAATATCAGCTGCTAATAATCTTATAGAGTATGGAATAACCCCTGTACTACTCTTACCATGTCCTCTACTATCTACTGCTATTACTCTATTTTCTTTGCTAAAGTGCTTATACATATTACAAAAAGCATAACTATCAGAACTATTACCGTGTAAAAATAATATTATATTTCCACTTCCATTTTCGTAATATGCTAAATTTGTGCCATTTATACGTATATATTCTTCTTTTGCTAATATCACTTTAATCACGCTCTCCATGGTTTGTCTTAATCATTATAAAATATAATTATGTCATTTTCATAAAAATATTTTAAATAACTTAAAAAAATTTATTCAAAGTAAAGGACTTTTTACTAATAATAAATCTTTTAAAAACAATAAAGCCAAAGATATATATATATCTTTGGCTTTATTGTTTTAAAATCTATAATTAATTAAATTTTAGTTAAAATATCTATCTAATAAACCTTTGAAGGCTCTTCCATGTCTAGCTTCATCTTTGCACATTTCATGAACAGTATCATGAATTGCATCTAATCCTAATTGTTTAGCTAATGTAGCTAAATCTTTTTTACCTTGGCATGCACCATGTTCTGCATCAACTCTTACTTGTAAATTAGCTTTAGTATCAGCAGCTACAACTTCACCTAGTAATTCAGCAAATTTTGCAGCATGTTCTGCTTCTTCAAATGCTATTCTCTTATAAGCTTCAGCAACTTCTGGGAATCCTTCTCTATCAGCTTGTCTTGACATTGCTAAGTACATTCCAACTTCTGTACATTCTCCAGTAAAGTTAGCTTGTAATCCTTCTACTATTCTTGGATCTACCCCTTTGGCAACTCCAATTCTATGTTCATCAGCAAATGTTAAATCTCCTGTTTGTTCTACGAATTTATCTGAAGTTGCTTTACATATTGGGCAAACTTCTGGAGCTTGTTCTCCTTCATAAACATATCCACAAATTGTACAAACGAATTTTTTCATAATTAATTCCTCCTAAATTTATAAACATTATTTTAGTAATTTATTATTAAAATCATAAATTAATAATTATGATATTATTAATTTCAAAACATAAATTTACTTATTTTAAGTAAATTTTAAATTATATCAAATTTAACTTTTATATGTACATTATTATAGCTTGTCTAAATTTTCATAAATTTTCCTCATAAAACGATTATATAATAATAGTTATTATTTATCAATAGTTTTTTAATTTTTTTAAATATTTTTATAAACCAGAGAAAAACAACCTAAGTGTTATTAGGTTGTTTTAGGATTTTTTGTATAATATTGAATTAATTATTTTATTTCTTTATATATATTTACATCACCTTCTGATTCTTGAAGATCACCCATTTTAGGAAATATTTCTTTAAAATGTTTAGAATTAAAATGTTTTTGTAAATCCTCTTCACTTTTCCAAAACTCTATAAACGTCATTATATTTGATTCTTTTGAATCTTCATATAAGTTATAAGATATGTTTCCCTCTTCTTTTCTTGTTTCTTCTATTATTTTATCTGCGTATTTTTTAAACTCTTCTATCTTATCTTTTTTAACTATTGATTTTGCAACTACTGTTAACATACTTTACACATCCTTTATAATTATTATTTATAATTTTATTTTAATCTAATACTTTCTTTAAATAAAGTTATATAAAATAAAAAAAGCCCACATTAATAAACTATTTATAAAAACATATAAATTAATTCAAAATGTAGACTATATTTAAATATCAATTTTATTATTATATTAATATCATAAATTTATACAAGATTTAATAATTATATTTCTTCTCCACTTTTTAAAGCTTTATTTAAAGCACCTTCAAAACTTAATCTCTCACACTCTGTAAAATCTACCATTATCTTATTTAAAAATTCTTTTTCTATACCCTCTAAAGTTCTTTTTATTTTTACAGCCTCTGGTAACAAACTTATATAAACGCTTCTTCTATCAGCTTCACAAACACATTTTTTTATTAAACCAATATTTTCGTATTTTACTATCATTTCAGATAAAGATGATTTAGATATACCCCAGGCTTTAGCTAAATCATTAAATAACATTTTTTCCCCGCTTTCAGGTAATATATAAAACAATGATATATGATTTTTAAGTATGGGTAAGTTTTCTTCTTTTATTCTTTTTTCTACATATCTACTAGAAATAAGACTTATTTCATTTATCTTGCCTATTATACATCTGTTTCCCATAAAATCATTCTCCAATCAGTCTTTCTTCTAACAGATAATAACACTGTTAACGTGTCTGTGTCAACATTTTAAGGGCACTTAAAAATATTAAATTTTTAAGATAAATTAAATGTTATCCTAGCCTTATTAACTATAGGTGCAAGAATTAAAGCTATTATTATTCCTAGTATTATCTCTGAAGAATCTCCAGGTACATGAGCTATAGCGTAAAGAATAGCTGGGATAAAACCATGAACTGCTCCCATTATCACTCCACCCATTATTGCATTTCCTATAAAATATCCTCCTAATGATACAAATCCTGCTACAATAAATGATATTATGTAAATTTTATAGGATCTTTTTGTTGCTCTTTCAAGTATAGCTCCTGCAACATAGCCCATGGCTCCTTGTATTACAAAAGAAAAAGGTGCCCAAATAAGATAACCACTTGTTGCATCTATTAATCCCATTCCTATTGCAGCAGCTAGTGCACCTCTCTTCTTACCTAAAAGAACTGCTCCAAGTAAAATCATACAATCTCCTGGCTGCATAAATCCATTTAAAGTTGGTATCTTAATTACGCTTCCAGCTACAAATGTAAGTGCTATCATAAGTGCTGTTAAAATCATTATTAATACATTATTATTTCTTGCTCTTTGTTCCATAAAATTTCCTTCCTTAAAATATGTAATGAATTAAAATATACTTTATATTAATTGTAGATAGATTATAAAATATTTAATTCTCTAATCTATCTAACCAAATAGTATTGCCTTTAAATAAACACCTGTTTTAATATATATCTATAATGATTTTATTGCAAATGTACCGGTACTATTATGTTACATAGCTATTAGCTGAAAACTTTTTAATATAGTATTTTTAAAGAAACATATTTATAAATTCTAAGCTTTTATAATAAATTAAACCTTTCCTTAGCTTTATAAGCTATAGGAGCTAATATTAGTGCTATTATAATTCCTACTATAGACTGCAAGGAATCTCCTAAAATAAGACTTACAGCATAAATAATACTTGGTATAAACCCACTGACTGTACCAATTATTATTCCACCTATTATTATATTTCCTATGAAATATCCTATTATATTTATAACCCCTCCTATTATAAAGGCAATAAGATATCCTTTATAAGTTTTCTCTTTTATTCTATCTAATACTACTCCAGTAAAATATGCCATAGCCCCTTTTATTATAAAGGTAAATGGTGCCCAAATAAGATATCCTGCTGTTATATCAACAAATGCCATTCCTATTGCACCTGATAATGCACCTCTTTTCTTACCTAAAAGAACTGCTCCAAGTAAAACCATACAATCACCAGGTTGTATAAAACCATTTAAAGTTGGTATTTTAATTACACTTCCTGCTATAAAAGTAATTGCTATCATAAGGGCTGTTAAAATCATTACTTTTATATTGTTATTTTTTGTTCCTTCCTCCATTCCTCCACCTCGTTAAATATTATATCTTTTTATGTTATAAAAAATGTAATAAATATAAAATATATACTTTATTAATATATATCTTCAATATAATTATTGCAAACACATCCATACTTTTTTAGACTAAACCATATTCATTACTTTAGTAACTATCTTTAAAAACCACTATTATATATACTTAATATATACTTATTTTTATAGGTTGTTAATAAATAAGCTTTATTAAATTAAAAATACTTAGTTAATTTTTTATTTTTTAAATGATTTATTTATTAAAGAGTGTTATTTTAAATATATAGACTATTTTAAGTAAGGAGGAAATTTTATGATCGAAGTAAAAAATGTAACAAGAAAGTACAAAATGGGAAAAGAAATTGTAGTAGCTTTAAATAATGTGTCCTTAAACATTGATAAAGGAGAATTTGTTGCTATTGTTGGACCATCTGGCTCTGGTAAATCTACAATAATGCACATAATAGGTGGATTAGATTCTCCAACTGAAGGTCATGTATATTTTGATGGAAAAGATATTTCAAAATATAAAGATAAAGAAAAGGCTAGATTTAGAAATTCAGAAATTGGTTTTGTTTTTCAAGCATTTAACCTAGAAAACACTCAAACTGCTTTAGAAAATGTTATGATGCCATTAATATTTTCAGGTTCTTCAAAAAAAGATAGAAAAATTAAAGCATCTAAAGCTTTAGAACTTGTAGAACTTGGTCATTTAAAAAAACATAAACCAAATGAAATGTCAGGTGGACAAAGACAAAGAGTCTCTATAGCTAGAGCCCTTGTAAATGACCCTAAAATAATATTTGCTGATGAACCTACTGGGAACCTAGATTCTAAAACTGGTGAAAATATTATAAAACTTTTTAATGAACTAAATGATAAAGGGTACACCATAATAATGGTAACGCACAACATGGATGAAGCTAAAAAAGCTAAGAGAGTTGTAAGAATAAAAGATGGAAACATAATTTCAGATTCTCTTAATGTTTAAAATAGCACTAAAATAAAAAATAAAGGAGGTATTTAAGTGAAATTTAGCGATAATTTATCTTTTGCAGTTAGAGATTTAAATAGAAGAAAAAAAAGAACTCTTTTAACATCAATAGGTATAATAGTTGGAACTATCTTAATTCTTTTAATGGTTTCCTTAGGACTTACGCTAAAGGGTTTCTTAGTTCAAACTATAGATAGCGGTTCAAGTTCTAAAGTAGTTACCGTTGAACCATTTAAAGCTGATTCTAACTTAAAAGATATAAAAAATTATACTACATGGCTTAAAACAAATTTTAATAAAATAGATGACTCTACTTTAAGCAAAATAAGCAAAATATCTGGAGTAAATCAAATTCAGGCATACATAAGTGGCGACTTAGCTAGAATAGAGCTAAATGGTAATACATATAATGCAACCTTTCCTATAATAGGATACGATTTAAATTATAATATTTTTCTTACTAGTCAAATAGATTCTGCAAAAACATCTTCTAAGGATGTAAACTTTAAATCTATAATTGCAGGAACTACTTTAAACAAGTTTAATGAAAATGATGTTTTAGTTGGTGAATCACTTTTAAGTGATTTAGGCATAACAAATCCTAATGATATAATAGGAAAACAACTAACTTTTGTTTTAAATAATATAAATGGGACTCCTATAACACCTGTTTATAAAACTTTTACAGTTGCAGGAGTAATAAATAAAAACTTATCATCTGGTAATAAAATAGTTATGGATATTCAAAATGCGGCTAGTCTTATAGGTGTCTTACAATATACTAACAACTTTATGGGTACCTATGGATATAATGGGGTTAAAATAGAAGCAACTAATATAAGTGATGTATCTTCTATACAAAATTCATTAACCTCTTTAGGGTATAAAACAAGTTCTAATGAATCAACTACAAAAGAAATAGATAAAAACTTTAATAATGTAACTCTTATGTTATCTATCTTAGGAATCATAGTTTTAATTGTTGCGGCTATTGGAATTATTAATACTATGATAATGGCGGTTCATGAAAGAACAAAGAGTATTGGAGTTATGAAATCCCTTGGAGCTAGTAGTTCTGATATCTTATCTATGTTCTTATTCCAATCTGCTGTTATTGGACTTATAGGTAGTGTTATTGGATCTTTAATAAGCATAGGATTATTTAAACTTATTAGTTACTATATTCAACAATCCTTGTTAAAGCAAGGTTTTTCACTTAGTCTTCTAAGTAACATTCCTTGGTGGCTTATAGCAGCTACTATTGCCTTTTCAGTTATAATATCCTTACTTGCAGGAATTTATCCAGCTATAAGAGCATCAAAACTAGACCCAATTGAAGCATTAAGACATTAAGGAGGAGTATGTTATGAAAATTTCAGATGGTATTTTTATATCCTTAAGAGATATAAAAAGAAGAAAACTTAGAAGTATATTAACTATTATAGCCATTTCAGTAGGTAGCATGCTTTTAGTTGCTATGCAGGGTATGGGAACCTCTATAAGTTCAAATGCTACAAAATTTATCACAAGCTTTGGCAGTTTAGAGAATGTTATAGTTATGCCTCAAAAGTATGAATCAAATTATAACTTTGCTACACATCTTAATTTAGACTCTTCAAGCACTATGCTTCCTTATGTTGCTAATAAACAAGAAAGTTCTAAAACTGTAGATTTAACTAAAATCATTGATGATAACACCGTTAAAAGTGTTTCACAAATTAAAAATGTAAATAGCGTAAGTGCTTACAATACAGCTACTGCTAGTACTATTAGCCTAAGTGGTATACATAACACTGCCTCTGATGTAACTGTTCAAGGGTATAGCAAAGATTATAATTACAGTGCTAAGATTCTTTATGGTAAGCAATTAAGCGGAGCCTCTGGAGAATTTTTAGTTGATGAGGCCTTTTTAAAGAATTTAGGAATAACTGATTATTCTAGTGCTATAGGTAAAACCATAACCTTAACTGTACATTCTCAATTATCTACCACACCTTTAACCATTACTGGAACAATCGAAGGTATATTTAAACAAGGCACTTTCGATTTAGGTGATGTAATAACTTATAATACCGTAACAAACAAAATGATAGATTATTCCTATGGACTTACACCTACTACTAATTCAAAGGCAACATACTCTATGATAAGTTTGTATGCAAATAGTCAATCTGATGTAAATGCAATAACAAGTACAATAAACAATAATTTAGGTTATGAAACATTTAACCTAGGTCAAATTGTTGGTCTTGCTAATATATTTGTAGGTTTTGTTAATGGTCTTTTAGATTTAGCAGCTATAATTGTTGTAATTGTTGCTGGAATCGGCCTTGTAAATACTATGAATATGACAGTCCAAGAAAAGAAAAAATGGATTGGAATTATGAGTTCACTTGGAGCTTCTAAATCTAATATAAGATTTATTTTCCTAGCACAATCTATAATTCTTGGAACACTAGGTGCAATCTTAGGTTCTATAATAGGATATATCGCTTTACTTTTGGTAAATCAATATTTAATCATGTCAGGAAAAGATTTTACAATTGTTATAACCCCTTTGATTATAATCTCTTCTATAATTATAACAATAGTGGTTTCAATAATTGCAGGACTTATCCCTGCATCAAAGGCTGCAAAATTAGATGTTATTGAGATTATAAATGAAGAATAATAAAATTACTAAATTTCTATAACTTACTAGGTTTAAAATATTAGAAAGCTAATCGTAATTTTATTTTAAAGATAATTAAATATTAGATACTTATTAAAATATTCTTTTACTTTTTAAAATTAACATCATTATAGAATATTGATAAATTATCTAAAATAATAAGGAGTAGATAAAAAATTATCTGCCCCTTATTTATATAAATTTATATCTAATCTAAATATATAAATTATCTTGCCACTATCTCATCTATATTGTCAGGTTTACCTACATAAAGCCCACCGTGATAGCAACATACTCTTTCAATATCTAATTCTTTTAACTTCTTTAAAGATTCTCTAGCTTCTTTAGGGTCATTGTTGTACATATCTGAAACAATATTTAATTTTCCACCTTCATTAGCTAAAGTATCCCCTGTTATTAAAGTTTTGTCTTTTGCTATATATAAGCAAATATGTCCTGGAGTGTGCCCTGGAGTCCCTACAACTTCAATTTTTGCTCCAGCTAAGTTTAAAACATCACCAGGTTTTATTATTTCATCAACATTTACATAAGACCTTGGAAATCCTGCCTTTAGCATTTCATAAAATCCTTTTTTAGCTTCATCTAAACTATCTTTAACTTTTTCTAAGTTAGCTAATTTTATTGGAGTCTTTCTTCCTGAAATATATTCAGCTTCTATTTCAGTAGCTAATATCTTAACTTTATCTCCTAATAATTCTTTAAATTCTCTAGCTGAACCTACATGGTCTATATCATGATGTGTCATTATTATTGTTTTTAATTTATTTATATCTATGTACTTCTCAATAGCTTTTTTTAACCCTTCATATCTTCCTGGGTAGTCTGTATCAACTAAAACAGCTTCCTCATCATTATATATTAAAACTGGGTTTACAAACCTCATCTCTTCAATTCCAGGAATATCTGCAGTTAAAACCTCTATTTTATAATTACTCATATCAAACTCTCCTTTGTATTTTTATTTTTGACTCTATTTTAAATAAAAACTATGCTAAAATAGAATCTTATTTTTGCATTTTATATAATGGTTAAATTATAATATTTTATTATATTTTCTTTAAGTTTTAGTATATAAAATTCTCAATATTTTATTTAATATTTTAATCGATTTCGAACAAATAATCAATATTAATTTTTTGTTAACAATCTAAGTTAACTTTTTTATATTGCCCTTATCTAAAACTTTACTTTATAGCATATAATTTTAAAATTAAACTCTTTTAATACAATGTTGATTTTAGATAAGAGTAAATAAGTATTTCTAAAATCAACATTCATTTAAAGGCAAGCCTAATCATTAAATCTATATCCTGTGCCCCAAATAGTCTCTATGTATTCAGGATTTGATGGGTCTTGCTCTAGTTTTTTTCTAAGCTTTTGAATATGTACTGCAACAGTTGCAGTATCTCCTATATATTCTTCACCCCAAATTCTATTAAATAGCTTATCCTTTGTAAAAACTATATTAGGATTTGTAGCTAAAAATAATAAAAGTTCGTATTCTTTAGTTGTTAATATAATCTCCTTTCCTCTTATAAAAACCTTATGAGAATCCGTTCTTATCTCTAAGGCCTTATTAGTTATTATATCACTTGATGGCTTTTTACCTATAAGCCTTTCGTACCTTATTATATGAGATTTTATTCTAGCAACAAGTTCTGCTGGGCTAAAGGGCTTTGTTAAATAATCATCTGCCCCAAAACCTAAGCCTCTTATTTTATCTATATCCTCAGTTTTTGCTGAGACTATTATTATAGGAACTTCTGACTTTTCCCTTACCTCTTTTACAATATCATAACCACTTCTTCCTGGAAGCATTATATCAACTATTATAAGTTCATACTTATTGCTTAATGCCTTTTTTAATCCCTCATCTCCATCATAGATAAGTTCTACGTTATATCCATTTAATTGTAGATAATCTCTTTCAAGTTCTGCAATATTTAAATCATCTTCTATTATTAGAATTTTTTTCTCGTCCATTTTTAGTCCTCCTTGCAATTATCAATGCTTTCTTTACTATATAACGGCAAACTTATAGTAAATGTAGTCCCTTCATTTAATTCACTTTTAACTTTAATATCCCCACCATGGGCTTCTACTATCTCTTTAGCTATAGCAAGGCCTAATCCAGTACTTAATAAATCTTTAGTTCTTTCTTTATCTATTCTATAAAATCTTTCAAAGACATGTTTTAAATGTTCCTTTTCAATACCTGGGCCATTATCCATTATATCAATAAATACGAAATCATCATTATTATATAAGGTAACCTCTATAGATAAATTCTCAGTAGTTCCGTACTTTATAGCATTACCTATAATATTTCTAATAGTTCTATAAATTCTTTTTCCATCTATATTTACAAATAAATCTACCTTTAAATTATCTATATATTTAAACCCTATATTTTCTTCTCCTAATATAAAAGTAAACTCTTCTATAACATCCATCATATACATTCTTATATTAGTTCTATTAAATGAAAAATCTAATTTTTGTACATCTAATTGAGAAAATAAGAATAAATCATCAATTAATCTATTCATATATCCTATGTTGCTTTGAATTGTTTTTAAATAGCCATCTACTTTTTCTTTAGACTCAATTTTTCCATCTACAATAAATTCTATATACCCATTTATTGATGTTATTGGAGTTTTTAAATCATGAGAAATATTTGCTATAAGATTTTTTCTATTTTCCTCATATTCAACCTTTAGTTTTTCTCCCTCTTCAAGCTTACTTGCCATATCATTAAAAGCTCTTGTTAAAATTCCAATTTCATTAAATGAATTATTTTCAACTCTTACTGAATAATCCCCTGTTGAAATTTTTTCAACTCCGTCCTTTAACTTTTCTATAGGTTTAACTATCTTTCTCTCTAATCTATAATAAATATAAATATTTGCTATTTCATTTATAGCAAAAAATACTGCAAAGAATATAGTAATTGCCTTTATTCCTATACTTACAAACATTATTGCAGTTATAATTATACTGACTATAAGTGCTACAAACTTAAAATATACCATATACCTATGAAATAAATAAAATTCCTCTCTACCTTTATGAGATAATTCAGCATAAGGGTGATGAGTATTTCCTCTATGATGGGATTCAGTATCCCTTTCTATTCGATTATCTGCATTTAGTGAATACTGCTCTTCTTTTCCATGATTATAAGTATCATTAAATTTTCTATGATATTTATAATGAATATGATAATTTTTAATCATTCTATGATGCTCCCTATGCTCTTTAATCTTTTCAATTATACTTTCTTTTAAATTTTTCATTTTAACCTCTAATAAAACTATTTTTTTATATAACTGTCTATATTACCATTTATATCATATTAATATTACACCCTAAAACAAAAGAAAGGAATTTAAGTTTGGTTAATAAATAACATAAACTTAAATTCCTAAAATTAAAATATTTGAGTTTTACCTTGAATAATTAATTACTTATTACCAGTTTAAAACTAAGCTTATGTCAAAGTTTTTATCACCAGTTCCTTTAGCTTCAAGTTTTTCAACTTCAAAGTTTTTGTTTACATACACATTTAATTTAGCTTCATCATAGTTTCCACAGAATATTTTTTTCATGCATTTTTTATGCATCATCATAATATCATGATGAGCTTTTTGTTCTTCTGTTAATTGTATTTGTCCACTTTCACAAGCTGCTTTAAATTCTTGCATTCTTTCTTCTTTAAATGCTTTCATAGCTGCTTTAAGGTCAACTTTTATTAAGTGTCCTTCACCATTTGCTTCTACTTCAATATCATTTAATCTCTTTAATACGAATGCTATATGTGATAATTTGCCTTTCATTCCACCATGACATCCATGTCCGTGCATTCCATGATGTCCATGAGCCATTCTTTTCATTTCTTTAATTTTATTTAGATCTAACTCTTTTTTAACTTCAGCATTTACTTTGAAATCTTCATAGTTTATATCTGCTTTTAAATCTATATTTGCTATTCCTTTTGCTATATTTTTGTTGAATTTATTAGTTATAGCCATACCTTTTCCATCTTTTTCTGATACGTTAAGTTTACCTTCACCCTTAAACTCTTCTTTATCCTTCATAGTTGATACCACTTTGTATAATACTTCTAATTTGTTCATAATAAATTCCTCCTAAAATATATTATTTACATATAACTTCATTTAATTGTTTATAGATTTAACTTTTAATAAGTCTAAACCTTATCTATTAAATAAATTTTATTTATGTACTTATTTGTTTTGTTCTTTGCTATGATTTAATTTTAGACTAATAAGTTAAAAATTAAATAAAGTAATTATAAAATTTTTATAAAATTTTTTAACTAATAAGTTTAAACTTTTAATAAATATGAAACCCAGTCCTACTAAGGTATAGTATTTACACTAATTTATTATTAGTGTATTATAATTATTGTAGTGTTTATAAGTGAACAATATATACCACATTATCTTTTTTAATAACAAATTATAAGAAGTATAAAATATTAAATAATACTTAAATATTTTTATTTTAATAAAGGAGAAATTATGGAATTTAGTATGGGAAGAAACCTAAGTTTTATTTACAGATCTTATCATAAATATATGAATAAAGTTTTAAAAGATATAAATGTCTCTGCTGGTGAATTTCCTATTTTATTTGCTCTTTCAAAACGAGATGGGCTAGGACAAAATGAATTAAGTAGGGTTGTCATAATGAACAAATCTTTAGTATCTAGACATATACAAACTCTTTCAACTAAAGGCTTTATAAATGTAAACCAAGAAAAAGAAAGCAATAATAAAAATATTCTTTCATTATCTGATAAGGGTAAAGAATTAATGCCTAAAATAATAACTGCAAAAAATAACTGGGAACGAGAAGTGTTGAAAGACTTCACATCTAAGGAAAAGGAATGTTTTTTTAACATGTTAGATAAATTATTAGAAGCTTCTTTTAACGTAATAAAAGAATAAAATTAAATACATATAAAAATAAATTTAGGGGAAAGAATATGAAATGAATAAACAAGAAAGATTAGGCAAAGATCCTATTGGAAAGCTCCTTTTAGAGTTTTCCATTCCTACAATAATATCTATGATGGTAAATGCACTATACACTATAATAGATAGAATTTATATTGGGCATATACCTGGAATTGGTTATTTAGCTATAGTTGGGGTTGGAGTTACTCAACCTTTAACTTTAATTATCTTTGCATTTTCCATGCTTATTGGAACTGGTGCATCTATTTACATATCTATAAATTTAGGTAAAGGCAATAAAGAAGAGGCAGAAAAAACCCTAGGAAATACATTACTTCTTACTATTATAGTTGGCGCTATCATTACTGTGGTAGGTCTTTTACTTCTAACTCCAAGTCTTTATGCCTTTGGAGCAACTGCTAATACTCTTATTTATGGACAAGAGTTTATGAGGATTTTATTTATAGGAACTATTTTTAATATGTTCAGTTTTGTATTAACTCAAATAATTAGAGCTGATGGTAGTCCTAAAAAGGCCATGAATATACTTTTAATTGGAATAATCATAAACATAATATTAGATCCAATACTTATATTTTTACTTGGTCTTGGTGTTACAGGTGCTGCTATTGCTACAGTAACATCTCAAATTATAATAACAATATTGTCTTTTAGATATTTTAAAAGTAAACATAGCGTTCTTAAAATATTAAAAAGTACCTTTAAACTTAACTATAAAAGAAGTTTAAATACGTCAAAATTAGGAATAGCAGCTTTTGCAACTCAATTGACATCTAGTTTAGTTTTAGTTGTCGCAAATAATTCTCTAAAACTTCATGGTGGAGCTTTATCAATAGGTGCTATGACAATAATAGCCGCTGTTGCACAGGTTTTCTATACTCCTGTTTATGGTATAAACCAAGGAGCCCAGCCTATTATTGGATTTAATTTTGGTGCAAAAAAAATTAAACGTACCATAGATACAGTATCTAAAGCTAGTATTGCAGCTACTATTTTAATGATTTGTGCCTTTTTAGTTATTGAAATATTTCCAAAAGAAGTTATTGAAATATTTAATGGAAATTTAACTCTTATAAATGATACAGTTTTTGGAATGAGAATCTATTTACTTTGCTTACCTCTTGATGGATTCCAAATAATTGCTAGTAACTATTTTAGATCAATTGGTCATGTTAAAATAGCAACATTTTTAGGCCAGCTTAGAAAAGGACTTTTATTTATACCCCTTGTATTTATTCTTCCCGTGTTTTGGGGGATTACAGGAGTTTGGCTATCAGGCTGTATGGGAGATTTCCTTTCATTCTTAATAACTGCAATTATATTCTTTAGAGAAGTGAGAAAACTTAAGAAAACTAGAGAGTATAAAGCTGAATTAGAAGAAAGTAAATTAATAGCATAAAAAAGGGACTTCAAATTTGAAGTCTCTTTTGATTTAAAATTTTTTTATCTATTTTTTTATTGAATAAATTATGTAAATATCATTTTCATCAACCATCTTATCAACAAAAAATGAATTAACAAGCATCCAACCAACCTCAGCTGTTTCTTTAAGGCCTAATGATATGTCACTTACCTTTTTTTTGTTATTATGATGGTCGTTTAATTGATCTCTTCCCATATCGTGACAAATTAAAAATTTACCATTATCTCTTAACAAACTATGTACATGAGCTATAAACTTATCTGGATCTAAAAAATGTGGAAATGCATTATATATAATAACATAATCAAATTTTCTATCTTTTATATTATGAACATCATCACAAATAAACTCTATTCTTTCATCATCATATTTTTCTTTTGCTTTTTTTATCATATTTTCAGCTATATCAACTGCAACTATTGATTTAGGATTATATTTAAGTAAAAATTGCTCCATAACTCCAGTTCCACAAGCAACATCTAAAATATCCAATCCCTCTTTCATTTCACCAACTTCTAAAATTCTCTTTATCTTTTCTTCTCTTGGAATTGCTCTTTCATCCCAGTTTTCTGCCCATGCATTAAAAACCTCTTTAATTCTTTCATTACTCATTATATACACCTACTTTCTTAAGTATTTTGATAACAAAAAAATTATTAATTCTAATACTATTTTAAATAGTTATCATTATTATTAGTATAACAAATGTATAGGCAAAATTCTCTATTATTTTATTATTAGCTAAAACTTAATGATTATCATATGAAAATTGTAGAATAACCCATTTTTATACTATTGATTATAAAAATGTAATATTTTTTTTGATATTTTTAATTTTTTTATAATTGATATTTATCCCTTTTAATAAATATTATTGAATAAATTTTAATGTTAATACAATCTTTTTTTATTTTACTAACTTTATTTATTCTATAATATAAAATAACTGTATTTTAATTAAATTTCATGAAATTTATTATAATTTTAATCTATAATACCACTTAATAAGTTATTCCTTAACCTATTGCTTTTTTATTATAATATATATAAAATAACTAATGGAAATAATACCAATTTTCCAATTTACTTTTATACTATTTTATACCAAAGATAAAGGAGTGGTTAACTTGAAATATCAATACAGATTTAAATTCTATGTTAGCGCCAGACATTATTCTAATATAAGTGGGACATCTACTATTTTACACCCACATACCTGGGAGCTAACTCTACTAGTATCTTCATCTAAGAATGAACTTATTGAGTTTAGTTACTTAGAAACCAAGATAGTTCAATATTTGAAAAATTTCGAACAAAAATCTCTTAATACTTTAGAAGCTTTTATTAATAAAAGCTGTACAACTGAAGATATAGCATATATATTCTTTGAGGATATATCTAACATAATCTTGAAAGATGATATTGTTTTAGATTGCCTAGAACTTAGTGAGAATCCAACTAGAACTTTTATTATAAAGAGGTAAGGGTGAATACGTTATGATTATTATTCCTTTATTTATAATCTCCATGATAGTTTGGATATTTCTAATTAAAATGTTTTACGATTTAAAAATAACAGCTTTTAGATTTTATACTGGTTCTATAGGCCTATTTTTTATAATATTATTTTTTTTCAGACCTTATTTAGAATCAGGCTTTAAATTTTTATTATTTTATTCATTATTATTTGTGAGTAAAATAACACATATTTTTTACATAAGTACTTTATCTAATGCTGTAGTTACTGTTAATAATTTAACATTTAACATAAATTTTAACCTTCAAGCATCAACATTAATAAGTATGATAGTATTTACATCATTGATATGTTTCTTTCCACTATTACACCTTAAAAGAAGACTTTATTTATTTTTTTTAGGAAATATATTAATATTTCTAATAAATATTTGCAGATCTTTTATTGTAATCCTACTAATAAGGTTATTCTCTAGATATTCTCTAGTAATTGACTTTGACATTATAGGGAAATTAATATTTTTCTCATTAATCATAATGTTATATTACGTTATATTTACTAAAGCACAGATCAAAAATCAAAAAGTAGGTGAATTACTATGTTAAATATGTTGTATTTTTATTTAATATTTTGGGGAATATGGCTTATAATACCTATATTAGTAGATGGAATTCCAGGATTTTTTATAGCTTTTAACTTGTTTAGTTCACATTTTAAAATAATTAAGAAGGAAAAGATATTAAAATCTTATCCAACAATATCTATTATAATACCAGTTTACAATTCAGCAAGCACCCTAATGGCTTGTATAGAATCTGTTGTAAAACAAAAATATCCTAAAAATAAAATAGAGATATTTCTAATAGATAATGGTTCTTCTGATAATTCTTTTGAGGTATTTTGTAAGACATATGATATTTATCCTAACAGTCAAATGTGGTGGTTAACTTCTGGAAATGGTAAAGTAAATGCACTCAATAAGGGTTTATATTTATCTAAAGGAGATTATTTAATTAATATAGATTCTGATGGGATATTACATGAGGATGCTATCTTTAATATGATTTATGACTTTGAACAAGACCATAGTATATCTGCTATGACAGGAGCAATACTGATAAATAAGGATACTATGACTAAGCGTAAAAACTTCCTTAAGCTTATTCAAAAGTGTGAGTTATATGAATATTTAGAAGCCTTTCTTATTGGTAGAGCTTATGAATCTAAAAGAAATAATATGTTTACTTTAGCCGGTGCTTTTTCAGGTTTTAGAAGATCTGCAATAGTTAAAACTCATCTCTACAACTCTGAAACTCTTGGAGAAGATACTGCTATGACTTTTGAAATTAAAACATCTTTAAATGGTAAAGTTAAACTATGCCCTACTGCTTATTTCTTTACAGATTCTATAGAAGGAGTGGATAAACTTTATCTACAAAGACAAAGATGGCAATGTGGTGAACTTGAAGTAGCTGCATTATTTAAAAGACAAAACTTAAGTAAAAAATTAAGAAGAATGATTACCGTTACTTTGATTAAAGATCATACATTTTTATTTTCTAGAATGATTTGGTTTTTTGGAAACATATATCTAGTTGCAAGTTCATACCCTTTGTATATAATACTATTATCAAACTTGTTACTCTATATTATGTATTCACTTATATCTCTTTGTAACTTTATAGTTATAAATAAATATTTAAAAAACTTAAAAGATTACAAATCTTACTACAAGAGAAATTTCTTTATAGTATTTTTAATGCCTGCATATAGAATTTTTACATTTTTTATAAGAGCTCTCGGCGCAATAAATGCTATGGATGAAGAATCAAATTGGAATAGAAAAACTTTTAAAACTGAAAAATCTGAAATAGTCCAGTACATAAAATCAATATTTTCTAGCAAGAAGAAAAAATCAAGAGGCTAAAGTTTATTACTATAAAAATATAAGATATAAGTGTATACTTATATCTTATATTTTTATACTATCTATATATTTTATTGCTTATTCCTTTTTCTAAAATTTCTTTAATATATTCTTTTGCTGCAAATAAAGAATGATCTCTATAATTTCCACACTCCTTTGCAGTAGTTGCTGGAATAGTATCTTGCTCTAATATCTTATTAAGAGCATAATTTAAAGCATCAATTACATTGTCAACCTGAACATCTCCCCATGCTACCATATAAAATCCAGTTCTACATCCCATAGGTGATATATCTATTATTCCATCCATTTTTTCTCTCATAAATGTAGCTAAGAAATGTTCTATTGTGTGTACAGCTCCAGTTGGCATTTCTTTTTCATTGGGCTGTAAAAACCTTAAATCAAACTTAGTTATTTTTATACCTTTCCTCTCATCTTGTCCAGCTTTTCTAACATAAGGTGCTTTAACTTTTGTATGGTCTAGCTCAAAACTTTCTACTTTAATCATAAAATTTCCCCTCCTTAAATTTTGAATAAAAATATTAAAATCTTAAAAATATGTTCCTACATATATCTAACCAATATATTTTAATATTATATATTTTTTTCAATATTGTAAATATAATTTATTTATAAAAAAATAAGCTATATGATTAATATTCCTAAGAATTAATAATATAACTTATCTTTATGTACTACTAATTAAATTTATTAATTTTCAAAGTTTTAAAACACTTGATTAGTTTAACTATAAGTTAAACAATATTCTAACTAACCTAAATTCAATAATCTCTTAAAATAAACATAAAACTATTTTATATATTGAACAGTATTTTCTCTTCTAGTAGGAGCCTTAGTCATTCTTACTTCTTTATAACCTAAAGCTACTGCATAATATGGCTTAAACCCTTCTGGTATTTGTAATGTATTTTTATATTTTTTAAATCCTTCTTCATTATTAAATAATAAAGTTACAAAACCATTCCAACAGGCCCCTATATCTAAACTTTCAGCTGCTAATAACATATTTTGAGTTGCAGCTGCACAATCAACTTCTGGCATCATATTTTCTTCTTTTCCTGAAACAATAATTACTGTTGGTGCATCATAAAAAATATTAAATTTTTCATTATTAGCCATTTTTCTTATCATTTCATCTGGAATATTTTTAGCCATTTCTTTAGTTGAACTGCTTAATTCTTGTATAACTTTTTTATTTTGAATTACAGTAAAATTCCATGATTGTTGATTATGAGCGCTTGGCGCATATAATCCTGCATCAATTATTTCTTTTAATTCTTCATCTTTTATTTGTTCTAATTTAAATTTTCTTGTAGTTCTTCTTTCTTTTATAATTTTTAATGCATTATTCATCATTAAATCCTCCTTTCATTCGTTCCCGTACGATTATTTTAACAAAACTTTGTTATTATGTCAACTAATAATAATAATATCTTTAAATAGCCATAATAATATTATTGATTATTTACAGCTTTATTTATGTTCTCTTAAAGTTACCATTATTATTTTTAATGAATTAAATATAGACTATAAATAATTTTTATAGTACTATATTGATATAATATTGTCGAAATATATTCTTAAATTATAGCTTAATTATTATAATTTAATACTTATGAATATATTTTAATTAAATATAACCCTAATATTTAATTAAATACATATGTTTACGTTTATAATAAAAAAATTATTATATGTTATAAAAATAATAGATGTAAGAAAGAGAGGTGACTGTTGCAAAAACTATTAATCTATAAAAAACTAAGCAGAACTAATACTTATATAAGCATAAATATTTATAGATTTCTATAGATTTTTGGTAACGCTACTTATGAATTTTTCAAAATTATTTATTGGAAAGGCCTTAAAAACAGAAGAACTTAGAGGTGAAAAGTTAAACTCTTTTTGGGGTCTTCCTATTATGGCTAGTGATGCTATTTCATCAGTTGCCTATGCTGGGTCTGCTATTCTTTTAGTTTTAATCCCTGTTCTTGGGGCTAACTCTTACAAATATATGTTTTTAGCAGCTATATGTATTGTAGCTTTAATGGCAACTTTAATTTTTTCATATAAACAAGTTATTGACTCTTATCCAAACGGTGGTGGGGCTTATATTGTTGCTCGTGAGAATTTAGGTGCTAAATATGGTCTTATTGCAACATCGGCCCTTACTATAGATTATATTTTAACAGTAGCTGTTAGTACTTCGTCTGGGACTGCTGCTATAGTATCAGCTTTCCCAGCCTTAGCACAATTTAAAGTTCCCCTAACTTTAGCTTTAATAGCATTAATAACTATTGGAAACCTTAGGGGAATCAGAGAATCATCTAAATCATTTGGTGTTCCTACTTATTTATTTTGTTTAGGTATAATAATTATGATTATAGTAGGAGTCCTTAAAATTTATGTTTTTGGCTATGTACCAACCCCAATATATTCAATTCCAAATCAAGTTGGTAATATATCATTAATATTATTTTTACAAGCTTTTGCATCAGGATGCACTGCCTTAACTGGAATTGAAGCTGTAAGTAACGGTGTTCCAAGCTTTAGAGCCCCTGCTCAAAAAAATGCAATTAAAGTTTTATTTGCTCTTGGAGTTTTAATACTTATAATTTTTGGAGGACTATCTTATTTATCAACACTTTATCATGCTGTGCCTGGAAACTCACAGACTATGATATCTCAAATTGCAACCCAAATATTTGGAAGAGGAATCATGTATTACTTCATTCAAATTACAACAGCTTTGATACTTATTTTAGCTGCAAACACAGCCTTTACTGGTCTTCCAGTATTATTTTCAATCATGGCTCAAGATGGATATGTTCCGAGGCAATTATCTAAAAGAGGAAAACGTCTTAGTTTTTCTAATGGTATAGTTTTACTATTTATAACTGCCTCTATATTAATAATTATATTTAATGGGGACACTGATAGACTACTTCCTCTTTATGCAGTAGGAGTTTTCATTTCCTTTACTCTAGCTCAAACCGGTATGTTGTTTAAATGGAATAGAGAAAGGCCGAAGAATTGGCGATTTAAAGCCTTAATTAATGGAATTGGTGCTATTTTTTCTTTATCAACTACTATTATAATAAGTGCCACTAAATTTATTCATGGTGCTTGGATTGTATTTTTACTTATACCACTTTTTACTTATATAATGCTAAAAATTAAACGTCATTATAATACTGTTGCAAAAGAATTAAAATTCAATATTAATGGAAATGCTAAAGAGGAATTTAATTTTGCAAAACAAAAGGTTATAGTTCCTATAAACTCTTTAAATAAAAGTTTTTTAAAGGCCTATGACTACGCAAACACAATAACTGATAACATAATACTTTTTCATATATCATCTAATGATGAGCAAACAGAGTGTCTTATTAATAAGTGGAAAAGTTATAATGGGAAAAATGATATTTCAGTTATAAAATCTCCTTATAGAGAATTTTATAAACCATTTTTAAAATTTATTGAATCAGTAGAAAAAGAATCTGAACCAAACACAATAATAACAATTGTTCTTCCAGAGTTTATAACTACAAAATGGTGGAGTAAAATTTTACATAACCAAACATCATTTATTTTAAGAACAATGCTTCTTAAAAAGAACAATATCGTTGTTATTTCAGTACCTTATTTAATTGGGGATAATTAACATATTATATTCTAATTCTAACTTTAATAAAAAACTTGATAATTTTAATATTATATGTAATAATTATTTTTGCAAAAGTTAATAACTAAGATAGAGGTGCAAAATTTAAGAGTACTATTATGGAGGTAAGCTCAGTGAAGTAATAGAAAAGGAAATTTTGCCGAAGTTAATGGTGGAAGCTTTAAAGCTATTAGCTGGTTTTGTATAGAATATGTACACGACTGTCACAAATTTTTGTGGAGAGCTATTATTCAATGAATTATAACGGTATTTTAATACCTTTGTATGCCATGAGTATTTGCTCATGGCATTTTTTATTTTGAAAAATATCTTAGTTAAATTAAATAAATATAAACTAAGGAGAAAATTATGAGCGAAAAAAATGGAGATTTAAAAAGATCTCTAAAAGCAAGACATCTTAATATGATTGCTCTAGGTGGAGCAATTGGAACTGGTATTTTCCTTGCTATGGGAGATACAATTAAGCAGGTTGGGCCTGGTGGCGCTTTCTTAGCTTATGCACTAATTGGAGTTATGGTCTATTTCATCATGACAAGTCTTGGAGAACTTGCAACCTTTATTCCTATATCAGGTTCCTTTGGTACATATGCAACAAAATTTATTGACCCTGCCCTTGGCTTTGCTCTTGGATGGAACTATTGGTATAACTGGGCTATTACTATAGCAACAGAAATGGTAGCGGGGTCACTTGTTATGCATTTCTGGTTTCCAGAAGTAAAACCTATTTATTGGAGTATATTATTTTTAGCAATCATTGTACTGCTTAATGTCTTATCGGCTAGGGCCTATGGAGAAGCAGAATTTTGGTTCGCTTTAGTTAAAGTTGTTACTGTTGTAATCTTCTTAGTAATAGGTGTTATAACTATTTTAGGAATATTTGATGGAAACTTTATAGGGCTTAAAAACTTTACAGCAGATGGCGGGCCATTCTTAGGTAATGGATTTTCATTCTTCTCAGTATTCTTAGTTGCAGGATTTGCATTCCAAGGAACTGAACTTGTTGGTGTTGCAGCTGGTGAAAGTGATAACCCTGGAAAGACAATACCAAAGGCTATAAATCAAGTCTTTTGGAGAATTTTAATATTCTACTTAGGAACAATTCTTGTAATAGGTGCTATAATCCCTGCAGCTCAAGCTGGAGTTAGCACAAGTGTATTTACACTTGTATTTGAAAAAGCTGGTTTAGCAGCAGCTGCTGCTGTTATGAATGCAGTTATACTAACGGCTGTTTTATCTGCTGGTAACTCAGGAATGTATGCATCTAGTAGAATGCTTTATGCTATGGCTAAAGAAGGAATGGCTCCTAAAGCTTTTGGAAAAGTTACTAAAAAAGGTGTTCCTCTAAATGCTATAATCTTAACTACTGTTGTTGCATCACTTTGTTTCTTAACAGGAGTATTTGCAGAAAACACAGTATATATTTGGCTTGTAGATGCCTCTGGTCTTGCTGGATTTATAGCATGGCTTGGAATATCAATTTGTCACTATAGATTTAGAAAAGCTTACGTTGCTCAAGGATATGATGTGAAAAAGTTAAAATATAGAGCTAAATTATTCCCAATAGGCCCAATAATAGCTCTTTCCATGTGTGGACTTATAGTGGTCTTTCAAGGTTTTGGAGATTCAACATGGCAAACTCTTGTAGCTGCTTATATAGGAATACCACTATTTTTAGCATTTTATATTGGTTATAAAGTAAAATATAAAACTAAAATACTAAAATTACATGAAGTTGATTTAGCATTTTCTGAAACAAATCCAGATATATCAGCATATAAAAAAGATGCTTAAATCTAAAAAAGCTATGCAAATTTTGCATAGCTTTTTATATTGACTATATTACTTAATAAACTATAGTTATTTTCTTCTTTTATTTAGATATATTTTTCTAAATATCAAATAAATAATTGCTGAACTTGGTATGTTTAGTAACCCTATTATTCCCCATATCCATGGAAATGGTATCTTTTTTCTTAAAGCATCTCTAAATATTAAAGTTCCTTGAATTAAAACTGCAACTATAATAATTACTACGAAAAATAAACTTAATCTATTCATTTACTTTCCCCCTAGATTTTATATTTAGTAGAACAAAATATACTACCAATAACAAACTAATAAAAACTATTTGAATTATAACAACCATAACTATAGGACACCTTAAAATTAACATTCCAATTAAAAACCCTATGATAATTGCCACTATAAAAAACTTTATAGTGGAATTTCTTAAGTTTCTTTTTAATCTTAACTCTTCCCCATGACTAACTATAGAACTAACATCAATATTTAAGTTAACACTATTTTCAATCATATCTATATAGTTCTCGTTATGAAAAATATCATCATTTTTATTATCACTATTCTTCATATTTATAACTCCCCTTTAAATTTTGAAATAATCTCTTTAATACTATAATGTATTCTTGATCGCACTGTACCTATTGAGCTTTTCATAATAAAACTAATTTCCTCATAACTATATCCATAATAATGTTTTAATATAAAAGCACTCCTTTTTTCATAAGGCATTGATTTTAATATATTTAATACTCTCTTATATTCATCAGCTTTAACTATTTCATCTTCAATGCAAATTGTTGATGGTACAATATCTAATAAAACATCTGTATCCTTTGCTTTTCTTAAGTAATCTTTATATTTATTTGTAGCTATTTTTATAAGCCAAGTAGAAAACTTTACATTAGGAATAAATGAATCTATATAAACTACTGCTGCTAATAATGTTTCTTGTATAATGTCTTCTGCTACATCCATATTACAAGTAAGCTTTAATACATATCCCTTTAAGATATTTATATTATCATTTATCAATATTTCAAAAGCATATCTATCTCCATCTTTAATCCTCTTTATTAAATTCTTTTCCCTGTTTTCTATATCTGCTTTATCAAATATCATTAAACTCCTCTCCTTTTTCTGTTTCAGTTATTTAACGTATAACACAAGAAAAAGTTCAATAAAAAATAATATATATTTTCAAATTATCTACCTAAAAGAAAAAACTATGCAATTTGCATAGCTTTCTTGATCATCTTATATATTCTTTATTCTGTTCTTTTTTATTCTATTTATTAATATAAGTAAAAATACAAAAACTATTGTAATAATTATTGGAGCTACTATGTAATATCTATTAGTCATATCCCCTAAAATATATCCTGGAATTAAAAATAATATAGCTAATGGTGACATATCACCAATTCCTTTAAATATACGCTTTTCAATTCCTAATATTTTATTAATAACTATATATATATCCTGCATATAATAGTGCTATTACGACTGTATATACCTCTAAATTCTCACCATTCATTTTTTCCACTTCCCATATACCCAATTTATCAACTATTTAATCATTATTTTTTATAATTTCCCACTATGTGAATAAATACATTTTTTGTTCTATATATATTTATTTTCCACTTAATTTCATCTTGATTATCTGAATCACAATTATTATTACAGCAATTATACACACTATTATTAACATATCTGAATTATTATGCATAAGTAACTTTCTCCTTCATTCATTAAAATATTGTTATATTAAACACTAAATTTAATTTTAATAAGTCATATGAATATCAATTTCACTATTAAATATATCATAAAGAAAGTATATTAGAAAATCTTATCTCTTTACCTTTTTTATAAACCCATTAATATATTTTCTAAGTATAAGCAATAAAAAAGATTATATAAATAATTTTTTCTTCTATTATGTATTATTTTCTTTTAGAATTTATCATTGAGCTTATTAAAGTTACTGCTACTACTGCTAAAACCGCAATAGCTCCTGCATATTCATTTACTATAAATAATAATATTACTGCTAGCCACATAAATTTTCTTCTTCGTCTAGCTGACGAAAGCCCATTTTTTAAAAAATCTACTACTAGATAAATTATTATAGCTATTACTATAATACCTATAACTAATGTTAACACTTATATCACCTCCTATTTATTTTTTAAATATTTTATAATTCCTCGTATAACACGATAAATCCCATAAATTATTAATATGAAAATTCCTATATTAATAAGAGTCACTATTATTGTTAAAATACTTAATGAATTCATTCCTACAGCTCCCTTATTTTTTATATCATCTATGTTATAAACTAATGTTTCTTTAACCTCACTAAAAATGTTGCTTAACTTTACAATTATTTCTTAATAATTAATATAACATTTATAAGTTAACGCTAGCAATATCTATTTAAACTTTAAAAAAAACTATATTGGGATTTAATTTAATATTTATTAATATATGCTTATTAAGGTTAGAGAATTTTATATTGAATTTAACACCTACTTTATTATTTGTCTTTACAATAGCTTACATTTTATTATTTATTGAAATAATACTAAAAATAAATTACTTAAAATCATTAATTGAAGGTAATTCATGATTGATAAAAGGCCTTTTTATTACTTTTATTGGATATTCTTATATTGGGCTCAATAGTTTTATTATTAACCTTAAATACAAAACAAACAAACTTACCTAATGTCCCTAAATTCTTATAGAATATTAATTTCTATCTTTTTATTTATAATAGCTATTCTTTATCTACAAGAAACTAAAACTAGTTACTTTCTTATTGTTATTATTCATTATTATTTATAATTATTAAAACAGAAAAAGGAGTTGCTAAATGTGTAACAACTCTTCCTCTTTTTACTCACTATATTTTCCGTCACCTATTAACAATGAACCTACAAAAATTACTGCTAAAATAGCATCTACTACCACAATAAAGAAATTTGATTTACTTATAATTGTTACTAACGCTACAACTAACATTAAAATACCAAATATTAATTCTGAGGTTCCAATCCAATTTAAATAAGCATTCTGATTTACTATATGTTTATTTTTGTAATCACTTATAAATCCTAATTTTCTATTAACCTTTATTTCATATCCAAAATAAACACTTAGAATTCCTGCTATAATATTTAGCATAACCATAAATCCCATAAACTCACCCATTTTATATTTATAATATTATATTAATGTTTCATATATATAAATACTACATTTGTAAACATTTCCCTTTATTTTTCTGATTTAAAATTCAGTATTATATAAAATATTTATAATATATCATAAGTAAAAATTTTATAAACTTAGTTTAATAGAAAAATACTTATAAAGTTTCTACATAAATAATAAAGTTGCTATATTTAGACATAGCAACTTTATTACAATATATATCTTGTTTAAAATTTATTTTTTATCCATGTGCATATCCAGTATTAGCATATACAGTCCAAAAAACATTATTTCCTGATTCTTTAGTATAAACTTCATAATAACCACTATAACCTTGTTGACCTTGTACAAAAACTATCTTTGTAACCTCACTTGGTGTTGCATAACCATCTTCTTGTAACATGTTTAATATTAAAGTTTTAGCCTGTGAAATGGTAAATGGTACATCATTTGCTGTAAGTCTGTTTAATTCTTGTGTTGCTTTTATAAATTCATTAGCTGTTATATTTTTAGAAAGTGCAGCTTCGCCATTTGCATCTAAAAAAGCCTGATATAGTGTTTCTTGTGATACTTTATTTAGCCAAGGTTTTTCCCAATAGGTTCCTGTAGCATCACATATAGACTGACAGTTATATTGCCCAACCATAATCCAAGACCTTAAATATCCATCTAATTGTGATTCTGATATAGGATTTCCAGTTGTATTCTCTACTACAACAGCACTTGATGTATACTGACTACTTGGAACAGTATAAGTTATAGTACCTGAATTTGTTTTTTCACTTGTAGTATTATTAGTTGTATCACTTGAAGCCTTTATACTTGCACTATCTCCACTAGTCTTTACAGTAGATGAAGCAGCATTAGAATTACTTGTGCTATTTACTTTTGATGCTTCCCCTTGAGCTACTGTATTATTAACTGTTGATGTAGTTTTACTTGCTGAAACATTTACCCCTGTACTTTCCACAGCACTTGAAGTTGTAGAACTTACCGTAGTATTTGCTCCTTGTGAAGTTACATTTACTGTTGTATAACAATAATAACCAACCCCATAAGCAACAACTGCGGCTATAACTATTGGTATTATAATCTTTTTTGCACTCATATTATTTTATCCCTTCACACATACGTATTAGAAAAGAGTATCACACTTTTAGTGATGCTCTTTTATTAGTAAATAGTATAAGTTTCTTTATATCTATACGAAAATACTTTGGCCTTCTGCAGAATTACTATTTACAACTGTTCCATTTTGTAAAACATAATAATCTAAACCATCATAAGATCCACATCCATGAACCTCTTCTCTATGTTTAATAAATGATTCATAATCACCACGAATTAAATAGAACTTAACTCCATTATTTCCTGTAAATAATGCTCCTGAAGGTCCATCTGTATCAGACATATAACTCCAAACTATTTTTCCATCTTTACCTGTAGTACCTATTTCTTTTTCTACTAGTGCCATAGCTTGCTCTACATTCTGTACTACTATCTTAGAATTACTATTACTAGTCCCTGTTGAAGAATTTGTACTACCTGTTGATTTTACTGAGCTACTTGAATTTGAGCTCTCTGGCTTATTAAAAGATAAATATCTAGCTGGTACATAGCCAATTTCATTGTTACCATATTCTATTTTATAAAATCCATCTTCTGCACCTAAAACAGTTACTTTAGTACCTGATTGTAATGCTGTTTCAAGTGTTGTATCCCCAGTTGGATCTTGATAAATGCCAGCTGATTCATTACCTGTTGGTTGATATATATATGCTGTTCCTGTTTTGCTACTTGTTGTATTTTTAGTTATTGGCTCATTACAACTTATATTTTTTGTTGATCCAATAACTCCTGTAGTAGATGAATTACTTAATGTATATCCATAAAAACCCAAACCATTAGATGTAAGTAATTTACCATTATATATTATAAATGAGTAATTATTGCTTGTATTACTTGGATCCTCAATTACTAATACTTTTACACTATTTGTGCCATTAACTCCAAATATTTGAGGACAAAACTCTGAATTACCTAAGAAATATGAGGAACTCTCACTTACTACTTTATATACTGGGTTTTTAATCACTTGATTACCGTAAATAAATTCTGACTTATTTAAGAAGATTGTTTCTGGGAATGAACTTGAACCATCTCCAATTCCATCCTCTATAGCTGCTACAGGATTTTTATTTATAGTCCAACTTCCAAAATAAGGTGAATACAGTGATGAACTTTTTGATGATGTAACTTTAGTTGTTGAATTACTAGATTTACTATTGTTAGAACTTGTTGCTTTAACCACTTTTGAAGTGTTTTGTGAGCTTGTCTTTGACGAATTATTTACTATAGTAGAATTTGCATTTGGTAAAACTATATATTCTTCATATATATATCCTGTTGTTCCGTTAATCTCTACCTTATACCAATCTCCTTGTTTTTCAAGTAATGTTACTTCACTATTATTTTTTAATTTTGCTAGTATTGCTGAATTCATTGTTGCTTCTTCCCTTAAGTTTACCCTAGTTGAAACATTTGTTATGTATGCTGTACCACTTAATGAGGTTAAACTATATCCAACTCCACTTACTATCTTTTGCATATTTGATGATGCAATATATCCTGTTACACCAGTCTCCTGTACTGTTACATTATAATATCCATTACTATAACTATTTATTGTTAACATCTCTCCAACTGATATGTAACTTTCTATATTAGAAGCACTTGATGTTGTATAAAGAACTAAATTGTCGTTTCCATTTATAACACATGCCTTATTTCCACTATTATTTATTGTTCTCGCTAACATAGTTTTATTTACTGTTAAATTGTTACTTGATAAATTTCCCCCACCAGCTATCATCATTCCACCAGCACCTATTATTGCTACTGTTAGAAATGATACCAATACTTTATTCTTTATAGAGCCTTCAATTATTGAAATTACCTTATTTCTTCTCATCTATCCCATCTCCCTAATATCCTAATACCATGAACATAGTTCTTACAATCTTATATGAAATCTTTTACTTAATATTATATAAATCATGAATAAAATTATATCAAGCTATTAAAATTTATTCTAAATTAATAATTATTTAAGATATATTCCATAACTCATTTTAATTAATCCATAATATCTCTTAGATTTAATAATTAATATCTGAACTCAATATACTCCTTTATATTCCATATTTCAACATAATTTTCTTAAATAATCCATTAATCTTTTCAATATGTTCATTATTTATTCATAAATAAAATTAATACCAAAATTTTTCTTTTTTATAATACCTTTATACCTTCTATAAATGCTTTTATAAGATACTTTTTATATGTTCTCACATACATATTAAATATTTATATTAATTTATTAATCTTTATCTAGAAACTTTTAAAGATTATAATTATCTTAGAAAAATTTTAACTAACTTTTTTAATTTCATTATAGTAAATATAATTATATATTTTTAATAATAAAATTTTTATACACAAGGAGATGCTATTATGGATTTACAAGAACTAAAGGTCTTTCAAACTGTGGCTAAGACAGGAAGTTTTTCTCAAGCTGCAAGGGAACTTAACTATGCCCAATCTAATATTTCTACAAAAATCAAGCAATTAGAAGACCATTTTAAAACTACCCTATTTTATAGACATAATAAAGGCATTACCCTAACTAATAAAGGTGAACTTTTACTTAAATATAGTGAAAAAATATTTAATCTTGTTGATGAAACAAGTAATGCTGTTATGGATAATGATGTACCAATAGGGGAACTACACATAGGTTGCTTAGAAACATTAGCAACTACATATTTGCCTCAATTGATTTCTACTTATCACAAAAGCTGTCCTCAAGTAGACTTAACTATAAAAACTGACATCACTTTAAAAAATATTGAAGATGTTCTTAATTATAAAATAGACGGTGCTTTTGTAGCTGGAAATTTTAATCATCCTGACTTAAAACAAAAAACAATTAAAGAAGAACAACTAGTATTAATTACAGATTCTCTTCACCCCATTATGTCTTCTATAAAAGATATACAAGACAGAACTTTGTTAGTATTTCCTACTGGTTGCACTTACAGAAAGACATTAGAACAATGGCTAGATAGTGAGGGTATAATACCAAATAAAATCATGGAATTTGATACAATATCAGCTATAATATCTTGTGTGTGTTCAGGCCTTGGTATAAGCCTACTTCCTCTTCCAGTAGTACAAAAATACATAGATTCAGGGGTGTTAAAATATCACTCTATAAGAGAACCTTATAACAAAGCCCCAATAGTCTTTGTTTATAGAAAAGATAAATTCATTCCTAAAGCCTTAACAGAATTTATTAATACATTTCATACTAACCCTTAATTACACTATATACTATACCTTTAATTTCTTTACTTCTAGCCATCTGTTTAACAGATGGCTAGAATATTTTTTTAGTATTTTTCAAGATATCAAACCTCCTATATAATTAAACCAGAAATAAAAGCTATGTTTAAAACTTAATATTGATTTTAAAGGAAGATAAAATAATACTCTTTTACAATCCTAATTTAATATTTGAACTCTTTTATCTTCTAAATTGATATACATTTAAAATATAGCTTAAAACCAAAGATAAATTTTAAGGAAGTGACTTTTTAATTGAATAGACGTTTTTACTTATTTCTACTAGCAGGAATATCTGCCTTAATTATTGCCATTGGTATAGGACGATTCTCATATACTCCCCTATTACCACTTATGCAAAAAAATGATGCTTTATTTTCAAATACCCTAGCTGGTTTTCTAGCATCAAGCAATTACGCTGGATATTTAGTTGGCTCTATATTAGTTGTAATAATTCCTATGAAGCACCATAAAACAACTGTTTTAAAACTAAGCTTAATAGCCTCAATTTTAACTACTGCTTTTATGGGAATATTTAGTCTTTACTCACTATGGTTTGCTTTTCGCTTTATATCAGGTGTAGTTAGTGCTTTTCTATTTATTTTAGCATCAGGAATAGTTCTAGAAGAACTAACTAAACAAAATAAAATAAAACTATCAGGTATTTTTTATAGTGGCCCAGGTATAGGTATTTTCCTAACAGGTATTTTAATTCCTATTTTTAATACTTTATTTAATTGGGAAGTTATTTGGATTTTATTATCCATAATAAGCATACCCCTTGCAATAATTTCATGGATTTATCTAAAAGATATTCCTAAAACAGAAGATAACTTAAATATTACTAAAGTATCTGTAAAAGTTCCTCCTGCAAAATGGTTACCATGGATTTTTATAGCCTATGGTCTAGAAGGACTCGGATACATAGTTACTGGTACATTTATTATAGATATTGCTGAAAATATTCCAAGCTTTAATGGACATGCCACAATAGTTTGGGCAATAGTAGGACTCTTTGCTATTCCCTCATGTTTGCTTTGGTCATCCCTTGGTAAAAAATATGGCCTTATAAAATCACTAATCTTTGCAATGATTCTTCAGGCTGTTGGAATAGCTTTTCCTGTATTTTTTCCTACAGAACTAGGAATTGTAATAAGCGCTATATTATTTGGTGCCACTTTTATTGGTATAACAGCCCTTGGTACAACTTTAGTAAGTTATATAAAACCAAAGGATAATAGCAAAATTATAGGTGCTTTTACTGCTATTTATGGCGTAGGTCAAATGATAGGTCCATCTTTAGCAGGAATCTTATCCTCTTATCTGTCTTTAGTAGTTGCTGCTATAGTTGTTTTTGTAGGAGGTTGTCTATTATTTTCAGGGGTTAAACATGAAAGAGTACCTGATTTAAGTTAGTCTATATTAATAGTTATATTATCTCTTAATATATTTTTCCTTTAAATAAAAGTTTAAAGTGGCTTTTTTATTTAAAGTAATCCATAAATCTTTATAAACTAACGTTTATTAAATCCCAAATAAAATTTATTAAATTGGAGATGAGTTATATGAAAAATTCTAGTTATGTTTATATAGCAAGCTGTGTATTTACCCGTGAATATCCAGAGCTTAGTGCGAAAATCCAAGATTATCTTACAAAGAATTTTAACATTCCTATTATGAGATGTTGTGTTCCAAAGTATAAGCTAAAAGAATTTACGGAATCTATGCCTAATTGGTTACAAAACCGTTGGAGTAGTACACCAGATTTTTTAGATATTACTCAAGAGCAAACTATAATTTATGTATGTCATAATTGCTCAGCTATATTTGAAGAATATAGGCCAGATTTAAAGAGAATATCCCTATGGGAATTTATTTTAAATGACGAGAATTTTAATTTTCCAAACTACAATAAAGAAAAAATAGCACTTCAAGATTGTTGGCGTAGCTATGATAACTATACCGAACAAGAAGCTGTGAGATTCTTATTAAGAAAGATGAATATAGACATTGTTGAGTTAAAAAATAATCATGAGAAAACTGAGTTTTGTGGAGATTCACTATACAAAATTGCTCCAGAAAGAAATTTAAAATTAGCACCAAAGCGTTTTGTTGAAAATGCTAACGGAAAATTTATTCCGTGTAATTATGAAGAGCGTGAAGATTTAATGAAAAATTACTGTAGTAAAATACCTACAGAAAAAGTAATAGCTTATTGTCACTACTGCGTAAATGGTCTTAAATTAGGTGGGAAGAAAGCTTTTCATTTAACCGAATTACTTTTTTAAGTTTATATTTATAAACTATATTTTAAATTAACGTTAGTTCTAAGAAAATTAAATAATTAACCTAATTTCATTAAGTATTTTAATTATCTTCTTATAAAATTGCTAAATTCCTATAACTTATATTCTCAAACATTAGAAATTTTATAGTAATTTTATTTTGGAGATAAAAAATACTATTAGATTATTGAAATTAATATTTATATAGATCATAGATTTTTATATTCAATATAATATGGACATATTATATTAAATATTACCTAAAATATATCTATCAAACATTTTAGGATACTTTGATTTAAGTAAAATTATCATTTAAATGAAGAAAGGAAGTGAATTTATTATCTTAATTATAAATTCTAATAGACTAAAACTATTTAGATACCCTTTAAGATAATATAAATATTATGACTACATATCATTATACACAAGTTAAAAATTTAAATATCTTTTATCGCAAAGGAGGTAATCCAAATAATCCTATAATTGTATTATTTCATGGCTTTCCATCAGCCAGTCATTATTTTAGAGAATTAATGCCTATTCTTGAAAAGGACTATTATGTTATTGCTCCTGATTTCCCTGGCTTTGGTAACTCTGACTGTCCTAGTAGAGATGAATTTACTTATACATTTGATAATATATCTAATGTTATGGAAGCCTTTATTAAAAAATTAAGTATAAAAAAATATGCTTTATTCGTTTTTGATTATGGTGCTCCTATAGGTTTTCGTTTAGCAATGAATAACCCTGAAAGCATTACAGCTATTATAAGCCAAAATGGTAATGTTTATAGAGAAGGTTTAGGCACAAAATGGGCTACTAGAGAAGAGTACTGGAATAATCCAACTGAAGAAAAGAGACAAAGTTATAAAATAGCTTTTGCCCCTGAAACTATTAAAAATCAATATACAGATGGAACAAAAGAAAACAGTGTCTCCCCTGATGGTTACACATTAGATACTTATTATATGTCTAGACCTGAAAATGATGAAAAACAACTAGACTTAATTTTCGATTATCAAACTAACGTAAAAATGTACCCTGAGTTTCAAGAATATCTTAGAAAATATCAACCACCACTATTAGCAGTTTGGGGTAAAAATGATGTTTCATTTATTCCTCAAGGAGCTAAAGCCTTTAAAAAAGATTTACCTAATGCAGAAATTCATTTATTAGATAGTGGTCACTTTGCACTAGAAACTCACTCAAAAGAAATTGGTGAATTAATGTTAGAATTTTTAAAACCATTATCAAAATAACAAGTAAAATATAAATTTAAACTCCACTTCCTTATATGTTAATATAGCTGTAATGAAGTGATTTTATTATACAAGCATAAAAAATATATAGTTTATGCATAAAATAAGTAAAAAAAGCCTGTGTTAAGATATACACAAGATATTTAAAGGAGGTAATTTTATGGCAGAAATATTTTTTCCAAGCTGTAAAACAAAATTAGCTTACCCAGAATCTAGTGAAAAGCTTAATAATTACATAAAGAAAAAACTTAATATAGAAACCACTGGTTGTTGTAGACCAAATCATTCAAAGCTAACATCTAATGATACTGCCCTTGTTGTTTGTAATAATTGTGCAGCTATTATTGAGGAAAGTTCCCAAAGCAAAAATATAAAATTTGTATGGGAGTTAATAAATGAGGATGAGAGTTTTAACTTTCCAAACTATCATGGAGAAACTATGGTAATACAAGATTGTTGGACTGCCTTTGAGAAAAGACATCTTCAAGATACCATACGTTCACTTTTATCAAAGATGAATATAAATTATATAGAACTTGAAGAAAATTTTGAAAAGACACGTTTTTGTGGAACTAAGCTACTGTCTCCATGTAATCCAAGTAATGCAAAATTAGCCCCTAAAAGATATGTTAAAAATGGCTCTCATATGTTTAATCCTTGTAGTCCTAAAGAACAAGCTTTATATTTTAAGAGGTATTGTAAAAATATAAAGGAAGATAAGGTTATTTGCTATTGTACTTTTTGTGTAGATGGTATTAATATAGGTGAAAAACAAGGCGTGCATATAATAGAACTTTTATTTCCTGAGGATAAATAAAATACATTGCCTTCTTTTAATAAAATATTGGTTTTAGATAAGAATAAAAAAGTTAAATTAACCTTTTAAACTTACCTAAAACCAACAACTATTTAAAGAAAATTAAATTATATCCTATAAATTCATTTGAAATGATAACCAAGCTGGAAATTCTAAGTTTAAGGAGTATACCTCTTTATTTTTGCAAGCTTCATTAAATGTCTTTGTATTGGCTAATTGTCCATCTGTACTAATCACTCCATTATATACACCAAAATCATTAGAATTTTCACACATTTGTTGTAATGTTGATATTGCAAAAGAATAATAGAATTGTCCATCAGTAAAATATCCAGGATAAACTGTTTCCCCTTGTGTTGCTGGGAAATTAGTATTATATGTTACATTTATAAGAAGAGCATCTTCTCCGTATTTCTTCATTAATGCTTCCTTTTGTGCTGTTGTTCCATGTTCAACTATTTCCTGCTGAGCTGAATTTAATACTATATATCCATTATTTTTAACTAATCCTTTTATTTGATTATAAACCTCTTTTCTAAGAGTATTAGAATTTATTCCAAGCTTATCTGCATATTTACTTAATGTATAATAACATTGTCCACTTGCCACATTTATTGTACTTAAATTTTCTGGTAATTTTTCATTTGATATCTTTGTTTCCTTTATTACAGGATTATAAACTGATACCTCTCCTGTTGACCCATGAATACTTGCAGTTGAAGAATTAGTAAGACTATATTCATAGAAACATACTCCATCAACTATATCTAATTTACCATTATGAATTAGGAATATATAACTATCAGAACTATATAAGGTATCATTACTTGAAGCTGAAACTACTAATACTTGAACATCTTCCCCATTTCCAAATAAAGTTTCACATGAACCATTATTAGTAAAGTATGATGAATTAATTGTTTCTACTTTATAATATGGATTATTTATTACCTTATTTCCAAAAACAAATTTTGATTCACTTAAGAAAATTGTTTCAGGTAATTTACTTGGATTTGCACCACCAACTCCATATATTTGTGCTACAGGATTTGTATTTACTGTCCAACTTCCAAAGTAAGGTGAATATTCTGATTTAGTTGTTGAACTTCCTGTACTTGATGTTTGTCCATTTGTGCTATTTGTTAATTTTCTAGTTGTTCCAGTAGCACTTGAACTATTATTTGATGATGTAGCTTTAGTTGATGAGTTACCTGTGTTTGAGGTTGTTGCCCTTGAACTTGATGATGAATTGTTTGTTGTATTTGAATTTGCTATTGCTATGTACTCTCCATAAATATATCCTGTTGTTCCATTAGCCTCTACTTTATACCAATCTCCTTGTTTTCCAAGTAGAGTTACTGATGTATCATTTTTAAGCTTTGCAAGTGTCTCTGAATTCATTGTTGCGTTTTCCCTTAAATTAACCACAGTTGAAACATTAGTTACATAGGCTGTTCCACTTAATGAAGTTAAATTATCCCCAACTCCACTTACTATCTTTTGCATATCAGCTGATGCAATATATCCTGTTGCTCCTGTTTCTTGAACAGTAACATTATAATATCCATTACTATAACTGTTTATTGTTAACATTTCTCCTACAGATATATATCCTGCTATATTAGAATTATTTGCTGATGTATAAAGAACTAAATTATCATTTCCATTTATAACACAAGCCTTGTTTCCACTATTATTTATTGTTCCCGCTAACACTGTTTTATTAATCCCAATAGTGTTATTTTGAAAATTACTATGACTTGATAAAAATACACCACCAGCTCCTATTAAGGAAACTGTTAAAATTCCAACTAACATTTTGTTTCTTACTGAATACTCTAAAATTGATACTATCTTATTTCTTTTCATTTTCTTCTCTCCTTTGATTTAATGAACATTGTTTTCCCATAATAAAAAAATATAAATTTATAACTTTACTGAATTATATGCCTAAAATTAACCATTATCAAGATAAATTTTACATATTATCTATTTGTTTTTTATATGAATTTACAATTTATTCATAAATATATTTAATGATATTAGTTTATAAAACTCTCCATATTGATATAGTTGAATATATTGTGTTCTAAAGAATTTGAAAGTAATATTTTAATGTGTATATAAAAAGAATATTTTTATATTTATTTACTTTTATCTATTGTTTTTCCATAAATTTGTGATATAATAAATTTATGGAAAATAATTATTGTTTAATAATTATTATTTAATAGATTTGTTTGGGGGTATTTCATGGAACAATATTGGAATGAATTTAAAAAAGGTTCTTGGACAAAAGAAATAGATGTTAGAAACTTTATTCAAACAAACTACACTCCTTATGAGGGTGATAGCAGTTTCCTAGCTAAAGCTACTGAGGATACTAAAAAACTTTCTGATGAGGTTGCTAATCTTTTTAAAGCTGAAATTGATAACGGTGGTGTTTTAGACGTTGATACAAAAACAATTTCAGGAATAGATGCTTATAATGCTGGTTATATAGATAAAAACTTAGAAAAAATAGTAGGTCTTCAAACAGATGCCCCACTAAAAAGAGCTGTTATGCCTTATGGTGGTATAAGAATGGCTGAAAATGCTGCAAAAGCTTATGATTTTGAAGTTGACCCTAAAATTTCTGAAGTATTTAGTAAATATAGAAAAACTCATAATCAAGGTGTTTTTGATGCCTATACTGATGAAATGAAACTTGCTAGAAAATCTGGTATAGTTACAGGTCTTCCTGATGCTTATGGAAGAGGCAGAATTATAGGTGATTATAGACGTGTTGCCCTTTATGGTGTTGATAGATTAATTGAAGATAAATTAGAACAAAAAAAGAGCTTAGAAGTTTCAACTATAGATGAAGATGTTATAAGACTTAGAGAAGAAATCTCTAATCAAATAGTAGCTTTAAAACAGCTTAAAAACTTAGGCTTATCTTATGGATTTGACATATCTAAACCTGCTAAAAATGCTAAAGAAGCTGTTCAATGGTTATACTTTGGATTTTTAGGTGCTATAAAAGACCAAAATGGTGCTGCAATGTCTCTTGGTAGAACTTCTACTTTCTTAGATATATTCATTGAAAGAGATTTAAAAAATGGAACATTAACTGAGGCTGAGGCTCAAGAACTTATGGACCATTTTGTTATGAAATTAAGACTTGTTAAGTTCTTAAGAACTCCAGAATACAATGATTTATTCTCAGGAGACCCAACTTGGGTAACAGAATCAATTGGCGGTATTGGCTTAGATGGCAGACCTTTAGTTACTAAAAACTCTTTTAGAATACTAAACACTTTATACACTTTAGGACCATCACCAGAACCTAATTTAACTGTATTATGGGCAACTAATCTTCCTAAAGGGTTTAAAGATTTTTGTTCTCAAGTTTCAATTGATACAAGTTCTGTTCAATATGAAAATGATGACTTAATGAAGCCTTACTGGGGAGATGATTATGCTATAGCTTGCTGTGTTTCTGCTATGAGAGTTGGTAAACAAATGCAATTCTTTGGTGCTAGAGTTAACCTAGCTAAAACTCTTTTATACACTATAAATGGTGGAAAAGATGAAAAGTCAGGAGTTCAAGTAGGTCCTAAACTAGAACCTATAACAAGTGAATATCTAAACTATAATGAAGTTATAGAAAAGTTTGATGTTATGACAGATTGGCTTGCAAAGCTTTATGTTGATACATTAAATGTAATTCACTATATGCATGACAAATACTCTTATGAAGCACTACAAATGGCTCTTCACGATAGAGATGTATTTAGAACAATGGCCTGTGGAATAGCTGGTCTTTCAGTTTGTGCTGATTCTTTATCTGCAATAAAATATGCAAAAGTTAAACCAATAAGAAATGAAGAAGGAATCGCTGTTGATTTTGAAGTTGAAGGAGAATATCCAAAGTACGGAAATGATGATGATAGAGCTGATGATATAGCAGTATTTTTAGTTGAAAATATGATGAAAAAGATAAGAAAGAATAAAACTTATAGAAATTCTTATCATACTCAATCAGTTTTAACTATAACTTCAAATGTTGTTTATGGAAAGAAAACAGGAACAACTCCAGACGGAAGAAAAGCTGGCGAACCATTTGCACCAGGAGCAAACCCAATGCATGGAAGAGATAATAGTGGAAGTCTTGCAAGTTTAAACTCAGTTGCTAAACTTCCTTATGAATACTCTCAAGATGGTATATCAAATACTTTCTCAATAATTCCAGATGCTTTAGGAAAATCCTCTGAAGATAGAATTACTAACCTTAGTTCATTAATGGATGGATACTTTAGACAAGGAGCTCATCACTTAAATGTTAATGTATTTAATAGAGAAACTCTTTTAGATGCTATGGACCATCCAGAAAACTATCCACAATTAACTATAAGAGTTTCAGGATATGCTGTTAACTTTATAAAATTAACTAGAGAACAACAATTAGATGTTATAAACAGAACATTCCACAGTAAGATGTAGTAAAAACAATATAACTTAAGTCCATCTTTTTCATAAGGTGGGCTTTTTTATCTGATATAAGTACTTTTAACCAATTTAGACTTATATCCAATTTCCATTGACATAACCTAATTATAGTAATAATATAAAAAAAAGATAATTTTTTGAATAGGAGGAAATCACTTATGGAACTACTATCATATGTTACTATTTTTTCTCCACTTATACTAATAGCTTTTATAATTGTAATTTCTCTTACACGTTTTCTTAAATAATAATATTTTTACATACCAAACACCAAGAATAAAATTTATTCTTGGTGTTTTACTATTTCAAATTTAAGATTTCTATAATCCTGATTCTTTAAACTTTTTGCTCATTGATTCTGTTACATGATGGAATGGCTTCTTTAATAATGAAAAAACTAAAAATATTATTAGAAAACATACTAAGGCTAAAGCGTCATTCCTAACATCACTCCAAACAACTCCTGCAATTCCTTGTCTAAATCCATCTATAGCATAAGTAAATGGCCATATTGGTTGTAAAATTTGAAATATTTTTGGATTTGTTTGTATTGGATATATTCCTCCTGAACCTGCAATTTGAAACACCATTATAAGAACACACATAGCTTTTCCTATATTTCCAAAAAGTGAAACCAGCGTAAATATTATAATAGTAAATGTTATTGAACTTAAAAATGCAAATCCTAATGTAACTAATACATTAGACGGCTCAATTCCTAGTACAAATTTATCTCCTAATGTAACTATTGTTGCTTGTATAAGAGATAAAAATATAAATAATAGCATTTTCCCGAAATGTTGTTCAATTAATCTTACCTTTTTGCCTTTCTCTAATTCCTCTTCACACTCAACTGTTAAAAGTGATGTTAGAAGAAGTGCTCCAACCCAAATAGCAAGAACTGTATAAAATGGTGTAAGTCCCATGCCAAACGTATCTGAATTATATACATCTTCTTGTTTGACATTTATTGGTGATGATAAAAAACTTGATATATCACCAGTATTCCTTTGAAGAAGACTTATAGCATTATTTAATGTATCATTATTTAAAATGCTCAACTTATCATTTAAAGAACTTAAACTTCCTGAAAAACTAGAAAGTTTAGAATTAACCTCATTAGCAGTGTTTAATACCTCTCCACTGACTTCTATTCCCGTATCAGATAATTCTTTAATAGCAGGTACAATTTCATAAGAACTACTGATAATAGAATCAGCACTATCTATTTTATTATTTAAATTACTTCCTATATTATTTATATCTGGAATCACATTATTTGAAAAATTACTTGATATATTTCCTAGTGTAACTGATGCGTTATTTAATATAGTTAAAACATTATTTAATGCCGTATCTACATTCCTCAAATCAATAGTTGTTCCAGATTCATTTGAATTACTACCTTCATTTGTTAGTCCATCTGGAATCGTAGTTACACTACTAAGAGTTCCATTAGCTAAAGATTCATTTTTCTCAGCACTTATATCATTACTTGTTTTATTATTAGTTATAACATTTGGTATAGCATTTACTTTATCCTTTAAAGAGTTTAATGACGATATTGCACTATTTATAGTTGAACTTAGCTTATTTAATGATTCTATTTGTGCAGTTACTTTGCTACTTGAAGCTATATTATTTATTATATTTAATGTCTTAATAGCCTTCTTTATATAACTATTTGCATTATCTAAAGAGCTACTCATCTTATCTATAAGAGCTAATGCAGTAGCCTTATTTCCATTAACGTTATAATCAATAGCTTTTAACTCATTTATAAAAGATGTTGTCTCTGATATAGCATTTTGAATATTACTTATATTATTTTCAACATTTTGGCTTAAACTACTTAAAGTGCTAGTAGTAGAGTTTACTAATGTTCTACTAGAATTTGCTATATTTTGCAAACTATTTAACCCACTTGTAATTGATGTAGTATCACTTTTAACAAGGTTTAAATAATCAGAAAAATTTTTAGCATCAGTTCCTACATTCTTCATATAATTTTCTATGTTATCTATTGAAGTACTGGCTGTTAACATATCATCTTTAAATTGAATAAGACCAGCTTCGTTTTCTTTAAGCTTTTTACCTATTCCATTTACAGTACTTCCTGCAGCATCTATTACAGCAGCTATCATATTCCCCTTAATTTCTTTCGTAAGTTTTGTTGTAGCTACATCAGTAATCTTTGTAGCAATAGCATTAGCCTTTTCATTTACAACATATATTATATCCGGTTTTTCTGCCCCAAGATTTTGTATATTAGTTATAAGTGATGAAAAATTATCTGGTATTTCTATCATAGCATAATATTTACCCGTTTTTACACCTTCTTCACCTTGCTGTTCTGTTACAAACTGCCAATCTATATCCTTATTATTTTTAAGTTCATCTATTATTTTATCACCTATATTTATCTCCTTACCATTTAGAACAGCTCCTTGATCTTCATTTACAACTGCAACTGGTAAATTCCCCGTATTTGCATAAGGATCCCAACATGCCTTTAAATTTATCCATGCATAAAGGGATGGTATTATACAGATACCAATAATTATTATAAGTGCTGCTTTATTTTTAGATATATTTTTTAAGTCTCTAAAAAATATTTTAAAAATATTTTTCATAATGCCCTCCTTCCTAAAACTAAACCTTTTTATTCTCCGACTCCAGATTTTTTAAACTGTTCTTCAAACTTTTCAACCCTTTTATTCAAAAGATTCTTAAAGAAAAATCCAATAAGGATAAATATTATAGCCATTATTATAAGAATTTCAATGTCTTTAATTACACTACTTAATAATGGACCTGCAATTGCTTCTCTAAATCCACCAATTGCATAAGTAAAAGGAAAGAAAGGTTGTAGTATTTGGAAAATTTTGGGCACTACTTGTATTGGGTAAGTTCCACCAGAGCCTGCAAGTTGTAATACCATTAAAACTATGCAAGTAGCTTTTCCTATATTTCCTAAAAGTGAAACAAAAGTAAATATTATTATAGTAAATGTTACTGCTGACAGTATACTAAACAATATCATAAGTGGAAAATTAACTGTATATACTCCTAAGATATATTTATCTCCAAGGCAAACTATAAGTCCTTGTAAGGCACCTAACATTACAAAAAACATCATCTTACCAAAATGTTTCTCTCTAACAGTTATTTTTTCACTTCCTTCAAAATCCTTTGATTTAGTTGATAATAATGATGTTAAAAGTAAGGCACCTACCCAAAGGGCTAAAACAGTATATATAGGGGCCATACCACTACCATAGTTTGGTACAGCATAAAGTATCTCCTCGTCTATATTAAATGGACTTGATGCAAAACTACCTACAACCTTTGGATTACTTTGAAGTATACTCACTATTTCAGATAAATCATTATTATTAACCTTTTCTAACTGAGTAGCTAAATTAGCTATTGGTTCTTTATACTCATTTAGTTTTGAAATAAGCTCACTTGACATGTTACTTGCCATATTAGTTCCAGTAGTTGCTGTATTTAAAATAGTATTTATTTGATTTATTAAGCCCTTAGATGTAGCAATAATTTTAGTTCCATTATTTGTTGCATTCAAAATATTATTTCCTATATTATTAAGTTCTGGCATAGTTACATTATTAACTGTATTTACTATATTATTTATTTGAGTTTTTGCACTGTTTCCATTATTAATCAATGTAGCTATTATAGTAGTACTTAATCTTTGCCCTGACCCTATAATATTTTTAGCATTTTCTAATGCTTTTTCTTGTGTTTGTAAAAAGTTTTCTAATGCTTTTAGACTTTCCACTGCACTATCTAATTTAGAATTATTAAGTCCCTCTAAAAAACTTATATTAGCATTAATTAATGTATCCACTGTTTCAAGCTTATTTATAGCTTCATTTATGGTAGCTAGTTCATTTTCTGAATTGCTATTATTTGAAGCTAAATTTTGCAGATTATCTAATAAACCACTTACCTCATCAATTTCCCCTTGAATTGTTATATAATTAGTTTTTAACGTATTATATGATGTGTTTATACTACTTTGAGCCCCTGAAATAAAGTTTTGAGTATTTATGTTAGTATCATTTAAAGAGTTAATTCCTTGTGATATTGTTGGAATTTCACTTTTTAACAATCCTAAAGTTGTACCTAAACTATTTGAACTATTATTAATATTTTCTAAAGCCGCCTCTATACTATTCATATTGTTATTTAAGTATATAATTGCAGATTTTATTTTTAATATGTTATCTCTTTGAGAATCGATATCGCTACCATATCCCTTAACCTTAGAAAACATAGTTTCACTTACACTCTCTATGAAACTAGATGAAATTTCATTAACTAAGTTATCTTGGGCAACCTCCGTTATTTTACTTGCTACGGGACTTTCTTTAGTATTTACCTTATAAATAATATCTGGTTTTACAGGATTATTAGATGTTAAGCTAGATAAATCCTTTGAAAAATCTTTAGGTATCTCTATTTCTGCATAGTACTTACCGCTTAAAAGTCCATTTTGTGCTTCTTGTTCATTAACAAACCTCCATCCTATTTTGTCATTATTTTTTAACTTATCAACTACATCACTTCCTAAGTTAATCTCCTTACCATCCATAATAGATCCAGTATCATTATTTACAACCGCTACAGCAACATCACTTGTATTTACATAGGGATTCCAAACAGCTGCAATATTAACCCAGGCATAAAAAGATGGCAGTATACAAAGTCCTATAACAATTAATATTGCTATAGGATTTTTTATCAATGCTCTTAAATCTCTTTTTAATACTTTAAAACAATTCTTCATTAGTCACCTCCACCTTTTATACTGTTTAGTATAAACACTATATCAAGCTATTCTATCATTGTAAAATAAATAACACAAACCCATTTTAGGACAAATATTCATAAAATACTTAATATTTTTTACTATGGTTTATAAATTTTATCCTTTTCATAGAATTTTACAATTTTAGTACCATAATTAACTAACCATATTGCTTAAATATCTACAATATAGAAAAGTTTTTAGACTTAAATACCATAACTTTTTAATATAAGCTAAATAAAAATAAGGCAATAGTAAGATAAAACTATCTTATTATTGCCTTTAATATTATTAAAAATTTCTACCTTTTAAATAGTTTTCTCTTCCTATCTCATAAAGGTTATTTCCGTAGCAATCTATACAAACAACAACTGGTAAATCTTGAACCTCTAGTTTTCTAATTGCTTCAGAACCTAAATCCTCATAAGCTATTATTTCACTTTTTTTGATACATTTTGACATATACGCTGCAGCCCCACCAATTGCTGCAAAATATACAGCTTTATTCTTTTTCATTGATTCTATAACTTCTTTAGAACGAATACCTTTTCCTATCATCCCTTTAAGACCTAAATCTAAAAATTTTGGGGCATAGGGGTCCATTCTATAACTTGTAGTTGGTCCTGCTGAACCTATAGCATTTCCTGGCTTTGCTGGGCTTGGTCCAACATAATATATTATAGTGTCTTTTACATCTAAAGGAAGCTCTTTTCCCTCCTTTAAAAGTTCTACAAGTCTTTTATGTGCAGCATCACGAGCAGTATATATAACTCCCGATATTAAAACTATATCCCCTGCCTTTAAATCTTCTACCTTCTCTTTGGTTAAAGGCATTTCTATTTTTTTATCCATATTTTTCACCACCTAAACCTTAAAGTTCTACTTCTGCATGTCTTGTAACATGACAATTTATATTAACTGCTACTGGAAGCCCTGCTATATGAGTTGGATAAATTTCTATATTTACAGCAAGAGCTGTAGTTTTTCCACCAAAGCCTTGTGGTCCTATTCCAATTTCATTTACTTTTTCTAAAAGTTCCTCTTCTAAATCACTATAAAACTTATCACTATTTCTTTCATTTAAAGGTCTAACTAAAGCCTTTTTTGCAAGATTTGCAGCTTTATCAAAAGTTCCTCCAATTCCAACTCCTACAACAATTGGCGGACATGGATTAGGGCCAGCCTCTTTAACAACCTTTAATACAAATTCTTTAACTCCATCTAAGCCATCTGCTGGTTTTAACATTTTAAGTTGGCTCATATTTTCTGAACCAAATCCCTTTGGTGCTATTTTTATTTTAAGTTTATCTCCTTCAACTATATCATAATAAATTATAGCCGGAGTATTATCATTAGTATTCACTCTATTAATTGGATCTTTAACCACTGATTTTCTCAAATATCCTTCAATATAGCCTTGTCTTACCCCTTCATTAATAGCATCTTTTAAACTTCCACCTACAATATGTACATCTTGACCAATTTCAACAAATACACAAGCCATTCCAGTATCTTGACACATAGGCATCTTTTCATTTTTTGCGATATCTATATTTGTAAGAATTTTTTCTAACATTTCTTTAGCCATAGGCCAATCTTCACTCTTATATGCATTTTCGATTTTTTCTTTAACATCATCTGTTAAATAATAGTTAGCATCTATGCACATCATTTTCACAGCTTCTATTATTTTAGAAACATTTATTTCTTTCATAATTTCTACTCCTTCTAAATTTTTATTTATTATAAAACCATCCCTTGAATGATTTAATCTATAAATTTATTATACAGAATATCTATCTTTCTCAAAACTATGTTTTATATATTCTCTATTTTTGTTAGCGCTTAATAAAACCATTAATTTTATTCTAGCCTTTTGACTTGGTAAGTTTTCAGCAAATATTACTCCTAATTTTTTTAACTGTTTTCCTCCACCTAAATAGCCATAAGAATCACAAACTCTTCCTTCATAACACCTTGATGTTAATATAACTATAACTCCCTTATTTAGCGCATTTTCTATGCCCCTAACCATAGTTGGTGGAACATTTCCTCTACCTAACCCTTCTATTACTATTCCATTATATCCTAAACTAACTGCATAATTTATAAACTCTGAATCCATTCCTGCTGCACATTTTATTATTGCTACTTTTTTATCTATTAATTCTAACTTTAAACTTTCCTCCCTGCACTCTTCCCTATAAAATAATACCTTTTCATCATCTACTATCCCAATAGGCCCAAATGTTGGTGTCCTAAAAGCGTTTAATACCATAGAATTTGCCTTAGTAACTTCAGATGCACTATTTAAGTTTCCATTAAAACAAACTAAAACTCCCCTTTTCCTTGCCTCTTTAGATGCTGCTGTACGAATAGAATCGGCTAAATTTGATGGTCCATCATACCCAAGTTCTGAGCCATTTCTCATAGAGCCTGTAAATACTATTGGTTTATCCGTATTAACTGTTAAATTTATTAAATAACAAGTTTCTTCTAAGGTATCTGTCCCATGAGTTACAACTACTCCATCTATATCCTCTTGTCTCACTAATTCATCTATAAATCTTGATAACTCAAACATCAATTCTGGAGTTACATGAGGGCTCGGTAATGATGAAAAGGTATATGCTTTTATATTAACTCCTAAAGTATCCCCTGATATCATGCTCATCATTTCATCTTCAGACATACTTGGAACCGCTGCATTTAATTCTCTATCTATTTTCATTGATATTGTTCCACCATTAAAAACTACTGCTATATTCTTCATAACTTTATTTTAATGGGAACTTGTTTAAAACAAGTTCCCATTAAAATTCACCTCCTTTAGTTGTTATTTATTTTTTCCTCTTATGCCAGGATGAATCATTTCTCTAGGATTTAATATTTCATCTAGTTTATTCTCATCGAATAACCTTTCTTCCAATATGATTTCCCTTACAGACCTCCCTGTTTTTATAGCATCTTTTGCTATTCTAGCTGATTCCTTATATCCTAAATATGGACATAAAGCTGTTACTATTCCAACACTATTTTCAACGAAATATCTGCATCTTTCTTCATTTGCCGTTATCCCTAAAACACAATTGTTTACAAAAGTATCGACACCTTTAGTTAATGTTTCAATAGATTCAAATAAATTATAGAAAATTACTGGCTCAAAAGCATTTAATTCAAGTTGCCCAGCTTCTACTGCCATAGAAATAGTTACGTCATTTCCTATTATATTAAAGGCTATTTGATTAATTACTTCAGGTATTACAGGGTTAACCTTTCCAGGCATTATTGATGAACCATTTTGTTTTGACGGAAGATTTATTTCTCCAAGTCCCGCTCTTGGTCCTGAAGACATAAGCCTTAAATCGTTTGCTATTTTAGATAAATTTACAGCACATATTTTTATAGCTGAAGACACCTCTGTGTACTTATCTAAATTTTGAGTTCCATCTACTAAATCCTTCGCCTTATATAATCTTGTTCCTGTAATCTCACTTAGATTTTTAGTAATAATTTTTTCATAAATCTGTGAAGCATTTATTCCTGTTCCTATAGCTGTTGCTCCCATGCTTACAACTTTAATATCTTCTAAAACCTTTTTTATTCTCTTTATATCTCTAGATACCACTTCTTTGTAAGCACCAAACTCTTGTCCTAAAGTTATTGGGACTGCATCTTGAAGTTGTGTTCTTCCCATTTTTATTATATCTTTAAACTCTTCTGATTTTATGCTAAAGGCCTCATGTAAATCCATTAACTTCTCTATAAGACGACTTAAGATTCTTATAGCGGCTATATTTCCCGCTGTTGGTATTACATCATTAGTTGATTGTCCTGTATTTACATGATCATTAGGATGAACTAAATACTCACCCTTTTTCCCACCTAATATTTCAGTTGCTCTGTTTGCTATAACTTCGTTTATATTCATATTAATAGAAGTTCCTGCTCCACCTTGAATAGGATCAACAATGAACTCATTCATTAATTTTCCTTCCATTATTTCATTGCAAGCCTTTATTATTGCCATTTCAGTGTCTTTATCTATAACATTAGCAGTAAAATTTGAAATTGCTGCTGCTTCCTTTATTTGTGCTAAACTTATAATTAGTTCCCTTGATAATCTTAACCCTGTTATATTAAAATTCTCAACAGCTCTTAAAGTTTGTACCCCATAATAAGCATCTTTAGGGACCTTTAGTTCACCTATTGAATCTGACTCAATTCTATAATCATCATTATTTAAACACGTATCTTTTTTATTTTTTAATTCTGTAAACATATTATACCTCCATTAAAAGCTTTAAGCTCCTTTTTTATGTTTCTCATTTCTATTTTCTTTAATATACTCATTTATTTGTGAGTTCTTATATGAATATAAAAAATAAACTATAGTTGCAATAATCAAAAATACTATAAAATATATCCAAATGATTGGTGATAAATTAATAATTAAAAATGCACAAAAAATTGCTGCGATTATTGGTATTAAAGGAACAAATGGAGTCCTAAAAACCCTTTTTACATTAGAATTATTTTTTCTAAAGGCTATTAAAGATATAGAAACTATCAAATAAGCAAACAATAACGCCATGTTAGCAAAATTAGCTAATTCACCTAAATTTATAAATCCAGATAAAAAGGCTGAAATACCTCCAATAAGCCATAAAGCAACTATTGGAACACCCTTTGAGTTAGTTCCACCAAAAACCTTAGGTAAAAGTCTATCCTTTCCTATTTGATACAATATACGAGATGATCCAAAAGCATCTCCATATATAACAGCCATTATACCTATAACAGCTCCAAGTGATACAAAAAATGCAACTAAATGTTGTCCCACTGCATTTAATGCAAAGGTTAAAGCATCTCCAGCATTAAGTTTTGTATAATCCATCATTCCAGTTAAAACTATAGATACTACAATATATATTATTGTACAAATAACCAATGATAATATTAATGCTAAAGGAATTGTTTTTTGAGGATTTTTAGCTTCTTCTGCAGTAGAAGCTGTTATATCAAAACCTGTATATGCAAAGAATACAGATGATGCACCAGAGAAAACCCCTGCCATCCCCATAGGTAAAAATACTTTTAGATTGTTAGCGTTAATATAAAACGCACCAAAAACTATAAATAAAAATATTACAGATAACTTAACAATAACAATAAAATCATTAAATCTTTTATTTTCCTTTGTTCCCACAGAAAGAATAATCATCATAAATATTATTATTAATATAGCTGGCAAATTAATTAATCCACCACTTGATGGGTTACTAACTATAACACTTGGTAAGGTTATCCCAAAATCCTTTAACAGTGCTACAAAGTACGATGACCATCCAGCTCCTACAGAACCAATAGCTAAAGTATATCCACAAACTATACACAATCCTGTTATATAACCAAAAAATTCGCCTAAGGATGCATAGACGTAAGTGTATGACCCTCCTGCACTAGGAATAGATGATGAAAATTCAGCATAACACAACACCACAAATATACAAGCTATCCCAGCTATTATGTAAGATATAGCTACTCCAGGCCCTGATTCTGTTGCTGCTACAACTCCAGTTAAAACCATAACTCCTGTTCCTACAACAGAACCAATACTTAATAATGTTAAATCAAAGGTGCCTAAGGACCTATTTACAGATTTATGAGAATTATTATCTTTTATTATTTCATTAGCATCTTTTCTTCTAAAAATATTCATAAATATCTCACCCTCTTTTAATCTGATACTTTAATTTTGTTATCATCCTCCTTTGAAATCCTTTTCATAAATATCTAAAATATAAATATCATATGATATTTTATTTTCTTCTACCATATCATTATAGTACTGCCTAATATAATAATCAAATAAAAGAGTTATATGAATGTTTTCATATAACTCTTTTATTTTACTATACTTTATTTAATATATTGAGTTATTAGCATTAATACTGGAACAACTACTATAAATAATACTGTACTTATTGTTGTAATATTAGTTGCGTACTTAACATCACCATGATATTCAGCAGCTAAGATTGGTAATACTGCAAGCATTGGTGTTGCTGATTGAACTATAAATGAGTTCTTTTCTATAGCAGACATTGCTACACCAAATGTTCCTGTTCCTATCATTATTAAGATGATGATAATAATTGGGCAAATTATGAAACGTCCAACTAAAGAAAGTATAGTATCACGATCTAATCTCATATTCTTTAATCCAGCATTGTATAACATTATACCGATGTAGATTAATGCAAGTGGAGTAACAAAATCTCCTAAGTACTTTAATGCTGAAGTTACAAAGTCTGGAACTGGTATACTAAATACTAGGAATATTAAACCTAATATGAAACCTACTAGAGGAGGTGTTAATACCTTTTTCCAGTTAAATGACTTTTTACCAGGTTCCTTATGAGGATCTGTAGCAGACATTATGATTATACCTATTACCCAAGTTGATATTGTATTACTTATGTAACAAACTAAGTAATATGGAAGACTTGCTTCACCAAATAAAGCTATGTTTAAAGGCATTCCAACGAAGATTGTATTGGCATTTGCTACCGCATTTAAGAATATACCTCTACGTTCTGGTCTAATTCTAAATACTTTCATTAAAATAAATGCTATTATGTATGAAATTATAACTGTACCAAATGGGAATATTAACCCGATACCTAAACTTCCTAAATTACCTACTGTTAAATTTGCTAATATACCTGTAAAGATACCACATGGTAGACCAACTTTAACAACTATTTTTGATATACCTTTACTAAAATCTGGTCCAAACCATTTATACTTTTGTAAGAAATAACCTACTGCCATTAAAATAACAATAGTTAAAACACTTTCAATGGATGTAAAAAACATTAATAACTTCCTCCTTTTTATATTTTCTATTATATGTAATATTGTATCTAAATTTAGAAAATCTAATAATCTTTATTAATTTTCTAATTTGATTGCTAAATTTGAATTATCTGAAATTTATTAATATGCATATATCTTATTTATTTAGTAAATATATATACCCAAAAATATTTAAAATAAATTACATATTATTTATTTTCTTATTATATTTTGCTAAAGATATTTTTTCTATACATCAAGAATATCATTTACAATTTTTTAAGTAAAATATAAAAAAACTATATATGAATAAACGAAATCTATAATGTTTTTTC
>CAUWNL010000002.1:0-63576 GCA_963559995.1 uncultured Sarcina sp.
ATATAAGTTCTTTAGCTTTTCCAAGACCAACTATTCTAGGAAGTCTTTGAGTTCCACCAAATCCTGGAGTTATTCCAAGGCCTGCTTCTGGTTGTCCAAACTTTGCTTTTACAGATGCTATTCTTATGTTACATGCCATAGCAAGCTCACATCCACCACCTAAAGCAAATCCATTTATAGCAGCTATTACTGGCTTATCTAAATTTTCAAGTCTTCTAAATACTTTATTTCCTAAAAGACCGAATTCTTTTCCTTGTTCTTCATTTAAATCTTTCATTTCTGAGATATCTGCTCCTGCAACAAAAGCTTTTTCCCCTGCTCCTGTTAATACAACAGCATATATTTCATTATCTTTTTCTAAAGCTTCTATAACATTATCTAACTCCTTTAAAGTTTCAGAATTTAATGCATTTAAAGCTTTAGGTCTGTTCATTGTAACTATTGCTACATTTCCCTCTTTTTCTAAAAGAACATTTTTTAACTCCATGTTAGAATCTCCTTTTTCTAGAATAATTCTTAGTCCCTCTAAAACCTTTAGGGAGACTAAGATTTTTAAATTTTATTTCAAACTTAATTATAATTTAAAAACTGAATATATGGATAAATTATTTTACTAATTTAACTGTTACAGCAACGCCCATTCCTCCACCTATACAAAGGGAAGCAAGTCCATTTTCAACATCTCTCTTTTTCATTTCATGAACTAATGTAGTTATTATTCTAGCACCTGATGCTCCTAGTGGATGTCCTAATGCAATAGCTCCACCATTTACATTAACTCTATCGTTAATCCATTCATCATTTATTCCTTCGTATTGTTTCTTTAATTCAGTAACAACACCTAAACTTTGAGCTGCAAAAGCTTCATTTAATTCAACTAAATCCATATCTTTCAATTGAACATCACATCTTCTCATAGCATCATTTATAGCTTCAACTGGTCCCATTCCCATAATTGATGGGTCTACTCCGCCTTGTCCTACTGCTGTTATTTCAGCTATTGGTGTTAATCCTTGTTCTTTAACAGCTTTTTCTGAAGCTATTAATAATATAGATGCACCATCATTTATTCCTGAAGCATTACCTGCTGTTACTGTTCCATCAGGTTTAAATGCTGGTCTTAATTTAGCAAGTTTTTCTGGATTTGTTGTTCTATTTGGATATTCATCAGTATCAAATACTATTGTTTCTTTTCTTCCTTTTATTTCAATTGGAACTATTTCATCTTTAAATCTTCCGCTATCTACAGCTTCTATTGCTCTTACTTGAGACTTATAAGAAAATGCATCTTGCATTTCTCTTGTTAAACCATATTTTTCTGCTACATTTTCAGCAGTTATTCCCATGTGGTATTTATTAAATACATCAGTTAAACCATCTGATAATAAAGTATCTTTTAATTTAAGGTCTCCCATTTTATTACCTAATCTTGTTTTTCCATCTACTGCAAAGGCTGCTTGTGACATAACTTCAACACCACCAGCTATTATAACATCAGCAAGTCCTGCTTTTATTGAAGTGTAAGCATTTATAACACTTTTCATTCCACTACCACAAACCATACTAACTGTATAAGCTGGAACCTTAACTGGAACTCCTGCTGCTATTGATGCTTGTCTTCCTATATTTTGACCGTGTCCTGCTGATAAAACATTACCTATGATGACTTCATTTATATTTTCAACATTAACTCCTGACTCATCTATAACATTTTTAATAACTTGTGCTGCTAAAGCAGATGGTGCAACTGGTGCAAGTGTTCCTAAAAATTTTCCAAGTGGACTTCTTTTTGCTTTTACTATATATACTTTTGTCATAATAAATCTCCCCATTCTTTAACCATTTTTATCTATCATTTAAACATTAATCTATAAAAATTATGTAAAATAAAATGATAGCTTTTTCAATATACTTTATTCAGAAAGACATTTAAGTCTAACTGAATAAATCTTTACAAATAATTATTATTTAAATTAGCTTTAAATTATGCGTTATAGTTATAAAAACCTCTGCCTGATTTTCTACCAAGCCATCCAGCTCTAACGTACTTTCTTAAAAGGCTATGTGCTCTATATTTTGTATCTCCAGTTTCATTATATAAAACATCCATAATAGCTAAACATACGTCTAGTCCTATTAAATCTCCTAAAGCTAAAGGTCCCATTGGGTGATTAGCTCCAAGTTTCATAGCAGTATCTATATCTTCAACTGATGCAACACCTTCTGCATATATTCCAACAGCTTCATTTATCATTGGAATTAATATTCTATTAACAACAAATCCAGGAGCTTCTGCAACTTCTACTGGTTCTTTTCCTATAGCAACTGATAACTCTCTAACTTCTTCAAAAGTTTTTTGAGATGTTGCCATACCTCTTATAACCTCAACTAATTTCATTATTGTTGCAGGATTAAAGAAGTGCATTCCTATAACTTTATCTGGTCTATTTGTAGCTGATGCTACTTCTGTTATTGATAAAGATGATGTATTTGAAGCTAAAATTGTTTCAGGTTTGCAAATCTTATCAAGTTGTGCAAATATTTCTCTCTTTATTTCCATATTTTCAACAGCAGCCTCTATAACTAAGTCACAATCTGCCGCCATATTTAAATCAGTTGTTCCTGTAATTCTTGATAAAACTTCCTCTTTAAACTTCTCTGTTACTTTTCCTTTAGTAACTAATTTAGAAAGGCTTTTGTTTATTCCTGCAATTCCTCTATCTACAAATTCGTCTTTTATATCTCTAACTATTACCTCATATCCTTTTTGAGCAAATGCTTGTACTATTCCTGAGCCCATTGTTCCTGCCCCAATTACAAAAATCTTTTTCATTATAAATACTCCTCCTAGATGCATTATTCAATGCTTATTTTATTTTAGTGAAATTATATATAAGTTTTATTTGCTTTAGTCATTACATTTGCAATTACTATTTCTCATTACTGTTATATTCATTACTTCATTTTGGAAAGCTTTTAAAAGGGCCTTTTCTAAAACTTTTTCTTGGTCGAAATTTTCTATATCTTTACAACAAGCAAAAACTTTATTTAGCTCTCCTGCAGCATTAATATATGTTAAAGTTACGTTAGGCCTATCATATTCAACATTAAGAATTTTTATTCCCCATGATAAAGTTGAATATTCACCATCTACATTTAAAAAAGTAGCATCTTTTAACTTTTGCGCTTCCTTATTTGGGTCCTTAACTATTAAAAGCTCATCTCCTACTTTATACTTTGACATACTATCATCCCCTAGACATATATTTTATATAATTATTTTTTTAACAATCACAAATTTATTATATCACATATCTTTTTCCATTACTACCATACAGCAATTACCATGCCAAACACTAAAATCCATAATCTTTTTTACTATTAAAGCATATTTAAAACACTTTTCTATTTTTTTAATAAAAGTGTTTAGTTTTTTATTTATCTGTTTAATTTAATAAATACTTTATTAATTGTGTTTAATTATATTTTGTTAGTGTTTTAACATATTGAATTTTAAAATTTTTCAAAAAATATTTTTTTCATTTTTATACAATTATTTTTTATATTTAATTTCCAAATTATAATTTTATATATTTTTCAGTAATGGTAATATACCTCAAATTTAAAGGATATCAATTGCTATATTTTTATCAATTTAATTAAATTTATTAATGATTTTAACTGACTATATTAAAAATTTTATTACCTATTTTAATGATTTATTTGAGTAATATGTTATTTTTATTTAATTTTATCACCATAAAATTAAAATTTACCTATTTATATATCTAAGATAATTATTGATTTTAGATAAGAGTACAAGTATTTTTATATATAAACTCTTCTATCTTATCTAAAATCATTAGTACACTAAAACACCACTCTATGTTATATACTATACTTCATGCTGATAACAAAATCCTCTTAATAAGCCATTATATTTTAAAATTATTTTATTCATCTAACCCGTGATTATAGATTCTTCTGTTCTCTAATGACCATAATCTTTCTGAAAAATCTCCAACCTTAGTTTCACTTTTTACTTTTCTCATATCATACATTCTAGCATCTATTAAATCTATATAGTGAAGAATTTCGGCCTCTGGAATCATTGGTTTTATTGGACTTCCATACTCTGGCTCATAATGATGTGATAAAACCATGTGCTCTAAAAGTACAACTATTTTTTTGTCTGCATTAATCTCATTTGCTACAAGTTCAATTTCTTTAACTCCTTGAGTTATATGGCCTAAAAGTGTCCCCTCTAAAGTATAATCATCTACTATTCCAAGTTCACTAGAATCCATTTCCTTTATCTTAGCTAAGTCATGTAGGATTATCCCTGCATAAATTAAGTCTGTGTTTAAAAAATCATATATACTACAAATTTTTTCCCCAAGACTTAACATTGTAGTTACATGATACAAAAGGCCACCCTTTATTGAGTGATGGTTTTTCTTAGCAGCTGGATAATACATAAGCTTTTCTTTGTTTTTTTCTATCATCACCTTAACAATATTTTTTATATCATTATTTTTCATATTGTTAATATAAGTTTCTATAGTCTGAAACATTATTTTACTATCTACTGGTGCACTTTGAACATAATCGTCAATATTAACTCCATCTTCATCTGTTATATTTCTTATTTGTTCTATTTTCAGTTGAAGAGCAGTTTGCCAACTTGTAACCATTCCTCTAATTTTAACTATGGTATTAGCCTTAAATTCATTCTCTTCTCCATCTTTCACTTCCCATTTTTTACCTGTTATCTCCCCTGTACTATCTGCTAATATAAAATCTAAATACTTTTTACCATTAGAGTTTGTAGTCTTTAAATCTATAGATCTTATTAAATAAAATCCCTCACTTCTTTCATTTTTTACAAATTCATTTATTTTTCTATTAGGAACAACATTGCTCATAAAATCTATCCTTTCTAAAATATAAATACTTTTTTATAATTAACATTATTAACTTTTCCTTTGTAATCATAATAATATTATACTATGTTTTATCAACAATCCATTTTAAAATAAAGAAAATAGATTAAAAACATCAAAATTTAATATATTTAATCTATTTTAATAATTTATTACCTTTACCAGTTCTAAAACATATCTAAAGTAATTAAAAAATTAGTTTTTATATAATGAAGGATATCCTCTTCATTATAAAAAATATTGTTATCATCTGTTTTCTCTCTTTCTATTATAAAGCAATCTACATTAAGCTCTAATGCACTTTTTATTTTTTCTTCTGTTGCACCTTTTTTGCCACTATCTTTAAACAAAAATATCTTTATATCATAATTTTTTAAAAAGGCTAAGTCTAGTTCATAACTTATAGGCCCTTTTATAGCTATAATATCATCAATCTTTGCTCCTCCATCAATAGCTTTCTCAACAGATGCTTTAGTTGGAAGTATTCTATGAATTATTCTATTTTCTAAGTTCATATTTATAAGGTCAGAAACCCTATTTACTCCTGTAGCATTTAGTATATTTCCAGATTTATTTTTTATTTTTTCTTTAAAATCATCTAAATCTTTTATCATATGAACAAGGGGTTCATCCTTATACCCTTCAATAACAGATTCCCTTTGAAATCTTATATATTCAATACTACAAGCACTACAAGCCTCCATAGCATTTTTACTTACATTAACAGCGTAAGGATGACTAAAATCCACTAAAACATTTATATTATGTTCTTTTATAGCAAGAATTAACTGTTCTTTATCTAAAGGTTTAGTGTTTAAAACCTTGCACTTTATATCATTTAAAAGTTCTCCACCATATTCAGTAGATACTGATAAAAATAAATCATCAGTGTGTTTATTAAGATTTTTTAAAAGATCTTTGCCATCTGATGTACCTAAAATAAATCCTAACATCTTGTATTATATCCCCTTGGAGTTATAAACTTACCATCTTTAACATAACTTTTTGAATTTCCTACTATAACAATAGTCATCATGTTAACAAAATCATAATCTATGTTATCTATTGTTGTTATTAAAGAGTCTTGTCCATCTCTTAATGCGTGTTTTACAATAGCTACTGGAGTTTTATCATCTCTATATTGTCTGATTAACTCTATGCATTCTTTTAAGTAATGAGGTCTTCCTTTACTCTTTGGATTATAAAGAGAAATTATAAAGTCTGACTTAGCAGCTAAATTTACTCTTTCTTTTATCTCATCATATGGGGTCATTAAATCACTTAAACTTATATTACAGTTATCGTGCATAAGGGGTGCTCCAACTATTGAACCTGCTGCAGATGACGCTGTTATTCCTGGAACTATAACTACGTTTTCCATCTCTTCTTTAGTGCAAAGCTCTAAAATAAGCCCAGCCATACCATATATTCCAGCATCTCCAGTACTTATTATTGCTACATCTTTTTCTTTAGCAAGCTCTATAGCAAGTTTGCATCTTTCCTCTTCACTTCTCATTCCTGTTGAATGAAGCTCTTTTCCCTCAGTTAATTCTTTTATCATATCTAAATATTTAGTATATCCAACTATAACATCACACTCTTTTATAATGTTATAAGCTTTAAGTGTCATATTTTCTATTGAGCCTGGCCCAATTCCTACAACATATAATTTTTTCATTATTTTATCTCCCCTATACAAAGTGTTACTCCACCTAATTTTTGCTTTTCTAAAATTATTTCTCCACCTAGAAGCTTTACTGAAGGTTCACAAACACTTCCAACTCCTACAGTTTTCTTTACAAAAGCACTTATTTCAAACTGATTTTCTATAGGAAGCATATCCTCTTTAGTAAAAACTTTAAATTCACAATTTAAAACTTCTTTTAGCTTTAAGATTGCCTTTTCGTTTCTTTTAATATCTATACTTCCTATAGCTAAAACTGACCTTTTATCTATATTATTTTCTTCTAAGCATTTTAAAACACTAGATACTAAATGCTCTTCATCAGTATCTTTTCTACATCCAACACCTAAAACTATATTTCTCTTTATAAGTTTTAAAATATCTTTACCTTTTAAGGTATCTTTTTGAATTTTATTAGTAATCCATAAAATATCTTTCAAATCATCTTTAAACTCACTATACCCCTTAGGGATATTAATAGTTTTAAAATCATCTAGAAATCCTATAGGTTTTTCATCTAAAAGTTTAACTGCAAAATCCTTTGCAACCTTTAAATCATCTATTATAAGATTGTTTTCCTTTGCAACAATATCAGGTGCTACAACATCCTTTATATCAGTTGCAGTAGTTACAACATTTATAGAGTCTAAAACCTTAGAAACCTTAGTTGATAATAGATTTCCTCCACCTAAATGCCCTGATAAAAGGCTTATAGAAAACTTCCCATAACAATCAACAACTACTACAGCAGGATCCTTAGTTTTACTCTTTATATAAGGTGCTATAGCTCTAACTGCAATACCTGTTGATGATATAAAAATAACACCATCATATTTTCCACTTTCAAAAATATTCTTAACACAGGTTTTAAAGTCAAAATCTTTATCAATATACTTTGAAAAAGTTTCACAAGGAAGATGCTCTTTTAATTTTAATAAAATTTCATCTCCTTGCTTTGTTACACTTATAATAGCAATCATTTTTAAACACCTTTTCTATATTCATGGGTAAATGATTTATCATATAAAAGACTTTTTTCATAATCACAGTCTATAAAATCACCAACTAATATTTGAGCACATTTTTTAATACCAGCTTCTTTTACCTTTTCGCTTATATCATCAAGAGTTCCAAATATTATTCTCTCATCTTCCCAAGTAGCTCTTTCAACTACAGCTATAGGTACATTTCTTCCGTAACCTTTTCTAAGTTTTGCAACTACTTTATCTATCATAGATATTGATAAAAACAGTGCCATTGAAGCACCTATTGATGCTAGCTTTTCTAAATCTTCTTTTTCAGGCACTTTAGTTCTTCCTTCAACTCTAGTTAATATTACTGTTTGAGATACTGAAGGCAGAGTAAATTCTCTTTTTATTGAAGAAGCTGCTGCCACAAAGGAACTAACCCCAGGCACAACTTCATATTCTATATTAAGCTTTATAAGTTCATCCATTTGCTCTTTAATTGCACCATAAATACTAGGGTCTCCTGTATGAAGTCTAACAATTTCTAAGTTATTTTCACTAGCTTCTTTCATAACCTCTATAACCTCATCTAAAGTCATAGAAGCTGAATTATAAATTTTAACTCCATTTTTACAAAACTTTAAGTGCTCAGGACTAACTAAAGAACCTGCATATATAACAACATCTGCTTTCTCTAAAATTGAACGCCCTTTAACAGTGATTAAATCTACATCCCCTGGACCTGCTCCTATAAAATAAACCATAATTTTACCTCCATAATAAATTTTAATATCCTACTAAATTTATCTAGCTTTTTATTTATCATATATTGATTTTAGATGAACCGTAAAGATATTTTAATAAATAAACTAGGCTCTTAAGATTTCTCTAAAATCAATAATAATTTAAATACGGATATTTACTAAATAACAGTATTTTATTCTCTATTTGCTATTATTAAAGACATATAATCTCTATGATTTAATATATCCTCTTTTTTGTGTAATATTTTTTGTCCGTCTCTTCCTGCTCTTGAAACTAAGACATAGTTAAATCCTTTTTCCTCAAGAACATTTATTATCTTTTCTTCTAACTTATAAACCTTCATAACAACAACATACTTTTCATCTCTTATTCTATCAACACTTCTTCCTGGCAGTATTAAAAGAGGCTCATCACCCAAACAAAGAGGTATGTTTGTAAGACTTGCTGAAGCACAGAAAGATGTTATCCCAGGAATAGTTTCAACATCATATTTTTCATCTTCAAAATGCTTTAAAATATGAGTATATGTACTATAAACATATGGATCTCCTAAAGTGAAAAATGCTACATCTTTCCCTTCATTTAAAAGACCTTCTATAAGGTTATAAGCTATTTTTACCTTCTCATTAGTATCTGATTTTCCCATAGGAAAGTGAATTATTCTAACATCTTTTCCTTCCTTAACATAAGGTTTTATAGTTTCATATGCAATACTTTCTCCACCTTCTTGGGAACTTGGACATATTAAAACGTCGCTTTCTTTTATTATTCTTATAGCCTTTGCAGTTAAAAGCTCACTATCTCCAGGACCTACTCCAACACCTATAAACTTTGCCATTAAACTTTCTCCTTTTATCTTATTTATTATTTATTTTTATTTCTTCATTTGCTTATATCTTAATAACTATTGATTTTTATAAGAACAAAATATTTTTCTCTTATCTTTTAACCTTTATTATAAAAATAGGATTATTTGCAATTAACATCTTTAGTCTTCCTTTAGCTTTAGAAACTTGAAGCATTGTTATATCAGCCTTTAAGCCTTTTTTCTCTACATAGTCACAAAAAACATTAAGGTTAGTTATTGTAATAAAATTTGCAACTATCACTCCGTCTATTTCTAAAAGATCTAGTGATTTATCTATTATTTCTTCCATATTACCACCAGTTCCACCTAGAAATATTCCATGAAACTTTATATCAATATTATTTAGAGCATCTATTGCATCACCTTGAAGAAGTTTTACATTTGTGCAATTAAATTTTTCTAAATTAACCTTTGTTGTTTTAATAGCATCATCATCTCTTTCAATAGATACAACCTGTCCATTTTCACATATCTTTGCACCTTGGACAGTCATGCTCCCAGTTCCGCTTCCTATATCTAAAAAATTAGAATTTTTATCTAACTCTAATTTAGCAAAGGTAAGTATTCTTATATCCTCTTTAGTCATTGGCACATCACTTCTTATAAACTCTTCGTCCTTTATAAATTTCAAATCTATTTCACCTCCACCATCATAACAGATAGATTAGAAAAATCATAATTCAATATATCTTTAGGATTTCCTTCTACTATCCTTTCATCATCATAGGACAAGTTTTCTCCTACAATAACAGTACAACCTATATTATTTTTAATGAGTATTTCACATAGTGATTTTGGAGTATTTTTATTATCTGTAAGCCAAATAGTTTTACTATTATTTTTTACAGTTACTAAAAAATCTTCATCTCTCCCATGCATACTTCCTAAAAGTGCCCTGCTCCAAACCTTTTTAGTTTTTGCTGTTAAATACTGAAAAGAACTTATGCCTGGAATTACTTCAAAATCTCCATTAAAATTTTTTGATATATAATCTGATATTCCATAAAACAAAGGATCACCAGAGGCTAAAACTGATATATCACCATCTAGGCCTTCCATATAATTTAATATTTCCTTTAAAGTTTTTACTTTTATCTTTTCACCTTTTATTATAGGCTCTAAAGTATCTATTGCCCTTGAAAATCCTATAACGTAATCACTATTTTTTATAATATTCTCTGCTTTTTTTAAGATATAATCAATATGCCCAGGGCCTATGCCAACTATATAAATCATAATTTTTCTCCTTAAGCCTTAGCTAAAACTTTTGAATCTACAGTTCCCTTATAAACTAAAACATCAATATCCATTTCCCCATGAACATAAGTTATGGCAGATGATTTAATCTTTTTGGCTATATTTTTATATAAAGCTTCATTTCCTTCACCTAAAATATTTACCGCCCCATCTGTAGTCTTTTCACTTAGAATCCTTTTTACAAGGTCCATATCATAACCTAAAAGAGCCATTTCAAGAGCTATAACTTCAAGCCTAACCCCACAAACCTTACTATGAGTGTTAAAGCATCCATAGGCTATTTTGCACATCTTACCTACATGACCTATTATAGTTACTTTAGTTGCTCCCTTACTTACACAAGTTTCTAAGGCAAAGCCAACAAAGTTAGACATTATAACCATCTTCTTTTCATCATATCCTAAGCTTTTTGCAAACTTTTCCCCCATATGACCAAAAACTAAAATAAGCTCCTTACTATATAAAATCTTTTGGCTTATTTCAAGGGCTATTGATGCTTTTAATGATTCTTCTGACATAGGATATACAATGCCTGTTGTACCTAAAATAGATATTCCACCTAAAATATTAAGCCTACTATTAAAGGTCTTTTTTGCAACAGCTTCTCCTTCTGGCACAAAAATCTCAACAGCTACTTCAAAATCCTCATTCTTAGTAACTTCTTTAACTGCTTTTTCTATCATAAGTCTTGGCACAGGATTTATTGCTGCCTCACCTTTTTTTATACTAAGACCATCAGCACAAACCTTGCCGACACCATCTCCTCCATCTATAGAGAAGTCCTTTGACTTTCTAACCCTTGCTCCTATTAAAATTCCATTAGTTACATCAATATCATCTCCACCATCTTTTCTAACTAAGCACTCAACATAATCTTCATGAAAGTTTGTCTCACAAACCTCTATTTCAAGATTTATATTATTTGGAGTTACTATATTCACATAATCTAATGATTTTCCATTTAAAAGAGCATAAGTTGCTGCCTTTGATGCAGCAGTTGCACAAGAACCTGTAGTATATCCGCATCTTAGCTTTTTACCAAAGCTTTCAATATACATTTCAAACATTATCTATCAACCACCATATACATAAGAGCATTAACCATGGCAACAGATACTGTACTTCCACCTTTTCTACCTCTTATCGTTATGTTTTCTAAATCAGTTTTTAAAAGTTCTTCCTTACTTTCAGCAGCCCCTACAAAACCAATAGGTGCACCTATAACAAATTTAGGGTCAGCTTTTCCTTCTCTATAAAGTTCTATTAATCTATAAAGAGCAGTTGGTGCATTACCAAAAACAAAAAACTCTATTCCCTCATTCATTGCAATTTCAATAGCTGCCATAGATCTTGTAATATTCTTTTCTTTAGCTATTTTAAAGGCCTCTTCTGTAGAAACATAATTTACAATCTCACAGCCTAGCTTTTCTAATGCCTTTTTATTTATACCAGATTTAATCATTTGAGTATCTGTATATATTTTGCATCCCTTTTTTAAAAGAGAAAGAGCCTTATCTATACTCTTTTCATCTATTCTAATTAAATCTTTATATTCAAAATCTGCTGTTGTATGAATAACTCTTTTTACAACACTAAGTTCTCTTTCAGAAAAGTTATGGCTTCCCATCTCTTCTCCTATTATTTCAAAACTTCTTTTTTCTATATCCATAGGAACTTTTATGTAGCTCATAAAATTCCTCCTTTTTTTAATTTATATTCATTACTAAATAAAGCCGAAAACTGCTTTATTTAAGTTACTAATACTCTTAAATTTCATTATATTTTATATTAAATTAATTTTAAATTTTTATAAAATCAACTTAATAAAGATCTATTTTAAAATATTTTTTATAAACTCCATATTACCAAAGAAATGAACATGAGCATAGCTTCCTAGTGTATTATTTTTTACATACCCACATGACCAATAATTGGTCTTTGAAAATATATCGGTTTTTCTTATTTCATATATTGTTTCTTCATGAAGTTCTACCTTTGATTTATGAAACTCATGGGCGTTTATCTCCAAATCTTTAGGTAACATATTATTTTCCCTTAAAACCTTCACTGTGTTATAACCAAAATTATTTAGAGACTTTGTCATATAGGAATATCCATTAAAATACTTAACCATCTCAAAACCATCTATATTTTCAGTTAAATACATAAGACCGCCACATTCTGCGTAACATCTAAGGCCTTTATCTAACTTCTCTTTTATGTCTAAAAGTAACTCTTTATTTTCACTTAAAGTCTCTTTAAATATCTCTGGATATCCACCACCTATATAAAGAAAATCTATATCTTTAGGTAACTTCTTATCCCTTAAAGGACTAAAAAACTTAACATTTCCAGCCTCTTTTAAAAGTTCGATATTTTCCTTATAGTAAAATCTAAAAGCTTCATCATAGGCAACTGCTATATTTAGATTTAAATTTTCAAGTTTAAACTTGTCTCTATTTTCTACTAAAGCATCACTTTCCCTAAAAGATTTTATAAGACTATCTAAATCAACGTATTGTTCTATAATATTGCTAAAAATGTTAATTTTCTCTTTTAACTCCTTAATTTCTATCCCTTGAACTAGCCCTAAATGTCTAGACTTAAACTTAACTTCTTCTGTCTTTGGTATATATCCAAAAACTTTAAGTTTAGTATGAGTTTCTATTATAACCTTTAAAAGATTATAATATTTTTCACTTACTTTATTTAAAATAATACCAGCAATATTAGCATCTTTAAACTCTAATATTCCTTTAAGTTCTGCCGCTAATGTTGCACTTTTAGCCTTTGGAGTTATTACTAAAACTATAGGAAGGTTAAGAATTTTTGATACATGATAAGTTGAAAATTCAGTATCTATGCCTTTACCATCATATAAACCCATAACTCCTTCAATTATTCCTAAATCTCCTTGTCCTCTTAAGTAGCTTTCCTTAATACCTTCTTCACCCATTAAATGACCATCTAAATTTCTTGAGGTATTCCCTGTAATAAGAGTATGGAAATCTCCATCTATATAATCTGGACCAACTTTATATCCTTGAACTTTATACCCTCTTTTCATAAGAGCATTTAAAAGACCTAATGTAAAAGTAGTCTTTCCTCCACCACTTTCATTAGATGATATTATTAGTGAGTGCATAACACTTTAGCTCCTTTTTTGGTTTCACCCTTACCTAAAACTTTTCCATCTATTGTTTCCCTTAAATGACTTATATACATATTCCATATGGCTTCAAACTCACCAAGGCCATGTAAAAACACATTAACATTAAAACCATTAGCTTCAAGGATAGACTTCCATGAATCCTCCTTATCACCTGCTATATCATTTTTAGCATGGTCTCCTGCTACAAGTAAAAATGGAACTAAAGTAACATTTTTTATATTTAACTTATTTAATTTTCTCATTACATTTGAAGCTGATGGATACCCCTCTATAGTCCCAACTAAAAAGTTTTCCTTATCATTTTCATTTAATATATTTTGAAGACAACCATAAGTTGCAAAGCTTGGGTGGAAAGTTCCATGACCTACTAAAACATATCCTTCACTCTCTGGTAAAAATGTATCTAAAGCATTTATAAAACTTGTATAATCTTTTTCTTCTTCATTTTCAAAATATAAAAGAGGTCTTGATAATCTTAATATTTCAAAGTTCTCTTTATGAACCCTTATAACATTTTTTATATAATCAAACTCCTCCCCTGAAATAATGTGAAGAGGTTGAATAACTACTTCTTCATACCCTTCCTTATAAAGATTATCTAATACTTCCTCTGGTTTACTTACCTTGATATTATGCTTTCTGTCTAGTGCTCTAATTATCATATGAGATGTAAAAGCTCTAAACACGTCATACTCTTTAAAAGTTTCTGCTATTTTTGCTTCCACCTTATCTATAGTTTTTTCTATTGTATCTAAATGGCTTGTACCAAAACTTATTACTAAAATTGCTTTTTTCATTTTTATTTCTCTCTTTCTATTTTCTACTTCTACTATTTAACTTACTTAAAAAAATATATACTTTAGGATAAAATTAATTTTAAACATCTAATCTATTAAAATTAATCTTTTCCTAGAACTTATGGTAGTACCTAAATTATTTTAGTCCAAGTATTTTATCCAAAGCTTCTATATCTAAATTTTCTTCCATTAGTTTTAAGAGTTCATCATATTGTTTTTCTCTATATTCATCATAACTTAAACTCCTATTTTCTTCTATGATTAGTAAATCTTTATTAAACTTTTCTTTGAAAGTTTCTACTAAAGAATTTAAAAATTCTGTTGAATCAAAAAGTCCATGAATATACGTTCCATAAACATTTCCTTTTTTATTAGAAAGGCCTAAAATATTCTTATTTTCATCTTCTATAAATATATTTTTAAAGTCTAAAATCTGACTTTCACCATTATGTATTTCATATCCTATAACTTCTTTTCCCAAAGAATTTTTCATAAGATCATGGTTTGATACAACTTCACCCCTTGTATGTTTTAATGTTTTAAGCTCATTAAACTCTGTTGAAAGACCTAAGAGATTAAATCCTTCTTCTCCCTCTATATCGCCTTCTATTCCTAATGGATCTTTAATACTCTTACCTAACATTTGATACCCTCCACAGATACCAAATAAAACAACTTCATCCTTATTAACTAAATCTTTTATTCTTTCAAAAAGCCCATTACTTTTAAGCTCTCTTAAATCTGATAAAGTATTTTTTGTTCCAGGAAGTATTATAATATCAGGATTTTTAAGTTCATCTAGTGTTTTTACATACCTAATTGAAACCCCAGACACTCTATTAAAGGAATTAAAATCAGTAAAGTTAGACATATGCTTAAGTCTAATAACAGCTATATCTAAATTATTCTCTTTAGAATCTTTATTTTTTATTTTCTCACTAACTCCATCTTCATCCTCTATATCTAGATTAAAATAAGGCATAACCCCTAAAACTTTAACCCCTATTAAATCTTCAAGTTGCTTTACAGCAGGTTTAAATTTTTCTTTATCCCCTCTAAATTTGTTTATTACAACCCCACCTAAAAGCTTTCTTTCATCTTCATCTAAAAGCATTATTGTTCCTAAAACTGAAGCAAAAACTCCACCTCTATCTATATCACTTACTAATATTATTGGTGCTTCTACACTTTTTGCCATATAAGTATTTGCTATATCAGTGTTCTTTAAATTTATTTCTGCACAGCTTCCAGAACCCTCTAAAACTATAAAATCAAAATCTTTAGAAATTTTTTCATAGCTCTTTTTAACCTCTACTCTAAAAAATTCACACATCTCTTTATATTTATAAGAATCCATATTAGAGTGAACTTTCCCATTTAAAATTATCTGAGTTTTATTATTTCCACATGGCTTTAAAAGAAGAGGATTCATTATTGCCTTTGCCTCTATTCCACAAGCCCTAGCTTGTACAACCTGAGCACGTCCCATTTCATCTCCTTCTTTTGTTACATAAGAATTTAATGATATATTTAAAGCCTTAAAAGGAGCAACTTTTAAATTTTTCTTTTTTAAATATCTACAAATACCACTTGCTAAAGTGCTTTTTCCAACACCAGAAGCTGTTCCGAGTAAAATAACATTATTCATTTAAGTTCTCCTATCTTTTTACTTAACTAATTAAAAATATGCTCATGTAGATAGAATTTTTGTTTTTTATCAAATAATTCTATCTACATCAACAATCTAGTCTATATTTAATGAATTAGTGACTTTAATAAAAGTAAAAGAATATTTTTATAACTCCATAGTTTTACATTATTTTTGGACTACAGTGCCTTAACTTTTAAGTTTATAATTTTTAAGAATTCACTAACCTTGTAGAAAATAATGAAAACTCTTTTGGAAGTTAATCTAATCCCTAAACTTTTATTAAAACAATAAATATTAGTATATATTTAAATGAGCAAAGGTTTCATCCTTACTTATAGAATTCACCTTAAAATCAACTTTTTCTTTAAATAAAGGTCCATCATAAACGAAGGTATGATATTCCCCATTTTCACCACAAACATCACAGTTTTTTTCTTTTATTCTCTTTAAAGTTTCTTTATCTAAATCAAGGCCTAAAAAGTTTTCATCTAAATAATTTAAATTAACCTTTTTTATTACAGCCTTAAAATCAGAGTCTACGAATTCAAAAACTAAATTCTCCCTTGATTCTTGCCAAAGTGGAAAATCTGATTTCATAGAAACCTTTTTGCATCTATCATCACACCATTTTTTATGACTATCTATATCGATATCCCCAAAAATACAACAAGTTGCCCCAAGTTCTTTTCCCCTTTTAAGACCTTCCTCAAAATCCTTCTCATAATTTTCTCCAGATGCCTTAACTAAAATAAGAGGAATTTCTAAAGATTTTGAAGCACTTTCTATTAAACTTATAGGTGTCTCATGAAACCAAGATGTATCCTTATCATCATGAGTTATAACTAAAAGACCTACAACGTCTTTTCCTGATTTTATAGCTCTATATAAGGCTAGTACACTATCTTTTCCTGTACTATAAGAAACTATATATTTATCTTCCACCATCTTCACCCTCTTTTTCCTTTTTTTCTATACTATCTAGCCCATTACATTTTATTATTCTTTATCTTATATAGAAAATTTTCATAAACCCATAGTATTCATTATTTTTAAATAAAAGCTATACTAAATTTTATTATCCCAATAAAGTGAATTTTAAAAAACTTAGTAGCTTTTATAATAAAATAATATAAATACTTAGTTAGGTTAAATTAGTTTTATAACTTTTGAAATAAATTATCTTTTACAATAAAATTAATTTTAATGCCTCTATAAGTTTTTCATTTTCTTCTCTAGTTCTCACTGCAACTCTATAGAAATTATCACTAAGTCCATAATAATTATTACATCTTCTAATTATTATTCTTTGTTCTAACATTTTTTCATATAAGACTTTATCTTGTGTTTTAATCATAATAAAATTAACACTTGGCTTAAAAGCAATTAACCCTTTTATTTTAATTAGTTCATTGTATAAATAATCTTTTTCTCTCTCTACAAACTCTAATGATTCTTCTATATATTCTTTATCTAAGAATCCTGCTATTAAAGCCTCTTTAGCTAAAGTATTTATAGACCATGAAATGCTTACTCTATCTATTTTTTCTTTTAACTCATCATTAGTAGTAAATCCATAACCTATTCTTATACCAGGAAAAGCAAAAAACTTTGTTGCTGATTTTATAATTACGAGATTTTTATAAGATTTTAAAAGCTTTTTGCATTCATATAAAAACTTATCACCTCTAAAATCTAAAAATGATTCATCTATAGCAACTACAGTATTAGTTTTTTTAGCTTTAATCAAAATCTTTTCAATCTCTTTAGATGTAGTTAATACCCCTGTTGGATTGTTGGGATTACAGATAAATAAGATATCTAAAGAATTATCTATTTTTTCTAAAATATTTTCTGTTATAGAAAAATTATCTTCCTCTTTAAGATAAAAGTGTTCTACGCTACAATCCACACTTCTAAGGGCTTCTTCATATTCAGAAAAAGTAGGTGCCATTACAAGGGCTTTTTTAGGTTTTAGCCCTCTTATAACATTAAATATAACCTCTGCTGCACCATTTCCTAAAAGTATATTTTCATAAGATACACCTTCAAAATTCTCTATGGCTTTTTTTAAATCATGATAAGTTATATCAGGGTATTTTTCTATTTTTAATATATTTTCTTCTATAGTTTTCTTAACTTTTTTTGATAATCCTAAAGGATTTATATTAGCAGAAAAATCTATAAAATCCTTTGGAGAAATTTTAAGTCTTCTTGCTACTTCTTCTACATTTCCACCGTGCTTAGCCATAAATATCCCCCCTTTCTATTTTTTATAGATGTATTATAAATCTTATTATTAAACTTAAAATTGTTCCTAAAATTGTAGTTGTATATAAAATCCTTACGCAAGTATCAAAGTGACTAACCTTTATCCTCATTAAATCATCACCAATAGTTGGTTTTACTACCTTTTTACCAAAGTAATAGTTTGTCCCACCTAATTGAATACCTAAAGCACCAGCCATAGCAGCCTCTGGGTGGGCACTATTAGGGCTTGAATGGTTTAACCTATCCCTTTTATAAATCCTATAACTTTCTTTCCAATCAAGTTTTAACATACGTGATGCTAAAACTATTAAAAGCCCTGTAATTCTAGCTGGTATAAAGTTAAATACATCATCTAGTTTTGCTGGAAAATATCCAAAATCTTTATATTTATCGTTTTTATAACCAAACATAGAATCCATAGTGTTTACAGCCTTGTATACAATGCCTAAAACAGGCCCCCCAATGCCTATGTATATAAGAGGTGCAATAACTCCGTCTGACATATTTTCAGCTATTGTTTCTATAACAGCCCTTAAAATTGCCTCTTCATCTAAATTTTCAGTATCTCTTCCCACTATATAAGAAAGCCTTTTTCTAGCCCCTTCTATATCCCCATCTCTTAAATACTCTAAAACCTTAAATCCTTCTACCTTTAATCCCTTAGCAGAAACACAAAAGTAAACAAAAACAGCTGATATTAAAATACCAAAATAAAAGTTTAAGAAATAAGTCCCTACAACTAAAAAATAACTTATAACCCATGTTATTAAAATAACAGCACACCAAGTTATTCCCCCTGCTATTTTCAAGTGACTTTTAAAAATTCTTCTACTTACCTTTTCAACTTCCCTTGCAATAGCTCCAATTATTCTTACAGGATGAACTGGATTTTCTGGTTCACCTACAATAAAATCTCCGATAACCCCCAATATAATTTGTATCATAAAAATTACCTCTTCATTGGAATTTTATTTTTTATAATAACCTCAATATCTTTCTCATAAAAACTAATCTCAAGTTCATACCCTTGTCCACAAGAAGGCTGTAAATCATAAAAATTTTTATTATTATCTTTTAAAAATTTACTTAAAATAGATACAATAACTCCACCGTGAGTAATTAAACATATATCTTTAGCCTTCTTTTTTTCTAAATCTCTTAAAAATTTAATAAACCCTTCTTTAATCCTTTTGTTAAAATCTATCCTTGATTCACCATTAGGACAGGATATACTACCCTCTTTATCTAGTATCCATTTTATATAATCTTTGTTTTCTTTAAGTTCATCATATGATTTAAGCTCAAAGTCCCCAAAGTCATACTCCCAAAGTTCTTCTCTTTGTCCATAGTTTATCTTGGGAAATAAAATCTCTAAAGTTTCATTAGCACGCTTTGCACCACTTGTAAAGTACAAATCACTTAAAGGATAGTAAAACTCTTTTCTTAATTCCCTTAAGTTTAAAATCCCATTTTCACTAAGTGATATATCCTCTTTTCCACAATATAATCTTTTCTCATTACAGTATGTTTTTCCATGCCTTATAAGATAAAGCTTCAAATAATCCTCTCCCCTATTTTTTAATACTTAATATATCTTAAATACTTTTAACCTTAAAAATAAATAATAAAGTAAACTATCTAAAATACATATAATTTTAGAGTATACTAGATATTTATTTAAGCTTAGTATCTATTCCAAAGAAAACTCTATATGTACTTTCAGATTTCGAGATTAAGTATTGCATACACTTACCAGTTTCCTCTCTCCATCTTCTATTCATTACTTCCATAGGAACAATACCTGAGCTTATATCATCACAAATGATTATTTTATCTTTTAATTTTTCCTCATTTTCTTTTAACATTTCTAAAGGTTTATATCCCTTTTCTAAACATTCTAAAACAAAAATATGAAGTCCACTTAAAGCCTTTTTTTCTAAGTTTAACTTTTCATCCTTAAAGTAATAAATATCATTTTCTGAAACATTAAATTTTTCTTTTACAAAGTTTAATTTTCCACAATATGCTCCGCCAAAAACAACTATCATAAAAATTCCTCCTTATCTTTTAACCTTAATCAATAATTATATAATAGCTAATGCTAATATAAGTAAAGTTTCGCATATAACCAAACCATACCCTGCAATATCTCCTGAAATTCCACCAAGCTCTTTTATAGTTTTTCTCATCATATAAAAAACTATTAATAAGACAACTAAAGACGCTATAAGCCCAAAGATTCCAAATAAAACTGTAAACACACCTATTATTATGCACAAAAATATAACAGATAACACCTTATCTACTTTTCCTACATTTTGTTTAAAGTATTTAACTAAAGAACTTTGCTCCATTGACTTATTGAAAAACATCATTATTGCCATAAAGCTTCTTGATATAGCAGGAATAAATATAAGACCTAATGTAAACTCATCTTTACTTATTAGAGCACTTACACCTGAGTAAGTTAAAACAAATAGACATGCTAAAGAAATTACTGCAAAAGCTCCTGTGTGAGAATCTTTAAGTATTCTAAGCTTCTCTTCCTTATCACGCCTAGATAACATGGCATCACAAAGGTCCATAAACCCATCTAAATGCAAAAAGCCAGTTATAAAATAAGGAAACAACATTAAAATAGCTGTTACTATTATTAAAGGTAAATTAAAAAGCATTAAAACCTTAAAAAGTCCAAACCAAATCCCACCTATAATAAACCCAACTAAAGGATAGAAAAATAGCATATGTTTAGCTCCATCATCATCCCAATTATGATACCTTATAGGAATAGACGTAAACATCCCCATAGCCATTAAAAATCCTTTTAAATAATTTTTCATTCTAAATCCTCTTTATAATTACAATTTTATTTTATCTTACAAAATAACACTTATCTATTAACCTTACTTAAAGTTAACAATAACTTAAAATAAAGCATAATAAAACTTCAATAATTTTATATATTACTTTTTCCCTTATGATAATGAACATCTCCATAAGAGCATTCTAAGACATAGTCCATATCTTTAGTTAAAATTCTTGTTATATAAGATAATTCTTTTAAAAAGGTATTTGTATACTCATCATATAAAAAGCTATTTGAAAATATATAATCTGAAACAACTATTAAATCTTTAGCTTTTCTTCCTATCTCTAATATCTCATTAGCTATTTTTGAGTACACATTTTTATTAAACTCCTTACCATTAAACATCTCATTAGTTAAAAGAGAAGTTATACTATCTATTAAAACTACATCATTCTTGTTTATACTATCTAAAATATCTACAATATCTCTTTCACATTCTATAGTAGAGAATCCATAGCCTACTCTATCTTTTATATGGTTTTCTATTCTTACCTTATCTTCATCATCAAAAGGCCTCATTGTTGCAATATAATATAACTTTCCCTTATTATTTCTATCTTTTTCATAAATATCTCTAGCTAGATTCTGACCATACATTGATTTTCCACTTTTACTGCCACCTAAAATTAAATACTTCATAAAATCACCTATTATTTTATTTAACTACATAGCAAGATTCATCTCTAACAGCATCTATATAATCATTGTTTATATCAGCCTCATTAAATGTTGCCATATTATTTATAACTGCACAAGATGCTTCAACTATTGAAAATGCTATAGGGCATCCACTTCCCTCTCCAAGTCTCATATCCAAATTTAACATAGGTTCAAGACCAAGTTCGTCAATTATTATCTTATAACCTATTTCCTTTGATATATGTGAAGTTATTAAATATTCCTTTACAAGTGGGTTTAATCTAACTGCTACTAAAGCTGCTACTGCTGATATAAAGCCATCTATTACAACAGGAACTTTATAATAAGCACTGCCTAAAAAAACTCCTGCCATAGCTGCTATATCAAATCCACCAACCTTAGCTAAAACATTTATTGGGTTTTCCTTATTAGGCTTGTTTATCTCTATGGCTCTTTTTATAACATTTATCTTGTTTATGTAGTCTTTTTCTAAAAGTCCTGAACCTTTTCCAACTGCCTCTTCAACTGTACAACCCGTTAAAACCGATGTTATAGCACTACTAGTTGAAGTGTTGCCTATGCCCATTTCTCCAACTCCTAGTATATCAAAGCCTTCATCCTTTGATTTTTTAACCATTTCAATTCCTATATTTATGGCTTTTACAGCTTCTTCATAAGTCATGGCAAAAGTTTTAGACATATTATTAGTTGATTTTCTTATTTTTCTATTTAGCACGTTAGGGCTATTTATATCTGCATTAACTCCAACATCTACAACAAGTAAATCGCAGTTATAAAAAGATGCTAAAGCACCAACTCCAGTTATTCCTTTTTTAAAGTTTAGTGTCTGTTTTGCTGTAACATATTGAGGGCATGATGAAACCCCCTCCTCAACAATTCCATTATCTGCACACATTATTATAACTCTCTTATTCTTTATAGAATTATTAACGCTTCCTGTTATACCTGCTATTTTCTTTGCTATATCTTCAAGTTTTCCAAGACTCCCAAGAGGTTTTGCTAAAGAATCTAATCTATCTTTAGCTTTCTCATAAGCCTTAAAATCTATATGCTCTATACCATTTATGATATTTTCTAAAGATTTGATAAAAATCACCTTCTTAAATTTAGTTATACTTTAAATTACTATTCATTTTAAAATTAATATAATAATATTTAATTGATTCTTAATCATCCTTAAATAAACACCATATTAAAATACACTATTTATTTGAAGTAATCTACGTATACATATGTATACTAACTAGAAAACTAAGACTATATCAAACTAAAAATAAAAAACGCTATACCTTAGAGTATAACGCTTATAGAATCAAAACATAATAAATACAAACTATTAAAATGAACTTTAAAAATAAAATTAACAGTTTAAATATACGTAAAGACACTAAATCCCTATACACCGTAGAGCATACTAGTAAAGTTTAAAGGCAAATATTCCGGCTTGATTTCATGGCATCTTTTTACCTTCCCAAAGAAAATCTTTAGTGGCATAACAAAAAGATACTCCATCTTACGGCGGCGGGACCGCACAGGACTTTAACCTGTTTCCTTTTTAATGCAAAAACTATGCAACCTTTAAACTGCAATATTAAATTTTAAATAATAATTTATATTATAGTTTATTTAAAAAAATCTGTATATAGTGAAATTTTTCTGGAAAGTTTATAATAAATCATAATAACATTACTTTTATATAATTAAAAAATACTTTTAATTTTAGTTATATTTTTTTTATTTAAATAATGAATAATAAAGAATAAATATAACTTATTAAACTTTTAGGAGGAATTATTTTGAACTTACCTAATGATGTTAACTTTATTTTAAATAGATTTTATGAAAATAACTTTGAAGCTTTTATAGTTGGCGGTTGCGTTCGTGATAGGTTACTTGGTAAAGTTCCCCACGACTATGATATAACAACTAACGCACTTCCACACGAAACCGAATCTCTTTTTGAAAAAACTATTCCAACTGGGATTAAGCATGGCACAATAACTGTTCTTATAAATAACAACCCTTTTGAAGTTACAACCTATAGAATAGATGGAGAGTATTTAGATAACAGAAAACCTGAAAATGTTGAATTTGTAACTAATATTAAAGAGGATTTAGCTAGACGAGATTTTACTATAAATGCTTTAGCTTATAGCCCTAAGTTTGGATTTAAAGACTTTTTTAATGGACAAAAAGATTTAAAGAGTAGAATAATAAGATGTGTTGGTGTTCCTGATAAAAGATTTAATGAAGATGCTTTAAGAATCTTAAGAGCTATAAGATTTAGCTGTCAGCTAAACTTTGAAATAGAAGATGTAACCTTTAATTCTATAAAAAGAAACTTTCACCTTGTGAAAAATATAAGTAAGGAAAGAATTCGAGATGAATTTTCTAAAATACTTCTAAGCCCTCATGGAGATAATGGTTTAGCTTTGTTAAATGATATAGGTCTTGTTAAATTGCTTATGTCTAATCTTAAGAAAAAGTTTAATTTAAATAATAAAACTTTAAAAAATAACTATAACTTTTTAACTTTAGTATCAGATAAACTATCTGCTAAATTAGCCTCTTTCTTTCTTATATTCTCTAATTTTAAAGAGGATAAATCAATGTGTGAAAAAATACTAAAGGATTTACACTACGACAATAAAACCATAAAAGAAACTTTAATTCTAATATATGAATTTAATACACCACTATCTTTAAATAGATATGAACTAAAAAAATTAATTAATAAAGTTTCTAAAGAATTGATTTTTGATTTAATTAACCTAAAAAAATCATTTTTAAAATTAACTAATGATAATTTAGATACTATAAATCTGATAAAAAAAGAACTAGAGGATATTATAATTTCAAAGGAACCCTTAACCATAAAAGACTTAGCCATAAATGGAAATGCCTTAGTTAAGACGTTAAACTTAAAACCTGGAAAAGAAATAGGGTTAATTTTAAATAATCTTTTAGACGAAGTTTTAAAAGAACCTAAACTTAATAATTTTGATGATTTAATAAGAATTGCAAAATTTTATAGAACTAATTAATTTATAATATTTATCTTAATAAATTTATCTATATATAAAAATTAACTTTATTTTTAATAAGGCTGTATAAAAATTCAATTACCACTAATATATATATGTAACTAGAAATATATATTAGACTACAGTAAAGCCTTTTTTACAGCCTTATTAACTCTATGCCATATTACTTGATGATACTACTATTGTTAACAGAATTGATTGTATATCATCTAAAACCTCTTTTATAAATAAGTACTCCTCAGTTTCTCTTATTTCTTTAACCTTTTCTTTTATTTGCTTAGCTTCATATTTAGAAAAATACTCTTTATATGCTTTACTCCAAAAAAGCATTGTCGCTAGAATCATTGTTTCAACTCTAGTATTTTTATTTTCTAATACATCCTCTCTTATCTTTTTTATTATACTATTAATAACGATTTCATTGCCTATGTAAACTGATTTTTCCTTGAATAACCCTTCCTTTTTCTCAATTTTAATAGAATTATTTTTTATAAGATCTTCAACTAAACTGTTTACTATATTTTTTAAATTACTATTTGGTCCATTAAAAATATAATTCTCAACAAACTCATTAACCTTTATAGATTCCTTTAATGCAATATCATCATAAATATATTTAAGATATCCCTTTACGCCATTAAAGTTTACATTAACTACAAGATTTTTATCCTCAGTTAATTTTATAGTCTTATATGCAATAAGCTCCCATATAGATGTAGCTATAATACAAACAGCGTATTCATTAGAGCAAAGTACCGACTTACTTTCCTTTTCATTTAAGATACATAAAGCATATTCTTCAGTTAATGATAAATTCTTCATAAAATAACCCCTCCCTATATTATTGTTACTTATATTTTATCACCTTTTAACATATTAATAACTAGTTTACTCAATAATATATACAAATATAAATTAAAATACTTTTTTAAATAACTATTGCAAGATTTAGTCTAAAGCTATAACATTAAAATATTGTATTTTTAAATTCTATATGTTTTAAGGAGATTTTTATGGACAATTTAAGAATTATTTATACGCCCCAATCAAAAAAGTATTTTAAAACTAATAGAGAATTAGTTTTATCTGATAATACTGATTATACAGAAGTTTGTGCTGCTGTATTAACAGACTGCAACTTAAACTTAATTGATAATATTTATGATACTAAATTTGGTATTCCTATATTTGTTATTTTAGAGAATATAGATAGCCTTGAAGATAAATTTAAAAATAAAGTTAACCACGTAATAAAAGGTTCTCATATTAATGTAAAAGACTATAGCAATGAAATTGAATGCCTTGCTAAAGAATATGAAGACACAATGCTACCTCCATTTTTTAAGAAATTAAATGATTACGCTAAAAGGGGAAATCTGCAATTTGATTGCCCTGGTCACCAAGGTGGACAATACTTTAAAAAACACCCTGCTGGAAGAGCCCTTTATGATTTTTATGGTGAAAATATTTTTAAATCAGATATTTGTAACGCCGACGTTGATTTAGGGGATTTATTAATCCATGAAGGCCCTGCAGTAGATGCTGAAACTCATGCCGCTAAAGTTTATAATGCTGATAAAACTTACTTTGTAATGAACGGTACTAGTACATCTAACGCTGTTGCTGTAAATGCAGTAGTTGCTCCTAATGATTTGGTTTTATTTGATAGAAACAATCATAAATCTGTTTACATATCAGCTTTAATTCAATCAGGTGGAATTCCTGTATACCTAGAGACTTCTCGTAATCCTTTTGGTTTTATAGGTGGAATTGATGATCATTGTTTTGATGAAGAATATTTAAGAGCAGAAATTGCAAAAATAGACCCTAAAAGAGCTAAAGAAGATAGGCCTTTTAGACTAGCAGTAATTCAACTTGGAACTTATGATGGAACAATATATAATGCTAGGCAAGTTGTTGATAGAATTGGTCACCTTTGTGATTATATATTATTTGATTCAGCATGGGTTGGATATGAGCAATTTATCCCTATAATGAGAGATTGTTCTCCACTACTTTTATATTTAACTAAAAATGACCCTGGAATACTTGTAACTCAATCAGTTCATAAACAACAAGCTGGCTTTTCTCAAACATCACAAATCCATAAAAAAGATAGTCATATTAAAGGACAAAGACGTTATGTAGATCACAAGCGTTTTAATAACTCTTATATGATGAATGCATCAACTAGCCCATTTTATCCTTTATTTGCAGCCCTTGATGTTAATGCAAGAATTCAAGATGGAGAAGCTGGAAAGAGACTATGGGCTGACTGTATAAAAATAGGTATTGAAGCTAGAAAAGATGTTTTTAAAAAATGTTCATTACTAAAGCCATTTATTCCTTTAACTGTAGCAGGTAAAAATTGGGCTGATTATGATACAGAGAAAATAGCAAATAGCATTGAATTCTTTAAATTCCATCCGGGAGAATCATGGCATTCCTTTGAAGGCTATGGAAAAAATCAATACTTTATTGACCCTAACAAATTTATGTTAACAACACCAGGAATAGACGCTAAAACCGGTGAATATGAAGACTTTGGAATACCAGCTACTATTTTAGCTAACTATTTAAGAGAGAATAGAATTATTCCTGAGAAAAATGATTTAAATTCCATTTTATTTTTATTAACACCTGCTGAAACCACAAAAAAAATGATTAAACTTGTAGATAAATTAGTTAAGTTTGAAGAACTTATAAAAAATGATATACCGCTTAAGGATGTCTTACCAACACTTTATGATAAATATAAATATCGTTATGAAGGATATACTATAAGACAATTATGCCAAGAGATGCATGATTTTTACAGAAATCATAATGCTAAAAAATATCAAAAAGAATTATTTAGACAAAAATCATTTCCTAAACAAGCAATGCTACCACGTGAAGCTAATATAGAACTTATAAGGAATAATGCTAAACTTGTTCCTCTTACAGATATAGTTGGAGAAATTGCACTTCAAGGTGCTCTTCCATATCCACCTGGAGTATTCTGTGTAGTTCCCGGCGAAGTATGGAATGAAATTGCTCAAAAATACTTCTTAATATTAGAAGAAGGAATAAATAAATTCCCAGGCTTTGCACCTGAAATTCAAGGTGTCTATCTTGAAGAGGAAAATGGTGTAACTAGAGCCTATGGATATGTCTTAGATAAATAAATCTTTAAGTTTATTAAAAAAAGTAATATAGAAAACCCTCTATTTTAAAGTAGAGGGTTTTCTAATTTTCTATTAATAATAAAACATCTGATAAATCCTTGATTTTAAATATTTTTATAAATTATCACCTAAAAATCTGTACCATTAACTTGTTTTTAAATAATACATTTAACTTTGATATTAGATAAACTTTATAAAATATCTTAATAAATATCACTAAAACACCTGTTAATCATTATATCTAACTTCTTTATCTATTCCAAAAAGATATAAATATCTTTCTTTAATTTTTTTTCCTATTATTTTTTCTAAAGTTTCTGTATACAAGTCTATTTGCACTTTATATCTATCTAAAAGTTCTTCTTCTTTTCCAGGCTCAACATAATCAGTTTTATAATCCAATAAAACTACTCCATCTTCCTCTTCAAAGAAACAATCTATTATTCCTTGAAGTCTTAGCTTTTCATCGTTAAAAAGCCTATCTTCTAACTCTTTATTAATTCTTTTTACAGGTATTTCAGTTATAAATGGAAGTTCTCTGTATACCTCTCTATTTCCCTTATACGCTTTTAGCATTCTTTGTCCTAAATTACTCTTAAAAAATTTTTGTATTTTAAATAAATTTATAGCCTTTTCTTCATCCTCTGTTATAAGTTCTTTTTCAAACATAACTTTAACTTGCTCTTTTATTTCATTTACTGAATTTACTTTATCTAAATCTATCTTTTGCATCACAAAGTGCATAGCAGTTCCTTTTTCAGCTTTAGATAACCCTTTTTCTTCTGTTATAAACTTAGGTTTCCTTCTAATCTTTTCTTCTTTAAAAAGATTATCTGCCTCAGAACTAAACAGCTCTTCCTCTGCCTTTTTTATATCTGATACTGATATATTTGATGGCATTGTGCAAACCTCATTGTACTTATATTTAAAATCTAATCTTCTTTTTACTTCTTCGTCTATTTTAAAATCTTCATCATTTAAAAATAATAAATTATTCTCTTTTTTATCAACGGATTTATCTACATTATCCACAATTAACTCACTTTTCTTATAGAAATTTATTTTCCATGTAGATAAATCTTTTATATTTATACTCTCATTTTTATTATTTCTTAAAACTTCTCCATCCTTATGTTTAACTAGGGCTGTCATAATCCATTTTAAATAACTTCTTTGTTTTAAAACCTCGCTAGGCAAAACTCTATTTTCTCCACTAATCCCTGCTTTATAGCAAGCTTCCATATCCTTATTTAGATTAGTTGAGGCTCCTGTTATTATAAGTTTTTCCTTTGCCCTTGTTAATGCAACGTATAAAATCCTCATTTCCTCTGAAAGGGTTTCTAATTCAAACTTTTTCTTTATAGCATATTTTTGAAGAGTTTTATATCTTATTCTCTTTTCTATATCTATACAATCTGCACCAATTCCAAGTTCCTCGTGAAATAACAAGCTATCTTTAGAATCCATAAGATTAAATTGTTTCCCACAGCCACTTAAAAATACAACTGGAAATTCTAACCCTTTACTCTTATGAATACTCATTATTCTAACAACATCTTCATTTTCTCCTAAAATCTTAGCTGTTCCTAAGTCCCCAGAAGATTTCTTAAGTCTGTTTATAAAGTTTATAAAGTTAAATAACCCCTTAAAGCTAGTTTGCTCATATTGCTTTGCCCTTTGAAAGAGTATTCTAAGGTTTGCTTGACGCTGAACACCATTTACCATAGCGCCTACATATCCATAATAGGATGTATCAGAATAAAGATACCATATAAATTCATCAATTGGTGTATACAAAGATTTTCTTCTCCAAAGATTAATTTTTTCAATAAAATATGAACATTTTTCTTTTAATTCCTTACTTATATTAACATCATAAATGCCCTTTGCAATATCTTTTACATTTAAATAAAAATAGTTTTCACTATTTAAAAGTCTAATATCTGCTAACTCTTCTGAAGTAAATGCAAATATTGGACTTCTCATAGATGCTATTGCATAGATATCTTGCATTGGATTATCTATTATATGAAGAAGAGACATTATAGTTCTTATTTCTACAGTTTGAAAATATCCACTTCCTGCATCAGCATAGGCCGGAATTCCACCAAAGCTAAGTTCTTCAACAATAGTATCTGCCCAATTTTTTGTAGCCCTTAAAAGAATAACTATATCCTTATATGTTATTTTTCTATATTTATTTAAGTCTTTATCAAAAACCATAAAAGTACTACCATCACTAGGATTTATAAGTTCTTTTATTCTTTTTTCTATAATCCTAGCTTCAATAGCAACAGCAGTTAAATCTTCTTCCTCTTCCTTTAATTCTTCTTCTTTACCTGTATTTTTATCATTCTTATCTTCTTCCTCTTCTTCAAAATCACCTGATTTATCTAAAATATGAAGTTCTATCTCTCCGGCCGCTCTTATCTTACCTATATCTATATTTTCTTCCCTCATAAATATATTTTCTTCATTTATACTTTCATAATTTGCACCTAAATTTAATGCTTCTTCATCACTATAATCAAGTTCACCTACAATTTCACTCATAATGGATCTAAAAATAAAGTTTACTCCATCTATAACCTCTCTTCTACTTCTAAAATTTTTGTAAAGCATTATTTTTTTATTCTTATCTTTATCATCCATTGAATAAGAGTTATATTTTTCTAAAAAAAGTTCTGGTTTTGCTTGTCTAAAACGATAGATACTTTGCTTTACATCTCCAACCATAAATACATTAGGGTTATCTAACGCTTTTCTTGAAACCAGGTTTATTATAGTTTCTTGAACATTATTAGAATCTTGATATTCATCAACTAAAACTTCATCAAACTTTTCTCTAAACTTTTCGGCTACTAAAGAAGGTTTTATTTCTCCGATATCACTATAACTAATTAAAATCTTTAAACATAAATGCTCTAAATCATTAAAATCTAAAATAGCTTTTTCCCTCTTTTTTTCACTATACCTATTTGAAAACTCTATTACAAGTTCTGTTAAAGAGTTTATTATAGGATACATTTTCTTAATTCCATCTATTGCTTCATCTAATGGTACTGAAAATATATCCTTTTTTATATTGTTTACTTTATCCTTAGCACTATCTCTTAAATCTTTGATTTTTTCTCTATCTATTTTATCCCCAATACCTTTTTTAGGTGCTGTTATTCTATCAAACTTAATATAAGATACAGCCTCATATATCTTATCTAAACCTAAATCTAAAGAATTAATTATATTTATTATTCTATTTAATTCTGGTTCTAAGGTTATTAAATATGGAGCTAAATCACTATCTCCATCACATATTTCTATGGCTTCTTCTAAGCTTTCTTTAGCATTATTAAACTCTAAATAAAGACTTTCCTTTAAAACTTTATACCAAGATGTTTTTTCTAAATCCTCTAAAGAATCTAACTTAAAATCATGAGCTTTTTCCCTAAGCCATTTTTCTGGCCATGGCCCGCTCATTGAAAAGTTATAAAGCTTTAAAATAATACTTTTTAACTTATCATCATCACGGTTAGAACAATAAGCTTCTATAAGATTTAAAAAACCTCTATCTTCCCCATCATATTTAGAATCAAATAGTTCAACTAATACATCTTGCTTTATAAGATTACACTCAGTATCATCACCAATTCTAAATCCAGGATCTAAGTCTATAAGATGAAAATTATTTTTTATAACATCTAAACAAAAGGAATGAATAGTTGTTATATTTGATTTATTCAAAAGGGCTAACTGTCTTTGAAGAACTTTAGAATCTGGAGTTTCCTCTAGTCTTTTAGAGATTGCATCTCCAATTCTCTCCCTCATTTCAGATGCAGCTGCATTTGTAAATGTTACAACTAATAGCTTATCTATATCAGTAGGATTTTTATCGTCAGTTATTATTCTTATTATTCTTTCAACTAATACTGCTGTTTTTCCTGAACCTGCAGCTGCTGCTACTAAAAGATTATGTCCCCTTGTTTCTATTGCTTCTAATTGCTCTTTAGTCCATTTAGTTGCCATCTTCTTCACCACCTAAATCTATTCCTGTTTTCTCACTCATACTTTTCCAAATCTTTTCTGCATTTAAATTTTTAATGATATTATATTTGTTATTCTCTAAACTAACATCAAATTGGCATATGTGTGAGTAATTGCAATATTCACAAACTTCTAACTCGTTATCTTTACATGGTTTTATATCAATATTTCCATTTATCATTTCATCACAAATTTCTAATATTTTTTCATTTACATACTCCCTTAAAATATCAAACTGCTTCATAGAAATCATTGAAGAATTTTTTCCTAAATCATCACTCTTTGTAATATTTGCAGGAATTATCATAGAGTATCCACTCTCTAGCCCATTATCCATGGCTTTAACTACCTTTATATCTCTAAGAAGCAAGCCATCCATTTTAAGTTCTTTTAAAATTTTGTTATTTATTTCATCTAAACTTAAATCATTATCTGATTTAATTATTGGATCGTCTAACTTAAAGTAAAAAATAGCCCCTGGATAAGCCTGATTTTTAATTATCTCTTTAGAGTTTTTAATAAGGGCATCTAAATAAACTAGAAGTTGAATTTGAAGTCCATTATAAAACTTATTCAAATTAAACTTTTTATTTCCTGATTTATAGTCTATTATTCTTAAGTAAGTGTCCCCATCTAAATCTAAACTATCTATTCTATCTATTCTCCCCTTTAAAAATACCTCTTCTCCAGAAGGTAACTTTAATTTTATAGGGTTGGAGTCTTTATACTCTCCAAAAGAAAATTCATTTTTAAATACCTCAAACTCACTTCTTCTCATATGTTCTGATATTATTGTAACTGACTTTGTAAGTATTCTCTTAAATCTATCAGTAAAATAACTATATCTTTTTGAACTATTTAAAATTGACTTTTCATTATTTTTTATCTCTCTATTAACTAATTCCTCTATGATTTCCTTGCATTGTTCTTGCTTTAAATCACTCCATTTAATCTTTCTATTCTTCACCTCCTCAGTAAATTTATCTAATATTTCATGCATAAAACTTCCAAGGTCTGGAGCCGTAAGTTCATAAATTTTTCTATCCTTAGCTTTTAAACCATATTGAACATAATACCCAAAAGGACATTCAGAATATTTTTCAAGTCTAGAGACACTTAAATTTAACCTTCCGCTTTTATCTTCATAAAGCTCTCTTATCTTTTCCCTTGAAATATTCCCAGTTAAATTTGAGTAATTTAATCCCTTAAATATAATATCTGATTTTTTCCTACTTTCTTCATCTTCTAAAAACCATTTAGAAACACTCTTCCAATAATATTCAATATTTTTATTATCAAAATCATCCCTTACAGCTTTTATAAGTTCATTAAAAGTTGGTATTTTTGCGGAAACTTTAAAATATTTATCTTTCGTAGATGTTAACTTAAAACTCTCACTTTCTTCTTTTAACTTAGGTAGTATCTTTCTTATCCTATGAATTATTATAGAAGGCCTTAAAGACTTCCCTTCAAAATCTGCTAAAGGATATGTTAAAACCAGATAATTCTGGGCAATAGTAAGTGCTGTATAAACTAAAAATTGTTCTTCAAAAACTTTTGTTTTAGTATCTGATGCTAGTTCTATTCCTTTTTCCCTTAAAGTTAATCTATCTAAATCTGATAAAATCCCTTCTTCACTATTATTAGAAGGAAGTACTCCATCATTAAAACCAACTATATATAAAGCCTTTGCCCCCTTACTTTTAATTCTTGTAATATCACCTATAGTAACTTGGTCTAAAGCCACAGGAATCAATCCCATTTCATATTTAGAAAGTCCAACATTCAATATTTTCATAAATTCTTGTAAGTCCATTTGCTCATTTCCTAGCAAATCAACAATTTGCTCTAAAACTTCAATTAAAATATCTACAACTTGAGAATACTCCTTTGCTTTTTTAGGTAACTCATTTTCCTCAAAATAATTAATAAATTCATCAATTTTATCTAAAACTTTTAAGTCACATTCTAAAAATTCATATAAAGCTATAGCATGTTCTCTTAAACTTTTAGTTCCTTTACTTCTCTCATAAAATTTATTAAGTGGTCCTCTAACCTTATCCTTAATATTATTTATCTCATCTAATTTCTCTTGTTCTTCCTCTGATATCTCACTTTGCTTAAATATAACATTAGATATATAATCCCACTTTTCTTTCTGCCACTTCTTTCCCCTTATTCCATTACCTAAAACGTAATTTTCAAGCTTATCTATATCATCTGTACTTATCTGTGTTAATCCACTTTTTAAATATCTAAATACACTTTCATATCTCCAGTTTTTAGTTATAATATCTACTGCTGAATTTAACAAAACTATAAGTGGATTACTAGCTACATCCATCTTTTTATCTATATAGTAAGGGATATCATATTCCTCAAAAATTGCAGAACTTATCTTTTCATAGGAGTTTATTTGTCTACAAACTATTGATATATCCTTAAATCTATAACTTTTATCTCTAACAAGTCTTAATATGTCCTTTGCTATAAACTCCATTTCATCATAACTATTATTAGCTTTATAAAGCCTTACCCTCTCATTATTACCATAGTAGCTTTTAAAGGGATAAGCATATAGATTTTTCTCTATTATTTCTAACTCTTCCCTATTTTTAAATCTATATGGGACATCTTTATTTAAATCTATATATCCATTAAATTTAATATTATTTTCTTCTAAAGCCTTTAGAAGCCTTCTTTCCGTATTTCTTATTGAGCTAAATAAATCATTATTATTCTTTTTGAAACTTACATTATCCATAGGTAGTGTTATATTAACAGTTTTAGCCCTCTTTAAAAGCTTAGTTATTATGTTTAATTGAATAGGAGTAAAAGTTGTAAATTCATCAATCCAAATCTCTGCTCCATCGTAAATTGAACATTCATCTAATTTTTCATCTAATAATGTTAGCCTATCTTCTCCATCTATATGCCCCCTGTGAAGCCTTTCATTAAAAGAATCAAACAAAAGGATTAAATCTTTCAACTTATTATATAACTCCTCATCATCTATAGCATTTAAAACCTCTTCTATCCCTTCTCTATTTATATTGTATTTTTTAAATTCAGTTATGGTTTTAGATACAATATCTATAAATCCTTGCTTTTTAGAAGCAGTCGCAAAAATAGTCATATCACTTTCTAATTCATCTAAAATCTTATAAATAAGCATGCTTACTCCAGCATCGCTCATAATACTTTTAGTACTTCCTCCACAACTGTTAAAAACCTTATAAGCAAGTCTTTTAAAGCTTAAAACTTCAGCCTTTAAAACATATCTCTCACCAATTTCCTCTAAGATCTTATTTTCAGTCTGAAAAGTGAATTGTTCAGGAACTATTAGAACTAATTTATTATTATTCCTATTTTCAATTTTCTTTTTTATCTGATCAATGCAAAATTTACTTTTACCAGTACCTGCTCTACCATATATAATTCTTAAAGCCATTAATATATCTCCTAACTCTTAAAAATAATCTATATAATTGAAAATTAAAATTATATTATTACCAATATTAAAAACCTACATAAACCTTAATTTATATTAATTTAAAATATAAGTGTTACGCAAATTTATTTCCTAATTATATTTTAGCCTCATAATAAAAAATTTTATATAAATTTATTTTGTTTTTGTAAATTAAATTCTTTAGTGTATAATATTTCTATAAGAATAGGAGGATTTTTTATGGATTTTTTATATGGAATATTAATACTGTTAACAATTTTGTTGATAATTTTCTTAATTTTAAAGATTTTTGTGGATAAGTCTATGAAAAATTTATTAGAAAAGGTTTTAAATGAAGACAAAAAAGATAATAATCCACAGATTTAACTAAATTTTAAGAAAATCTGTTGATAATTTTTTAGACTTTTTAAATGTACTTTATAAACTAGGATATTAACGAATAAGATTATCTTATCTAAGAATAGTTTTTTAGAATAACTTATAAATATATCTAAAAGATATTATTCTCTAATTTAAACAATAAACTAACTTTTATTATATTATTATTTATAAAAGTAATTAATTTTAGACAACAAAAAATACCTAGTAATTTTACTAGGTACTTTGGCGGAGAATCCGGGATTTGAACCCGGGCGCCAGTTGCCCGACCTACGCCCTTAGCAGGGGCGCCTCTTCAGCCACTTGAGTAATTCTCCATGCCCTCTAAATTTTATAAATATTAATTTATAAATGGCGGAGAGAGTGGGATTCGAACCCACGGTACGCTCACACGCACGCCGGTTTTCAAGACCGGTGCCTTAAACCAACTCGACCATCTCTCCGTGTCATTACAAAAAATATTGTATCACCTTTGTAAACCTATGTCAATATAATTTTTAAAAAACTTTTATAAATTTTAGAAATTATATATAATTAAAACTATAGAACTTATTCTAACCACTACAGAAAAATTTATTCATTTACCTTAAAATATTTTAATCTATATACCTATGTTATTGATTTTTGTTATAAATAGCAAAAATCCACCAAAAATAAATGCTATTATATTTAATATAAGAGGTATCTTATTTTCTTTATAAGTTTTCATTGCACGCATTGAATTAACATATCCAAAAATACTAAGTAAAAATCCTAGAATAGGCCATACATATGCTGCCCCAATACTACCAATAGCTAAATATAAACCAAGTTTATATTCTTTAGAAAATTTACTTCTTCTTTTTATATCAGTTGATGTAGTCTCATTATATTTATTAGAAACGTTTTCTTTTTTGCTTATACTATTTTTATTATTCTTAACCATATTAAACTCCTCTCATTTTGTTATTTGTATTACTCCTTAATTTAAGTATACATATTTATCCTATATTTTTCAATAACTTTTATGGTATCAGTTCCATAGTTATTATTAAATAGTTCTTAATCTATTTACCTGTTTCTAAATACATATGTAAATTATTACTTACCTAAATTTTATTCTTAATTTATATGTTTCTAATAAAAAAGCATCTAATAAAACCATTAGATGCTTGGCGGAGAATCCGGGATTTGAACCCGGGCGCCAGTTGCCCGACCTACGCCCTTAGCAGGGGCGCCTCTTCAGCCACTTGAGTAATTCTCCATATTGTACCATTTTATTTTTTTGTAAAAAAAATGGCGGAGAGAGTGGGATTCGAACCCACGGTACGCTCACACGCACGCCGGTTTTCAAGACCGGTGCCTTAAACCAACTCGACCATCTCTCCGCGTTATTACAAAAGTTATTATACCAACTTGAGAAACTTATGTCAATATGTTTTTTAAAATTTCATTTAAAAGCTTTAAATACTACATTTAATCATAGAAATAGCTATGTTTTAATGTCTTATTAATTCTTGTAAGAATATAATTAAAAATCACTTTCAAATTTAATCACTTCTAATAAATTCATTCTCTACGCTAAGATTAGTAATGAATTTCTTTTAACCTTTAAAATCAATAATTCTTAAAACATAGCTTAAATAATATATTAATCTTCTAACATTTTATCTGAAAGTAAACCATGTTTTTCATAGTTAGTTACTCTCTTTATCTTGTTTTCATCATCAACAAAAACTACACTTGGTTTATGTTCTTTTGCTTCATTTCTATCCATTTCACAATAGCACATTATGATAACTTTATCTCCTGTTGAAACACATCTAGCAGCTGCTCCATTTAAGCAAATCATTCCTGATCCTCTTTCACCTGCTATTGTATATGTTTCAAATCTATTTCCATTATTAACATCAACTATTTGAACTTTTTCATATTCTAATATTCCTGATGCATCTAATAAATCTTCATCAACAGTTATACTTCCTACATAATCAAGCTCAGCTTGTACAACTGTAGCTCTGTGAATTTTTCCTTTTAACATTGTTAATTGCATATATATTTCTCCTTTATCGTATCTAGTTAATACTATATTTTAAGTATACTATTGATTTTAGTTAAGTTAGCTTTAGAATTATTATCTAATAAACTCTTATAAAATCGATAAACACTTAAATATTTCTTCTATTTATTTAACTATAACTATTATACTCATAAAATCCTACATGTTAAATGTAAAATTATCTATAAGTCTTGTTTTTCCTATATAAACTGCAATAGCAACTAAAACTGATTTTTCTATTTTTTCAACAGCGGCCATTGATAAAGAATCAACAACTTCCACATAATCTATTTTAGCTAAAGGCTCTTTTTTAATATTTTTTGAAATTAAATCTATAACTGCTTTAGAATCTCTCTCTCCACTATTTATAGCATCTTTAGCTAGATTTAATGATTGGCTTAAAATTAAAGCGGCTTGTCTTTCTTCCTTTGAAAGATAAGTATTTCTAGAGCTCTTTGCAAGTCCATCCTCTTCTCTTATAATAGGGCATCCTATTATTTCTACATCAATGTTTAAGTCTCTAACAAATCTTCTTATAATAGCTAATTGTTGTGCATCTTTTTCTCCAAAGTATGCTCTATCTGGGCTAACTATATTAAATAATTTAGTTACAACTGTGCAAACACCTCTAAAATGAACTGGTCTACTCTTTCCACATAACTCATCACTTAATCCATTTATATCAACATATGAAGAAAAATCATCAAAATACATTTCTTCTTTCTCAGGGTGGAATATTAAGTTAGCTCCTGCTCTTTCACAAAGCTTAGAATCTCTTTCTAAATCTCTTGGATATTTATCTAAATCCTCTGTTGGGCCAAATTGCATAGGGTTTACAAATATACTAACAACAACTCTATCATTGCCTTCAACAGCTTTATTTATTAAACTTTCATGTCCCTCATGTAAATATCCCATAGTTGGTACAAATCCAACACTTAGCCCTTGAGCCTTCCATTCTTTAACTGCATCTCTTACTTCTTGTATAGTTTTTACAACTTTCATTTTAAGCCTCTCCTATTTTTTATTAATATAGTTTTTCTATAACATCTTCACTTATTTTAAAAGTATGTTCTTGGCTTGGGAAAGAACCATTTTTTACTTCTTTATTATACTCTTCAAAAGCTTCTTTCATCATATCCCCTATATTAGCATATTTCTTAACAAATTTAGGAGTAAATCCACTGAACATACCTATCATATCTTGGTAAACTAAAACTTGTCCATCACATTCTGCACCAGCACCAATTCCTATTGTAGGTATACTTAATTCCTTTGTAACTATTGCTGCAAGTTTAGCAGGTACACATTCTAAAACTACTGCAAATGCTCCAGCTTTTTCTACTGCTTTAGCAGCTTCAATAAGTGCCTTTGCTGCCTTCTCATCTTTTCCTTGAACCTTAAATCCACCTAAAGCATTTACTGATTGAGGTGTTAAGCCTATATGAGCCATAACAGGAATTGATGATTTTACTATTGCTTCTATTCTATCACACATATCAACTCCACCTTCTAATTTAACAGCGTGAGCTCTTCCCTCTTTCATAAGTCTTCCTGCATTGTATACAGCATCATAGACTGATGTTTGATATGACATAAAAGGTAAGTCTGCAACAACTAAAGCATTTTTAGTTCCTCTTGCAACTGCTTTTGTGTGATGAATCATATCTTCCATAGTTACTGATAAAGTATCTTTATATCCTAGAGAAACCATTCCTAAAGAATCTCCAATTAATATGGCATCTATACCGGCTTCATCTATAAGTCTAGCTGATGAGTAGTCATAAGCTGTAAGCATTGATATTCTTTCATTATTTTCTTTAGCCTTTTTAAAGTCAAGTATTGTCTTTTTCATAGTTTATTCCTCCAAATAATCCTCAATATTTTTATAATCTCTATCCTTATTTTTTATCTTTGCAATTTTTAATACCTTTTTTGATAACATTTTATAAGACTCAATATTATCAGAATTAATCACAGATAAATGCCCCTTTATTGTGGATAAATCTCCTCTTTCCACAGGACCTGTTAAACTTTTAATAACTCCTTGAGTCTTTGCATTACTTATATTAAATGATATAAGGGGATACAGCGCTTCCATAGCAGATTCTTCACTAAACCCACATTTAGTTAAATAATCTATACCATCTTTTATGAGCCCTAACACTAAGTTACTAGAAGTTACTGCTGCTGCATGATATAACATTTTATTTTCTTTAGATATTACTTGAACACTATTTCCTAAGCTTTTAAAAAGTATTTCAAAGTCATTTAAATATTTTTCATGTCCTTCAATAGCTATAAAAGCTTCATTTAATATTTTGTAAGAATTATATTTATCTGAGATTGCAAATAAAGGATGAATTGAATAGCCATAAGCACCATACTTATCTATATTTGAAAATATACTTGAAGATAATGAACCACTACAATGACAAATAATTTTACCCTCTATATTTAAATCTTTTAACTGCTCCCAAACAGAAGCTATAAAGGTATCTTGCGTGGTTATAAAAATAGCATCACTCTCATCAACTAAATCTTTTAAATTAAGAAATTGTTTTGTATTAGTAAACTTTGATGCTTCTTTAGATGAGTTTTCATTTTTACTATAATATCCAGATACAGTTGTACTGTTTTCTACAAGGTATTTACCCAAAGAAAAACCTACTTTTCCTGCTCCAATAAAACCTATTTTCATAAGTATCACCTCCAAAAAAAATTAGAGCGTGATGATACTATCTCGTCTCATCTCATCATAAGTATGAGCGTTTAAATTCAAATATAATTACAATAAATAATAGTATGGTTCCTAAGATACCATCCTTATTTAAAATATCATATATAATTGATTTATTCAATATAAAAAGCATAATTATTTACTTTATATTCCAATATTTTTTTCTCATTTACTTTATAATTATATCTCTACATTTTTGTTCCCTCCTCAAATATCTGATTTAAATAAATTAAAAAAGAAGTTCTTAAAAATATTTATTTTTTTTATTTATATTTAAGAATATAATTATATATTTTTACTTATTTTATTTCATCACATCTCATAAATGGCTTTAACACTTCAGGAATCTTAACACTTCCATCTGCTTGTTGATAATTTTCTAGTATTGCAGCTACTGTTCTACCAATTGCAACACCTGAACCATTTATTGTGTGAACAAATTGTGGTTTATCCTTTGGAGTTTCTCTATATTTTATATTAGCTCTTCTAGCTTGGAAATCCTCAAAGTTTGAACAACTTGAAATTTCAACATATCTATTATAACTTGGCATCCAAACCTCTATGTCATATTTTAATGCAGCAGTAAACCCTAAATCTCCTTTGCATATTCTAACTATTCTATAAGGTATTCCAAGTCCTTGAAGAACTGATTCTGCATCTACAACAAGTTTATCTAATTCATTGTAACTATCTTCTGGTTTACAAAACTTAACAAGCTCAACTTTATGAAATTGATGTTGTCTTATAAGACCTCTTGTATCTCTTCCAGCTGAACCTGCTTCTGCTCTAAAACAAGCACTAAATGCAACATGTTTTATTGGAAGACTATCTCCACTTAATATTTCATTTCTATAAAGATTAGTTACAGGGACTTCAGCAGTTGGAATTAAGAAAAATCCATTATTTTCAACCTTAAACGCATCTTCTTCAAATTTAGGTAATTGTCCTGTTCCAACCATACTATCCCTATTAACCATATAAGGAGGTAATATTTCTGTATATCCATTTTCAAAGACATGTTTATCTAGAAAATAATTAATTATAGCTCTTTCTAATCTAGCTCCTGCGCCTTTATAAAAAGTAAATCTTGATCCTGTAGCTTTTCCTGCTCTTTCAAAATCTAATATATCTAACTCTGTTCCTAAATCCCAATGCGCTTTTGGTTCAAAATCAAATTGTGTTTTATCTCCCCAAACCTTTATTTCTACATTGTCTTCATCAGTTTCCCCTTCTGGAACTTGTGGATTTGGAATATTAGGAGTTCTAAGCATTATATAATTTATTTTTTCATCTATTTCAGATACTTTAGCATCATCTTCCTTTATTTTATCTCCGATTTCTCTCATTTCAGCCATTACAGAAGTTACATCTTCCCCAGCCTTTTTTCTCTTTGGAATTTCAGCAGATACTTGATTTCTTTTGCTCTTCAAAGCTTCAACATCTACAAGTATAGCTCTTCTTTGTTCATCTAGCGCAACAACTTCATCTATACATGTTACATCAAAATCTTCTCCTCTGTTTGATAGTAATGCTTTTATTTCTTCTGGATTGTTTCTAATTCTTTTTAAATCTAGCATCTTTTATTCTTCCTTTCACTGATTCTTATTTAATATATTTTATATATAGTTATTATTTTTAGATAAAACAAAAAGAGTCTTCCTATTCCCTTAAATAAAGGGACGAAAAACTCCGCGTTGCCACCCTAATTGATAGATTTTAAAATCTATCCGCTCAAAACTTATAACGGTAAAATCCGTACTGCTCATCACAGTCCCTCACAGGTGGATTCATGATTATAGTATATCAGTTTACACCAACCACTGATTCTCTAAAATACCAACAAACATTACTAGCCTGCTCAAAGGTTAATATTTATTTTACTAATAATATAGTAAATCTATTGCAATATAATGTCAAGAATTTAATCAATTATTATATTATTTTTTTCTCTCTATAATTATACCCATATATTTTAGTTTTAAAACCACTTAATTAAATTATTCAAATTATATCTGAAAGCTAAACTATTTCTTATGTAATGATGTAAATAATTGTGATAATAATGATGCCTTTTTATTTGTCTTCTCATTCTTTTTATTTAATGATTCTACCATTAAAAATGTGTCTGAATTTACTGTTGTGAATCTTGTCATAATAACCATCTCCTAATTTTTCATTCTTTCTTTCGTCGAATACAGATTAACACTTAACTAATAGCTTTACAATAGAAATTCATTTCTAAAATAATTTTTATAAAACATATATCATTTAACTTTTTTGTTTAACAATTATTAAAGATTAACATTCATTAATTGATAAATTATAATGTTAAAATTTTCCTTTTATTTAATAATGAATAATTGAATTTATTTCTTGCATTTTTTAATTCATTTCTATGTATTATTATGGATTACAATTAAATTTTTGTAATATATTAAAGTCTTTTCTTAACTTTTATTTCAAAAAACAAAAAAATCTAGTCTATTTTCACTAGATTTTTTTTAAATCTTATAAATATTTATTAATTTATTTCTTAAAATCAAAATTAAATATAATATTGATAACTTTTCAATTTATTATTTATCAATATTTTTAGTACAAATTATATCAATTCCTGTATTTAATATATTTCTACAAACTATAGTACCTATTTTTGTTGGAACTCCAACATAAAGTCTACTAAGTATTTTAGAAAATTCAATCCATTGCTCCGCTGGTACAGGTTTGCTACTTTTTACAGAGACTACATTATGAAACTTAGACCCTCTAAGTCTAACTACACTAGTAAAAAGTTCTTCTTCCATTAATATTCATTCCCCTCTATAGATAATTATTAAATATCATCAAATTCTTTTATTCTACAGGTTAATACATGAGAATTTTTTGAGTCCTCAACTATTTCTGTAGGCTTTCTATCTAACTCCCTAGCTAGTATATCTATAATACTACTTATACAATATGCACCATTACAATTTCCAAATGTTGCTGCTGTTCTTCTTTTAATACCTTCTACAGTTCTTGCCCCTAGAGGTCTTCTTATAGAATCTACTATTTCCCCTTCAGATATTTGATTACATATACATATCATCTTTCCATATCTTTTATCTAATCTTATAAGTTCATTTCTCTCCTCCATTGATAAATCACGAAACCTATAGAATTCCCTTCTCTTATCAACAAAGCTTTTATTTTCTCCACATTTTAAATCCTCAACTATAGTTTCACTTATTATAGTTGCTATTGCAGGTGATATTGTAACTTCCCCATAATATTTTCCTGTAACTTTAATATAACCTTTATTTACATCACTATCATCTATTATCATTATATCTTTATGATTATTATCATAAAAGATATCTTTTACATCCTTCCTTTTTAAATCCAGAATTATACTTTTTATTTTATCAATGACTTCTTTTTTACTTAACTCTATTCCTGAATTTACTCCTATTATAAGCTCACTACAGGAACTTGGCATAAAAACAATAGAATTGTCCGCATCTTCTATCTTAGATATAATAGAATTTCTATCTATATTTTTTAAATTATTTAAAACTACATAATAAGTTTTTAAATTAAGCCCCGAATTATCTTTCTCCTTTACATCATCTATTAAATATTTCTCACTTGGAATAGTATTGACTACAAACTTACATTTAAACTTATTTTTATTTGTTGTTACCCAAAAACCATTTGATAAACTTTGAATATTTGTAACAATTTCTTCTAATCTAAAAGCTACTCCATTATCATATGCAATTTCTCCGTAAGCTATAGCTAAATCATAAGGTCTTATAACAGCAGTATTCTCTGAATAAAGAGCCTTTATAACATTATTTCCTAATCTAGGATTTATTTTTCTAGCTTCATCACCATCTATAAGTCTAATTCCAGTTAATGCCCTATCAACTGCCCTTTGATATCTTTCTTCAACTATCTTTAAGGATTTCTCATCTGTTGCAATAGTTAAATTAGGTAACCTTTTAAAAGAAACATTTAATTTTTTTGTTATATTAGCTAACATTGAATTTCCCATTTCTTCTAGTGCACTTATCAAATTGTCTTTACATTCACATCCATCATAAACTATAGACGTATTAAAAAATGATATATCATCTGCTATATCAAAATCCTTTTCTATAACTGCTATATTTAAATTATATTTTGATAACTCATAAGCAACAGCGCAGCCTATTATCCCACCACCTAGAATTAAAACATCATAATCCATTAATTACTCAACTCCTAGCTTTACTCTTTATTATATTATTGAAACTTCATCTGTTTATAAAGTAATTGTTCTTAATAACATATCATCTGATATTAAAATCTTATACATAATTTAAACTAATATTATATATTTATGTAAACTGCTAATTAATTTGATTATAACTTATATTTAATAAAAATGTTACTATTTAAATTTTATAAAAATATCTAAAAACAAGCCATCAATAAAAATTATTTTACCAATGACTTATTATCCTTATTTTTATTCATTAGATAAAGCAGCTTTTCCTCTTTCCCCAGTTCTAATCTTTATAACATCAGCTACATCATAAACAAATATCTTACCGTCACCAATTTCACCAGTTCTTAAGACATTTTGGGCAACATTTATTACTTTTTCAACTGGAATTTCACATACAATAATTTCGACCTTAACTTTTTGAATAAGTTTAAGTTCAACAGGAACGCCTCTATAATACAGCTTATCCCCTCTTTGAGTTCCACAACCTAAAACTTGATAAACTGTCATACCTCCAACTCCAATTTTATTTAAAGCAGCTTTTAATTCTTCAAACTTACTTTTTCTTGTTATTATCTCAATTTTCTTTATAATATCCACTAATAATTCCCCCATATTAAATATTTATATCTGTACTTTGAAAATCAGCATAACTATTTTCAATTCCATGTTCCTCATAATCTAGGCCTCTTAGCTCTTCTGATTTATTAACCCTTAACCCAACAGTAGCTTTAACTATCTTAAATAATATTAATGCAGTTATTATTGTCCAAGCTGCAACACATAAAATTCCTAAAATCTGAATTCCTAAAAGTTTTAATCCACCTCCATAAAATAAACCAATACTATCTCCATAACTTGCAAATAATCCTACCATTAAAGTTCCTGTTACCCCACATAAACAATGAACCCCAATAGCACCTACAGGATCATCAATTCTTAAAACTTTATCTATAAATTCTATTCCAAATACCACAACAAATCCTGCAATGATACCTATAATAGTAGCTGCTCCAGGTGTTACTACATGACATCCTGCTGTTATTGCAACAAGTCCTGCCAAAACACCATTTAAAGTCATACTAACATCTGGCTTTTTATATCTAAGCCATGTAATTATCATAGTTGTAGTAGCTGCTGCTGCTGCCGCTAAATTTGTAGTAATAAATATCCTTGAATTAAGTTCCATATCACTAGCACTTAAACTAGAAGCTGGATTAAATCCAAACCATCCAATCCATAAAATGAATACCCCTAATGCTCCAAGAGTTAAACTATGGCCTGGTATAGCATTAGGCTTCCCATCATCTGAATACTTTCCTATTCTAGGTCCTAACATTACTGCACCTACAACAGCACACCATCCACCTACAGAGTGAACTGCTGTAGAACCTGCAAAATCAATGAATCCAAGATCAGATAAGAATCCTCCACCCCAAATCCAATGACCCACAACAGGATATATAAAAGCACTTATAACAACACTATATATACAATAAGCTATAAATCTTGTTCTTTCAGCCATTGCACCTGAAACTATAGTAGCTGCTGTTGCGCAAAATACCGTTTGGAAAAATAAAAATGATTCTTTTGTAATTGTTAATCCCATATAATCAACACTTCCACTTGCAAAAAGCTCTACTGACCCAAAAATCCCTAAGATATCTTTTCCAAACATTATACCAAAGCCTAAAATCCAATAAACCAAAGAACCAAGAGCAAAATCCATAAGATTTTTCATAATTATATTTCCTGCATTTTTAGCTCTTGTAAAACCAGTTTCAACTAAAGCAAAACCTGCCTGCATAGCGAAGACTAAAACACCACCAAATAATACCCATAAAGTATCTAATATCATATTTTGTTCCATAACAATAGTCTCCTTTTCGTATATAAATTAAAAATGAAATATTATTTTATTCCATAAACTTAAATAAAATAATATTTCATTTTATATATTTATAAATTTATGACATTAAGCAAAAAAAAATGAGTCTAATAAAGAAATTTTTATTAAACTCATGAAAAAGTATTATTATTTTATTATTAATAAGTATGATTAATTATTAATATTTTACTATTTAAATAGTTTTTCTTTTAATTTATTAATCGTTTTCTTATATGTTGATGGTTAATATCTAAATTAGTAATAATCTATCTAAAATTTATTTTAAATTAATTCATATTATCAGCTTCTATTAAAATTCTAAGTAAAATATTATTGTTTAAATCATTTAAATTCATATACTTATGATGATTCTCTATAGCACTTAAAAATTCTTTACTGTATTTATTATTCATTCTATCTTTATTTTGTTCATTTAATAATATATTTTTTCCTTTTACTCCATGATTATAATAAACATCAATACTTTTGAAATTAGAAAATTTTTTTAACTTTCCTTTAGTAATCTTATGTAAAATAACTAGCAAGGACTTTATAATAAGATTTAAACTATAATCACTTTTTCCTATATCATGTAGTAAAGCTACTTTTCCTAAAGTTATTTTGTCCATTTTTAATTTATTTACTGAATTTATCTTTAAACAATCCTTACAAACCCTTATACAATGATATTTCTCAGAGTGTCTTAATTTATTAAAAAGTAAAACTTCATCCTTATCTAGATATTTATTAATATAGTTATAATCAATTTTTTTAAAATTAGAATTTATAGCCCATATAACTTGCTTAACTCTATATAACATATTTTAAACTCCAAACTAAATATTTTTTATTTAATTATTTTAAGGTTTTAATATATTTATTTTTCGTTAAGTATTAAATTTTATTATTTACACTCTACTTAAATCTTTATCTTTAACCTATGAATCGTATTATCCATATAGGTAATATAATTTAAAACTTATTTACAACCTTAATTATAATCATAAACATTATAATTCAATATAAACATCATAACATTTTTTTATATAAAATTATATAAAAAAAAGAACTACATATTGTAGTTCTTTTTGGTGGAGGTAAAGAGATTCGAACTCTTGACCCCCTGCGTGCAAGGCAGGTGCTCTCCCAACTGAGCTATACCCCCAGAAAAAATGGTGTACCTTTAGGGATTCGAACCCCAGGCCCACGCCTTAGAAGGGCGTTGCTCTATCCAGCTGAGCTAAAGATACACAATAAAATGGTGACCCGTAGGAGAATCGAACTCCTGATTCCACCGTGAGAGGGTGGCGTCTTAACCGCTTGACCAACAGGCCTTGTTGACTACGTTTATTATATTACTCCTTTAAAGAAACTTTGTCAACAAAATTTAAAAATTAAATTAAAAAATTTTAAATCTATACTATTTTATCTATTTTTTTAAACATGACTTAACAAACATACTAGGCATATGCTCTGCTAATTTTATCTTATAATAAGTTTTTTTATTGTAACGAGGTGTTTTAGATTTACATCCCTTAAAATAACATTTTACTTTATTACTTTTTAATATGTTAACTATTTTCTCTTTATCTGTATTTTTAGCACATCCATAAAGTTGATACATAATATGTTCTGGTATAAATTCATTTTTAATTATGCACTCTAAAAAATCACTTAATGAATTCTTTTCTATAAAATCACAAAGATCCTCCATAGCATCTATAACAGTTATATTTTTATCTATATCACCTTTATTAGTTAAAGAATCTTTTCTCTGATGATAAACAGATAACTGCTTATCTATGCACTTTACCATTTGAGCTTTATATAATGATTTAAATATAAAATTTAAGTCCTCAGCTCCATAACAATTTACTAAATACTCTAAGTTATTTTCAATTAAAAATTCCCTATTATAAACAATAGAACCTGTCCAAAGTCTTAAATTATTATTTCTATAGCAATGAAAAACATCTATTCCATCCCTAACATCTTTTTCAAAATCAAATTCTTGCTTTCTCATAGTAATAGGGGTTCCATCTTGTCTTATTCTTTTGTGATCAAAAATTATCATATTATAGTTATTTTCTTTATAAACTTCTTTTATTTCTTTTACTAAACTTTTTTCTATATAATCATCAGAATCTAAAAATAAAATATATTTTCCTTTAGCCTCTTTTATACCTATATTTCTACAAAAGCTTTGCCCCTTATGAGAAGATTTTATTATATTAGCTTTTAAACCTTCCTTTTCTACATATTTTTTAGAAACTTCATAAGAACCATCCTTTGATTCATCATCTACTATTATAACTTCAAAATCTTTAACCTCTTGATTTTTCAATGATTCTAAACAAGGTACTATATATTCCCTGCTATTATACATAGGAATTACTACACTTAAAAATATTTCATCAGTATTTTCCATAATCTAAACTCCATTTCAACTCTTACGTAATATAAACAGTATTAAAATATTAACACAAATTTTATCATTTTTCTAATTTTACATATATAATATATTATAATTCTTATATTATAATACTATAAAATTATAATATAACAAGCATTTTTGTACAAAAAATTTTATTTTAAGGAGATGAAATCTTTGAAAGGTTTTAAATCTCTTACCTTAGAAGATAAAAACGTCCTCTCTAAGTATTTTAAAAATATAAATACAATATCTTACGAAAGTTTGTTCTCATCACTTTTTATATGGAGAAATGTTTATAATATACAATATTCCATAATTAATAATGCTTTGATTATTTTAAGAAAAGAAGATAAGGGTAAATACTTTATGCCTCCTTTAGGATATACTGAAAACTCACTTCCTTTAATAATAAATGAACTAAAAAAATTATCTTATAATGATAAAGACTTCTCTTTTCTTTTTGGTGATGCTGAAGAAAATTTTAAAAATTGTATAGTAGAAATCTTTAAAGACAATGTAGAAATTATAGAGGATATAAATGATTTTGAATATATCTATAATACTAAGGATTTAATAAACTTAAGAGGGCGTAAATATCATAAGAAAAGAAACCATTATAATATGTTTAAAAAACTTTATAACTATAGTATTAAAGAAATTTCTAATGATGAAATAAAGAATGATTGTTTAAGTCTTTTAAATACTTGGGCAAGCAATAAAAATATAATTTCTTTTCAATTTGAATCAGAAAAACATGCCATCTTAGAATGTTTATCTAATTTAAAATATCTTGATTTAAAATCAATTGCACTTTATGATAATAATAGCCTTATAGGATTTTCTTTAGGTGAAATTTCAAATAATACAGGAATAATCCATATAGAAAAGGCTAATAATTATTATAATGGCATCTATTCCTTTTTAAATAGAGAATTTTTATTAAAAGATTTTTCAAAAACTATCTTTATAAATAGACAAGAGGATTGTGGAGATTTAGGTCTTAGACAATCTAAAGAATCTTATTATCCAATACAAAAATTAAAAAAATATTGGATAAGACTTAAAACTTAAGGAGTGTAAAATTGGCATCAGGAAAAACCCACGATAAAATAACTTTAATATTTTCGCCTATTGTAGTCTTGGTATTTTTATTTTTAAATATAAACTTTTTTAATAAAAATGGTGCTATATTTTTAACTATTATAGGTTTAGCATCCTATATATTTGGTGGATATATGTTTTCAGGAGATTTAGATATAAAGAGTACTGAATTTAAAAGATGGGGAAAACTTAAATTTATATGGATTCCTTACCAGCGCTTTTTTAAGCATAGAAGTATATTTAGTCATGGCTTTATTTTAGGCCCTTTGATTAGAATACTATATCTTTATTTCATATTTATAATAATTTTTTCTGTCCTTTACTCCTTTTCTTTTATAAACATTTCTCCTCCAAGTATAATAAAAGAAAATATTAAATTTATTTTAAATAATGATAAAATATTTTTTAATATATTTGTAGCCTTATTTTTAGGCTCAGGGCTTCATACAATTACAGATTTAATATCTACTTCTATAAAAAAAAATACTCCTTTTAAGAAAAGAAAGTATAAAAGAAAGAAGGCTCTAAGAAAATAATTTCTCAAAAGAAAAAACAACAAACTATCTATAGCATGTTTATGTATAGATAGTTTGTTATTAATTTTACTCCTCTTTAAACATATCCATAAGATTTGCAAAAGGATTATTTATATTTTCATTTGCTTCCTTTTTCATCTTTTGCATTATCTTATTTACTTCCCTTTTATTAACCTTATCATTTTTCTCAAATCTCTTTTTAAATACTGATTCCTTTTCTCTAAAGTTACAACTTATTCCTGGACAAACATATATCTTTGAAGGTCCTTGCCCTCTAAGTTCTAACCTCTTTTTACACTCAGGGCATCTTGCATTAGTAAGTCTTGCTATATTTTCTCTATAACCACATTCTCTATCTTGACAAACATACATAATTCCATTTTTACCTTTAACCTCAAGTAAATACTTACCACAATTAGGGCACTTTCTTCCTGTTTGATTATCATGATGAAATTTAGACTTTCCATTTTTAACATCATTAACTAACTTCTCAGCATAAATCTTTAACTCATCTATATATTTTTTATTATTTGCTGTTCCCTTAGCTATGTTATCAAGATCCTTCTCCCATTTAGCAGTTAGTAATGGAGATTTTAAATCTTCTGGTACAAGTTCTATAAGTTGTTTACCCTTTGAAGTTGGTATAATATCTTTCCCCTTCTTTTCTATGACAAAGGAATTGAATAACTTTTCAATTATATCTGCTCTTGTAGCAACAGTTCCAAGTCCTCCTGTTTCACCTAATGTTTTAGCCGCATCCTTTCCTACATTAATATACTTATGAGGATTTTCCATAGCAGAAAGTAATGTTGCTTCATTAAATCTTGCTGGAGACGTTGTTTGTTTTTTAACTAGGTTTATAGATGCTACACAAATTTTATCTCCCTTAGTAAGAGTTGGTAACTCTTGATCTTGTTCTTCATCGCTTACTCCATCTTTTTCATAAAGCTTTTTCCATCCTTTATTCTTGGTTATATTCCCTTTAGCAATAAATATTTCTCCATTTATGCTAACTTTAACTGTAGTTTGTTCATATTCATAGGCAGGTAATAACACACTTAAAAATCTCTTAACCACAAGATTATAAATATGACTTTCCTCTTGATTAAGATTGGCTAAGCTTCCTTTTTCCTCAGTTGGAATAATAGCATGATGATCACTAACCTTTTTATTATCAACAAATCTATTATTTCCTTTAATGCCTTCTTTAAGAAGCTTTTCAGTATATACTCTATATCCCCCTGGCCCTACAGCCTTTAATCTTTCTGGAATAGTAGAAACTATATCCGTTGTAATAAATCTAGAATCTGTTCTTGGGTAAGTTAAAAGCTTATGATTTTCATAAAGTCTTTGCATTATATTTAATGTTTGTTTTGCAGAATAACCCCATATTTTATTTGCATCTCTTTGTAACTCTGTTAAATCATAAAGGCTTGGAGAATACTTTTTCTTAAGGGATTTATTAATCTCAATTATTTCACCTTCTCTTGCATTACACTTAGCTACTATGGAATTTGCAACCTCTTCTTTATGAATTGAACTACTTCCATTACTGTTTACCCAATTTAATGTAAACCCTTTTGCCTTAGCATTAATATTAAAATAATCCTCTGGCTTAAAACTCTTAATTTCCTCTTCCCTATTTACTATCATTGCAAGGGTTGGTGACTGAACTCTTCCTGCAGATAATTGAGCATTATACTTACATGTTAAAGCTCTTGTTACATTAAGCCCTACTAACCAATCAGCTTCAGCTCTACATACTGCTGCCTTATATAAATTTTCATAATTTTTAGCATCTTTTAAGTTATTAAAACCGTCTATTATGGCCTTATTAGTTTGTGAAGATATCCAAAGTCTCTTTAAAGGTTTTTTAACTCCTGACTTTTCTAATATCCAGCGAGCTACTAACTCTCCCTCACGTCCTGCATCTGTCGCAATTACAATATCACCAACATCATCCCTTAATAATTGCTTTTTTACTGAAGCAAATTGCTTTCCAGTCTTTTTTAATATAGAGAGTTTCATATACTTTGGAATCATTGGAAGTGTTTCCATGCTCCAAGTTTTATATATATCTCCATAACCCTCAGGATCCATAAGACCAACTAAATGCCCCATAGCCCAAGTAACTATATATTTATTACCTTCAATATATGTTCCCTTGTTTTGATTGCATTTAAGAACCTTTGCTAACTCTCTACCTACTGACGGTTTTTCTGCCAAAACTAATGTTTTACTCATATTATTTTTTTATTTGACACAATATATTTAAAAAGTGTCAAATTCCTTTCTTAAATTTTGCTTATAAGAACAATTATTTTTTTATAGTATTTCTATATCTTTTTTTTGTTGAATCAACTAATCTATCAAAAACTTTAGTTACTTTATAGTGCCTTTCTCTAACATTATTAGCTCTATTAAAGTTTCTAAGATATAAAACAGCTCCTAGTGTATTTACTGCATCTAGATAACCCTCATTAATTCTTCTTCTTTTAGCCTCATGATCAAGATTTAAAACTCCCCCAATCACACCTTCATTTAGATTAGATGGGCTAATTTCTATTATTTTTGTATTTGGAAACTGTTTTTTATCTATATATGCGTTTTTTGATAAAAGTACAACAATTATTATATCACATCCTTCTTCATAAACTGGCTTTATAGGGATATTATCCACCATCCCACCATCTAAATATCGTTTTCCATCAATAACTGAACTTTTATAAATAAGAGGAAGAGATGCTGAGCCTAATATTATATTTTTTGCAATGCTATCTTCATAGTTATTTATTTTAAAATACTTTACATTAAAATCAGGCATTTCTGTGCATGAAGCATAGCATGTTACCTCTCTATCCTTTATTTTATTTGTATCTAAGTATTTATCTATAAATTTTATAAATCCTTCTGTTGGAACATCGCCGTTTTCTATGACTTTACCCATATTATATTTTTTTATGTACTTTAAACCTTTAGCTCCTATAGCAAGTTGCACACCCTTTTTTATAAGTTCTATTTTATTTAAAGGTATTAATGTTTCCATGTCTACTTCATTCCACATCATTTCTGCCTTTTTAAAATCATTCTGAGCAAAAAGTGCTGCATTTATAGCCCCAACTGATGTCCCCGAAAGTACTTTTATGTATTTATCTACACCAAATTCCTTTAATGCTTTCCAAACTCCAAGTTGATAGGCTCCTTTGCCTCCACCACCTGCTAGTACTAATCCTATCTTCATACTATTTATAACCCCCAATTTTCATCATGTGTATATTTATATTATACATTAAATTTATTCATAAATATTATAAAATTTTATTGGCTATAAATAAAAATAATTGAAAATTTAATAGTGCTTATTAAAAAATCCTAATTACCATTAATTTTAAATAATATTTATACTATTTTTTAATAGATTATAAATAGATGAATCTAGATTTTTAACTGTTATATTATCTTTTCTCCTTTGTGCATAGTATTTGATTTTTAAATTACAAAGTTTCTTTCTTCTTTGAAACGGATTTGAAACTGCCCATATCTCCTCTGTACTACTTTTCCTTATATATATTTTCACTCTGCTAAATCCCTTATAACTTATATAATATAATGAATTGCTTATTCCAAGTTCATTATTTTTAAAAGTTAAAAATCTATTTACTATAACAAGTGGTATAATAATTGAAATTATTATAAGTTCACTTGAGCATAAGAAAGCTATAAAAGCTATTACTGTAGAATAAAATAAAGGAATAGTAAAAAATCTCATTATATATTTTTTATTAGTTCTATATACTTGTCCTGAAAATTTAAATTCCGGGATTATGTGGATTAATATGTCATTTAAAAGTTCTTCTCCACACATAGGAAATATTACTTCATCTTCTTTAACTTCATCTCCATATCCAACAACAGAACATTTTATAGTATATAATCTGAAAAATTGGCATAATATATTTTGTTCTATTTTTAAAGCATGAATATTTTCAGTAGGTATGGAGTAATTTTTCCTATTAAAAAGACCATATTCAACTCTTAAATAATTTTTTCTTCTAAATATTATAAATTTATAATATTTAATTAATGTAGCTAAAATTGAAAATATAAGCACTACTAAAAGAATTATCGTAACTACAAATAAGATAGATAAAAGTATGGCAAGTACTGTTCCCTTTAAATCTATATTCTTAGTTAAAAAGTCTAATAAAAACTCTTTTATCTCTCCTTGTATTTGCTTATTTATTTTACTAATATAGTTTACAAAAGATATTAAAACCCCAATACCAAGTATTATATTACTTCTTAGCATTGATAATAGTATTAAGTGCATTGCAGATATTTTATACCCTAGATACTTATTAATATTTAAACTATCTTTGCTTATAACACTTTTTATTCTAAAACTTAAATTATTATATAGATAATTTAAATCTCTAATATTTAATATCATATATATCTGATTACTCTTATTAGAAGATAGATTATCTACCTTAAACTTTCTAAGCTTTAGTATTTTATAAAACCAATTTCTTTCAAGCTCTATTAATGATATATTTTGAATTGGTATTATAACTTCATTTTTTAAAAGAACACCTTCTCTATAAATAAGGTTAGTATCTGTAATTATTATTTTTATATTTATCCATTTTAATATACTAAAGAATAATAGTATAAGCAAAATAATGCTTAATGCTATAAGCATATATCCTTCAAATTGTAACGTTATAAATATAATATATGGCCAAACCTTTTTTAGTATAGAAAAATATGCTATAAAAATCATAAACCAGTGATTTTTTTGTAAACACATATCTTTATTACCTCATAAAACTATTGTTTCTTGCTAAATTCCATATTTTTGTACAAGCTTTATAATTTATAGATGGAATAGTTAATTTTCCTCTAGCTGTATATATTCTTATAGTTTTTATTCTTAGAACTCTTGATATTGGATCTTGTATAAGATCTATATATTTTATTCTGTTTACTGGAACACAAACAATTTTTCTATAGATAACCCCATATCGTAATTCTATAAAATTTTCATCTACATAGTAAGACCAACTTAAATATTTAATTACTGGAAATATAAAAATACTAAAAACATATAATATGTTATAAACCCACAATAAATTATAATTTTTTAAAGCTAATATTTTATGAACATCTAAAATATCAAAAAAAACTATATAGAGTATTATAAATAATAAAGTTCTTAGGAACATCCATCTTAAAATAGCAGTTTTACTTAGTTGATATTTTTTCATTTAAAATCCTTTCTATATAATAGCTCTTAAACCATACAATGTTAAATAATATAATAAAAGTTTATAATGTGTCATAAAAATTGTCAATTAAATGCAAATAAAATCCACAATATATCGATATCTTTAAAAACCTCATATTACAATATATTGTGGAAAAATTTATTTATAAATACTTTAGCATTTTAAGTAAGTTTATATATTAAAGCTTCATAAGGCCTTAATGAAATATTATCAGGAATGTTTTTAGAATCTTTATAATTGCTTAAAACTAACTCACATTTATTATATAATATATCTTGTGGAAGAATAAAGTTTTCATTTCCCTCATAGAAATTTGCCACTACTAAAAATTTAGTACTATTTAATTCTCTTATATAACAGTATATAGCTTCATGTCCTTCATAAAAAGTCTTATATGAGCCATAAACTATAGCTTCATTTTCCTTTCTTAAATCTATTAAGGCCTTATAATGATAAAATATAGAATCTTTATTTTCTAAAGCACTTTCTACATTTATTTCTTTATAATTTGGATTTATTTTAATCCAAGGCAATTCTTTAGTAAAACCTGCATTTTCTTCTTTTGACCATTGTATAGGAGTTCTTCCATTATCTCTTCCCTTTGCATAAATGGATTTCATTATGTCCTCTTTTTTATAACCCTTACTCATACGCTCTTTATACATATTTAAAGTTTCTATATCTTTATATTCTTTTATAGAATCAAATTTTACATTAGTCATTCCTATTTCTTCTCCTTGATATATATAAGGAGTTCCCTTTTGCATATGAAGAATTGTAGCTAGCATCTTAGCAGATACTTCTCTATACTCCTTGCTATCATTTCCCCATCTTGAAACTATACGAGGAAGGTCGTGATTATTCCAAAACAAACTGTTCCAACCATGATCTTTAAGTTCATTTTGCCATTTTGAAAATACTTTCTTTAATTGTACAAAATCTAACTTAGCTAAGTCCCATTTAGTTTTTCCTTGTATTTCATCTAAAGAAATATGTTCAAATTGAAATACCATACTAAGCTCATTTCCCTTAGGGCTGCTATAAAGCTTGGCTATATCAGGAGTGGCACCCCATGTCTCACCAACTGTTAATAAATCTTTCTTTCCAAAAGTCTCTTTATTCATTTCTCTTATAAGATTATGAAGATTTGGTCCATTACTAGTTATTTTTTCATCAACTTCTTTACCAATTAAATCGATAACATCCATTCTAAAGCCACCAATACCTTTATCTATCCAAAAATTCATCATTTGATAAATTTCTTCTCTCATATTCTTATTTTTCCAGTTTAAATCAGGTTGCTTTTTGCTAAATAAATGTAAGTAATACTCACCACTCTTTTCATCAAGTTCCCAAGCACTTCCGCCAAAACAGGAGGTTAAATCATTTGGTTCTTTCCCTTCTACTGGTTTTCTAAAAACATAGTAGTCTCTATATTTACTATCTTTATTATTTATAGCTTCTATGAACCACTTATGCTCTGACGATGTATGATTTACTACTAAATCCATAAGTATTTTTATTCCTCTATTATTAGCTTCCTTTAAAAGATTGTCCATATCATCTAATGTTCCAAATTCATCCATAATATTATAATAATCACTTATATCATATCCATTATCATCATTTGGAGATTTATATACAGGAGACAACCATATAACATCTATTCCTAAATATTTTAAATAATCTAATTTAGATATTATTCCATTTATATCTCCAATTCCATCATTATTACTATCCTTAAAGCTTCTAGGATATATTTGATATACCACACAACTATGCCACCACTTTTTATCTATCATAACTCTCCCACCTTTTAAAAACATTTTTTCTATATTATAACATATAGAGTTGTATATTTAACTATATTTTTCAATATTTATCTAAACTTAATTTTAAAATTAATTTAAATATAAGCAAAATTTTTTAATATATAAAAACAAGGACAAGCTAACTAATAAATCTCTATTATCAGTTAGCTTGTCCTTGCTAAAATTTTGTAATATTATTTTGTCCAACTTAGTATTCCTGTAATTCCTAAATCTTGCTTTTGTACTTCTTCTCTTGATTCTACATTTAAAGGAGTAACAACAAAAACACCTTTTTCTATTTCTTGAAAATCTCCTTCTAACGCATAGCATGTTCCACTTACAAAGTCTATTAATCTTTGTGCCACCTTTGTAGATAAGCTTTTTGTATTTATAAGAACTATTTGTTTATTTCTAAGAGCATCACATATTTCAGCTGCATCCTCATAGGACGCAGGTTTAGCTATTTTTATCTTCATTTTACTGTCAGAATCATGAATATTTATTAAACTAGCTCCATGAGAAATATTATTTTTTTCTTCTTCTAATTTTTTCAACTCTTTATTAATATCATAAGAATAATCTTCGTGTCTTGTATGATCTAAATTCACATGTTCTACTCTTGTATCTTCTCCTACAACTTCCATATCATCTTCATACTCTTCCTCAAAATTATCAAAACCTAAAAGTTCTTTCATCTTTAAAAGCATAGCCATAAAACTTCCTCCTAAGTATCTCATCACTTATTTTTTTAAATTAACTTAACTCTATAATAAATCTTAAATTTCTATTAATTTGTTATTATCTTAATATTTATACATTTGTTTAATTGTACAACAAATATTGTGTAAAATCTACATTTTTTTTATATATTTGCTAAGGTTTTATTCATATTTTTAAAAATTGTTCCGTTATTATTATACAATACTATGAATTCCTATTCAATAAGGTTATTACATTAAATTTCATTAAGTTTATCTATTAATTGACATTCAATATCCTCTATCATTTCATCCATATATTGTTTATTTTCCAAGGCATTTTTAACTACATCAAGATTGTCTAAAATTATAATTAAAACTGTATTGGCCCATTTTTCCATAACACCACTATTTGAATTTTCTTTTTTATAAAATACCTTTATAGTTTTATCATCATATGAAAATTCAATTTTTTCTATATCCTTGTTGACCTTTAGTGCCTTTAATATTAAAAATTCATACTCTTTATTATCATTTAATATACCTAAAAGCTTTGAATTTTTTAAAGTAACCTCTCCTGGTAAATCACTAACAATTTTTAAATTCATAATTTGATTTATTATAAAATTCTTTAACTTGAACATCTTTTTATTCCTTTAATAAATTATCTATAAAAAATTATATAATGTTTTTTTAATAATAATTACAGAATCTATTAACTATATTAAAAATCTTATATCTTTAATTGATTAAGGATTATAAAACTATATTATCACCCCTAGAATAATTTAGTTTATTTATTAAATTCTATAAAAATATATTGGAAATAAAATTTTAATTAATTTAAAATTCAATTTTTTTTAATTTTTCCATTTATTTTAACCATTTTATTTAATAAATGTATTAAACTTCATTTTATTTTCTAGAAAATTATGTTACAATTTCTTTAATATTTAAATTAAATACACACAAATATTATTATTCATTATAAAAGTACAAGAGGCTAATTAGCCATATTTAAAAGATTAAAATTTATCAGGGGGATTATATAAAAATGAGTAATATTTCAAGATGTTCTATAGTAATATACGATGATTTTAATAACATTCTTATTTGTAAAAAGGGAAAATTAAAAAATGAACACAACATTCCTTGGATTTTATTTGGGAAAGAAATAAAAGGAAAAGAAACTGAAGAAAAATGTATAACTAAAGCTGTTGATAAAGATTTAAAGTGTAATATCTTTAATTTAAAACCTTTTAATCAATATGAATTAGAGGATGGTAGCCTTTTACAAGTTTATACTGGACATATAAAAGAACAGTTAACTTGCCATAAAGATATTATAAGAACTGAATGGATTTCTAAATCACAATTTGAAGATTTACAAATGGATTCGCTTAATAAAAAAATAATAAGAGATTTTTTTAATTAAATCTGAAAATAATGCTAGTTATTTTTAACTAGCATTATTTTTTACTTACTCTACCTGAGTTAAAAGCCTTCTCATAACATCCTTAAGTTTTCTTTCACCTAAGGTTTCATGACAAATAGCCATTATAAGATTTATAGTATTAGTTGATTCATCTAGTTTATAAGATCTAATATCAAAATATGAATCCTCTGGCATAAATTCTTCTAAGTCTGTGCCAAGTTCATCTGCTAAGCTCCAAAGTTCTTCTATAGCATCTTTACTATTTACATCTTCAAAATCATCCTTTAATATTTCCTTTAATATATTAACATCTATACTTAAATTAAATGCTATTATATCTTCTCTCTTTGAGCCCTTACTCATATCTTTTATAACCTTAAATTCAGAATTTGATTCAATTATTTCTTTAAAATTTTTACTATCTAAAACTCTATTTCCAAAAGCTATATACATAAAAAACCTCCAAACATAGCATTAGAGGAGTATCTAAAATTTTAGACTCCTCTAAAGCTTTAACCTAAAATATTTTTAACTAATGGATTAACCTTTGATCTATCGAATTTTCCAGCAATCTTTGGCATTATTTCTTTCATTATTTTTCCCATATCTGCCTTTGTATAATTTCCTTTTTCTATAATATCCTTTATCATAGAAATAACTTCTGCTTCACTTATTTGAGCTGGAAGATATGGAGTTAAAACTTCAATTCCAAATTTAGCTTCTGATATTTTTTCTTCATCATTTAGTTGTTCTGCATAAGAAAGAGCTTCTTTTAATTGTTTAATATTTCTTTCAACTATTTTTATAGCTTCTTCATCTGGTATATCTTTTCTCTCATTTACTTCATAAGCCTTAACATCTGCATTAACTAATCTTAAAACAGATACTCTAGCCTTATCTCTAGCTTTCATAGCTGCTATTTCATCTTTTTTTAATGTTTCTTTTAACATAAAAATACCTCTTTTCTATATTTTTAAGTAACTTATAAATCCATTTAACTTTATTTAATCTTAGTTATATTATTTTAGGTTAAATGTATCTAAATTAGTCTATATAAAAATAAGACTCTTAATTAAATTACTAATATTTTAATTATAACAATATTATCTAATATAGTGAACATCATGGGTAAAATTTTAATCCATTTAAATTTTATTTATATAAACCAAAGCTATTACTACTTATCTATGGTATAAAAACGATGCAAGTATGCTAGATAAAAGCAGGATAAGGATTATAAGTATTGAGGTTACTACAGATATTTCAATTCCGAAGTATAAAATACTAAGTTTTATTCCTGTAAATATTAAAATTAAAATTACCCCAAATTTCATATATTTAAATCTTTTGCTCATTTTAGATAATACAAAGTACATACTTCTTAAGCAAATTATTGCACATATGTTAGATACATAAACTGTAAAAGGATCTGTGGTTATGGAAAATATAGCTGGTATAGAATCTATAGCAAAAAATATATCTGATATCTCTATTATAATCAATACTGCTAAAAGAGGTGTTGCATTTATTCTTTTTCCTCTTTTTATAAAAAACTTATCCCCTACAAAAGTATCTGTAAACGGAATCACCTTACTTAAGAGTTTTATAAATAAATTTTCTTTTAATTTTTTTGGCTTTTCTTTATTAAAAAGCATCTTTACGGCACTAATTATTAATATAACCCCAAAAGCATATAAAATACCATGAAATTTATTTACTATTGTAACTCCTAAAAATATAAAAATCATCCTAAGAATCATTGCAACAAATATTCCATAGTCTAAAACTTTCATTTCTGATTTTTCATCTACATTAAAATTTGAAAAAATCATAAGAAAAAGAAACAAATTATCTACACTTAAACTTAATTCTATTAAATAACCACCTAAGAATTTAAGAGCTAAGTCAGCCCCCCTTAAATAATAAGTAAGTATATTAAAGATTATAGCTATTAATATCCAAAATATACAATTAATTGTTGCCTTTTTAGTTTTCATCTACTACTGATACTAAAAATGTATTCTAATGTATAGATTTAATTAAATAAAAATATATACATTTAAATTGCATTTTTAACATGTTCAATAGAGGTCGTTAATCTCTATCAGCATCATTACATGCATCTCAATATTTCTATTGAGCACAGACTATATCACCTACCATTTATGGTAGCTACCCATTTCCATCTACTTAGATGTACGGCTTACGCCTAGTCGTTGAACGTTCCCCTATTTAGGGCTTCGCTGCTGATTATCCATTACTTTTTAACACTTAGGATTTAACCTTATGCCATCTAACTAATTTTTTCTACTTTCGTAACTTTCACACTCACCCTTTTTTCATGGTCATGTTGTAGTTTAGTTAGCTTTAGGAACTTCCAGCAATTAAAGTAGTTTTGGATGAATAAATCATCACTCTACACTCTTTATGAATGTAGGGAGCTTCTTGTTTAAAAATATATCTGTTTATGTTTAATTATAATTTTCTATATTTTTAACTTCTATTTAGTTGCTCCTAATATTATTTACATATTATTATATGACCTAATATGCTTTACTTATTAAATAAAATGAAAAAAAGAGACTAAATTTAAATAAAAATTTAATCTCTTTTCCTTAAAGCTTAATCTATAAAATATCTATTTTAAATCCTTTTGTTTAATAATAAATATTATCTTATTAATATAAAAATAATACTTATTAAAATTTAAATGCTAAGATAAATACTCCAATTACTATTACAACTGAACCTATAATAGACCTCAGTGTTAATGGCTCCTTTAATATCCAATATCCTAAAAAGAGAGATATTATGTAACACATACTTTGCATTGGATAAACCTTATTTAAATCATAGGCATCTAATATATAAAACCAGAACACTGTGGCTAATACATATATCACCATACCAGCTATTATGTATTTATTTAAAATCAACTTTATAAATTCATTAATACTAAATCCATTTAAAGGTTGTTGTGTTAGCCCTATCTTCCACCACACCTCTCCTAAAACAAGCATTATGCAGTTTAAAAACACTAAAATAAAAGCTTTAATTTCTTCCACCTCCTTGCTTCATCTTAATTATATTTTAGAGACTTAAAAAAATTAGCCTTTAAATACTATTTTAATTTATATAAAATAAATAATATCTTTACTTTATACATAATCCTAGATATTTTTCTATACCAAAATAATTATACAACAATATTAATATTATATCACTATTATTAAAGAATTAATAAAATTTTTATATATTAAAAGTTACTAAAAAAATGAAATGTTGATTTTAAATATTTAAAATCAACATTTCATTTAAAAATATCAGCACCTTAAAACTTAGTAAAACCATCAT
>CAUWNL010000003.1:0-62335 GCA_963559995.1 uncultured Sarcina sp.
AAACTAATATATCCAAAAATTATTTAAAGTTTACACAATTCTATTGACATAACCTGCTCTTTCTATTTTAATATTTATTTTTTCTCTAATTTTTTAAGACCAGCCTCTATATCTCCTTTAATTAACTTTCCTAATTTTTCAATTATAATTTCTGGCTCGTCCTTCATCCCTGTGCGAATCCACTCTAAAGATAATCCAACAAAAGCATATTTATAAAAATCGGCAATAAATCTTTTATCCTCTTCAGATACATTTATTCCTACAGACTTTTCCTCAACTATATTTTTAACAAGTTCATATACAATACTATAAAGATAATTCTCTAAATGTTCACGTCCAATTGAATTATATGCGTTTATAATTAGTCTTTTATCATTGTTTACATACTTAAATACTTCAAGAAAACCTTGTTGCCATGTTGTATAGGTTCTTTTATTACCTATTATCTTTTCAGCTTCCTCAATAAAAAACCAACCAAGTAAATCATAAATATCATGAAAATGATAATAAAATGTTTGCCTATTAACCTTGCAATCTTCCACTATATCTTTTACTTTTATTTTATCTAATGTTTTGACTTCTAATAATTTTTTTAGTGAATTTGCTAAAGCAAGCTTAGTTACTTCTGACATGATAAGTTCTCCAATCTTAGATGTATAATTATACTATTTATGATAATTCCTGAAATATTGATAATATCCTTTTAAAAGCTTTATATTATCTTTTAAATTATATTTTACACTAATATAAAAATACTTCGTATATAATAATCTCTTATTTCTTGAATTTTTCTATAAATTTCTTCACTAAATAAGATGTGTCCTCATTTTTACGAACACATATAAATATCTCATTCTTTGGAATCTTACAATCTATATAAACTCTTGCTAATTTTTTATGTTCAATAAGTTCTCTTACAGCCATTGACTGACAAAATGTTACTCCATATCCTTGTTGAAGTACCATAAGATTTTCATGTAACTCTCCAAATTCCATAGCTATTTTAGGAAATTTTACATTATTTGTATAGCAAATTGATTTTAAAATATTTCTTGCATAGCTACCCTTTTTCTTTATTATAAATGGTTCATTAATAATTTGAGCTAAAATTATATTTTTATTTGCGTATTTATGATTAGCTGGAACTACAAACCACAATTCATCTTCTGCTAATTTTATAGAATCAACTTTCTCCTCATAATTTGTTATATCTCCACCTAAGATTCCAATATCAAACTCATAAAATATAAGTTTTTCTATGGCATATTCTGTATTCATTGTACTAACTTCAATATTTACATCTTCATTCTCTTTTTTAAATTCTGCTACCCAATAAGGCATTAAAAAATTCCCTAAAGTATAGTTTCCAACTATTTTTAAAACTCCGTTTTTCCCTTTTTTATAATTTTCTATAACCTCTTCTATTCTATCTTCTATTTTAAAAATAGCTCTAGCTTCTTTAAAAAGTTCCTCTCCTATATCAGTTAAACAAATCCCTCTTCCTTTAGGAACAAAAATCTTTATATCATTTTCTTTTTCAAATTTCTTAAGTTGTACAGTAATTGCCGGTTGACTAATCATTAATTCTTCTGCAGCTAGTGTTACACTTCCTAGTTTTGCAACTGTATAAAATAACCTCAATCCGTGTAAATTCATACTAAAACCTCACTTAAATATAAATCTTTATATACTAAATATAATTATTACTTTGTTAATTCATATATTTTATTTATGAATATAATAATAACATATATTATACATATAAATATTGTTATTTTATTATAAACATATAAGTTGTTATGTCAACTTATTTTAAAACACTTTCAATTGATTAAGAAATATATTAGTTATTATTAAAGATAAATTTTTGTAATAATTAATATATTTTTTAATTTAATATCTTTTAATTAGATTAATTTTAGATAATAAAAAATAGGATACCCTAAAAGGGATATCCTATTTTTCTTAAATAAATTAAATTATTTAAGAGCATTTTTTATATCTTCAACAATTAACTCTTTTGTTAAATGATAACGAGCATATAATTCCTCAACTGGTACGCTATCTGTAAATTCTTTAGTTGCACCAAAGTTTAGAACTTTCATGTCTTTATCTCCGTAGAATCTAGCAATCTTTTCACCAAATCCACCATCTAAAAGACCATCTTCAAGAGTTATAACTACATCATGACCTTCTACAAGACCATTTAACATGTCTTTATCTACTCCTGTTATAAATCTTGGATTTATAAGTGTTGCATCTACTCCAGTTTGTTCTTTTAAGTACTCTTTAACTTCTTCTCCAAGTTTAAAGTAAGCACCAAGTCCAAGTATTGCAACTTTGCTTCCCTCAGCTACTTTTTTGTAAGTGTTTAATTTACTAAAGTCAGCTTCTATCTTTTCTCCTGTTGAAACAACTGCTGCACTTGGAGTACGAACTACAACTGGTTGATCTTGTTGATCTAATCCCCATTGAAGCATTGCAAGATATTCTTCTTTACTAGTTGGCGCTAAGTAAACTATGTTTGGTATATTAGATATTAAAGGTATATCAAATAATCCAAGGTGAGTTACGTCTGCCCCTGAAATTCCACCAGCATTAACAACTATAAGTGCAGGGTTATTATTTATAGCAAGGTCTTGTGATAATTGGTCATATGTTCTTTGTATAAATGAACTCATAAAGATAGCTATTGGTTTAGCTCCTTGAGATGCCATACCAGAAGCTAAAGCTATTGCATGTTCTTCTGCTATTCCAACATCAACATATTGATCCTTAAATTCAGGAGTTCTTAAACTATTAAGCCCCATAAATGCTGGAGTTGCTGCTGTTATTCCAACAACTTTTTTATCTTTTCTAGCATTTTCTTCTAAGAAGCCGCTTAAAATGCTTATATATGTTTCACCTGAAAAATCTCCTAAAAGCTTTCCTGTTTCTAAATCAAATGGCATTGTGTAGTGGAAAGGTTCTTTATCTTCTACAGCTTTATCGTATCCCTTTCCTTTAATAGTATACATATGTACAACTATTGGATGATCTATATCTTTAACTTTTGAGAATGTTTCTATTAAAGCTTCTATGTCATGACCATCTACATATACATAGTCAAGACCTAAAATTTTAAAGAAGTTATTTTCTGTTTGTCCTTTAGTGTCACGAAGTAATTTTAAGTTTTTGTATAATCCACCGTGGTTTTCAGCAATAGACATGTCATTATCATTTACAACAATTATCATGTTCTTTCCTGACTCTGCTGCATTATTTAATCCTTCGTAAGCTTCTCCACCACTTAAAGAACCATCGCCAATAACAGCAATAATATTTCCTTTTTCACCTTTTACGTCACGTGCTTTTGCAAGCCCGCAAGCTAAACTAACTGAAGTTGAAGTATGTCCTATTGTAAAGAAATCATGTGCGCTTTCATGTTGAGAAGTATATCCTGTTACAGAGTAGTATTCTTCTGGATTTATGAAAGCATTCTTTCTTCCTGTTAACATTTTATGCGGGTATGATTGATGAGAAACATCATAAACTATCTTATCTATTGGTGAGTTAAACACATAGTGCATAGCAATTGTTGCTTCAACCATACCAAGATTTGGTCCAAAGTGACCTCCTTTAGTACTTACCTTTGTTAATAAAGCTTCTCTTATATCTGAAGCTAATTCTTTCATTTCAGAAATGTTAAGTTTTTTTACGTCTTCTGGTCCGTTTATTTTATTTAAAATATTAAAACTCATTTTTCCTCCTAAGTTCTACCTTTATGTATTTAATGTCGGTTTTATAAAGTTATTGTTTTGACTAATAATCTAAATAGTTATTTGCGCTACGTTAACCATTATATAACTTGGAGTTAACTCTAAGTCAATAGTAATTTAAATTTTTCTTCAATCCATTTTTGACATAGTTATAATGAAAAGCAAAAATTATACTACTTATAGAATATATTAAAACCTATAATTTAACTCCCCCCTAATTAAGCACTATAAATATTTATTCCTTTATTTTACTCTCTAAATTCTTTAATTCCTTAATATAAATAACTGACTCTGGATATTTTAGAGCCTTATCTACATAAATAATCGCCTCTTCTTTTTTGCCAATCTTGTAGGCTGCATTAGCTAAGTAATAAAATAAATATTTAGGTTCATCTTTAGACATATCAACAATATTTTTATAATATTTATATACTCTAACAAAATACTCTTTATCATGCTTATAAGATTCCTTCAATGTATCTTCCTTAAATGAGTATAACTTAACATCAAAGGCTTCTCCTGTTACATGACCCCATAAAGCTATTTCAATGTCACCATCACTTTTATACCTTACAACCTCCATTTTTGAATAATGAATCTTCTCTCCAATTAATAACTGCCTAAATTTATTATTCTTAAACTCTAATATATTAAGTTCTGACCAAATAGCTCCAATTTGCCATCCAATAATTATTCTATTAATATTTTTTTCAAAAGGCATTATTATTAAGTCTGAAATATTGTATCCTTCTCCCTTTACAATATCTAGCTTCTTAATAACTCCATCTTCCTCTCTAAATATTCCTAAATAAATATCTCCATTTAACTTATATTCACATAGTATTTCTACAGTTCCATCATTATCAATATCTTTAATAATAAAATCATTTCCAGTATTTAATGCAATAATCACACCACTATTTGGTATATACTTTTGAATTTTATTTTTTATACTATTATCTTCATTAATTTTAGGAACCTCTTCTCCCCTTATAACAACATCCTGATCTATTATCATATATTCAATATCAGTAATTGATATTAATTGTCTTATATATCCTAAGGTTTGATTATTATTAGAGCCTACTATTCTTTCATAAATCTGAAGTTTTAAAAAATTATCTTGTAGAGTATTTACAACCTCTATTTTACTCATATAAGATATTGTTGGATTCTCACTAGTAATAATTTTCCATTTGTATCATAAATATTTTTTAAGGCTTCTTTACTCTTATCTGAAATATCTAATATATATTGTTTTTCACAATTCCCACATGTAATTTTAACTTTATAACATTCTAAGTACTTAGCCTTATAGCTAGACTTATTAAAAAAATTATCTCCGTTAAAAATTTGTCTTAAGTAACCATCATTATACTGATATAATATCCCAATCTTATATCCCCCAGAACCACCAGTATCTCCACTAACCAATATATCCTCTGTATGTCTTCTTGAAAAATTGCCAATAAATAATCTTAAATTATAACCATTAATATCTATTGGATATTTCTTAGTTTGTTCGTCATTTTTTATAACTATCTTACAATTTTCCGTGAATTTACTATCAGTATAAGGATAATCTCCTTTTAAAATTACTATATCCTCATAACACCTTCTAATAACTCTACCGATTTTAGCATCAATAGTAATTCCTTTCTCCATAGAATATTCCTTTAATATTAATTTATAATCTATCTTATTCCTTGTAAAAATAAATGATACTTAGAAACCTAAAACTAAAAAAACTACTAAGTAACCTTATAAAATTTCACATAACATATAACTAAGAAATCTATAAATTATTCTTTTAATTAATATATACTTATATATTTTGCATCATACTTCATTATTTCTTATTATTGTACAAAATATTCCAGTCATCATTCTCTCTATTCTACTAACAATAGATTCATATTTTTCTTTAAGACCCTCCTTAACCCATAGTATAAACTCTCCTGTAATAGCTAATGTGTAAAACCTAACATACTCTTCTTTAATAGAAACATCTATCTTTATATCTTTTGTAATATCCTCTATAATACCCTTTAATGCATTAGAAAAAATATTATATAAAAACCTCTCTAAATGTTCACGTGCTAAAGAATTAAATGTATTGAGACAAATTACTCTATTAGAAATTGTATAATCTAAAACTTTTTTTATAGCTGTTTTCCATCCATTTAAATTATAATATTTCTCTATTTCTTCAATAACCTCATGTTCATAAATCCACCCTAAAAGTTCATAGGTATCGTTAAAATGATTATAAAATGTACGTCTTGTTACCTTACATTTATCAGTAACTTCTTTTACTGTAATTTTATTTATAGATTTAGTCATCATTAGATTTTTTAAAGAATTAGCTAAAGCTATTTCTGTTGTTAAAGAATTTGACAAATTTAATCCCCCTTTTACCTCTTAAGGATTTTCTATACTCTCATTGAGTACATCCTATATACTTTTTCAATAATAGATTTAGACATTTCCTAATATTAATATTTTATCAAAAAATATTCCACAATGTAATTTCATCTATAAATCACTGTGGTCCATAACAAAAATTAAAAAAGAATATTAAATTATGTATTAAGTTAAAACATTAAAAAACCTATGGAAACATTTTATAAGCACCATAGGTTTTAGTTTAAATAGTATACTATATTTTTATTTTAATTATATAAATCTACAAATATGGTCAATTGCAATGTCAGAGAATCCAAATGCTTCTGCCTTTGTAACTTTTCCATTACAAACCTTAACTAATTCATCAAATAAAACTTCACCCATCTCTTTAGGAGTCTTAAGTCCTTCTGTTATATCACTAACATCTACATCCATATTATCTTTCATCTTTTCATATGTTACTTTATTTCCTGTAATCTTAATTACAGGAGCAATTGCATTTCCTGTAGGAGTTCCTCTACCTGTTGTAAACACTACTACACTACATCCTCCAGCTACCATAGATGTTACAGATGCAATATCATAACCTGGCGTATCCATAATGATAGCACCCTTTTTAGTTGGTCTTTCTGCTTCTTCTAAAACTTCAACAACAGGTCTTGAACCACCTTTTCTAATACATCCTAAGCTTTTTTCTTCTAATGTTGAAAGTCCACCTGCTTTATTACCTGGAGTAGGTTGTCCAGCTCTACAGTTTTGACCAACTGCTGCTAAATGTTTTTCAAAATTATCACAAGCCGCTATTATTTCATTATGTATTTCTTTAGTTGCTCCTCTGCGGGCTAATACATGTTCACCACCAATAAATTCAATAGTTTCACTCATCATTGTAGATGCTCCAAGATCAACTAATTTGTCACTTAACTCTCCAACTGTTGGGTTTGATGCAATACCAGATGTGGCATCTGAACCACCACACTCTATTCCCATTAATAACCCTGAAATATCACAAGGTTCTCTTTGTATCAAAGTTGCTTCCTCTACCATAGCTCTCGCTGCCTTTACAGCTTTACTAATAGTATTTACAGTTTCACCTTCTTCTTGAATTCCAAATGAAACTACAGGCTTAGAGGTAAGCTTTTGAATTTTTTCTCTTAACTCTTTATGAGGAACTGTTTCACAACCAAGCCCTAAAATTACAACTCCATATGTATTAGGATTTAATGCAAAACCTATTAACACACGTTGTGTCATATCTGTATTTGCTTGAACATCTGAACAACCTGTATTTATTACTACATTTATAGTTCCCTTTACTTGACTTGCAACAATACGACTACTCTCACTTGCACATGCACATGTTGGTAAAATTAAAACATGATTACGAATTCCAACCCTTCCATCAGAACGTTTATATCCCATTATTTCCATAACTAATTCCCTCTTTCCTTTACATTAATTCATTTGTATAATCACGTGGAACACTTTCTATATTTAAATGTGATACCCAATGTCCTTCTTCAATATCACCAGAGGCTCTTCCAATGATTTCTCCATATTTAATAACCATTTCTCCCTTTTTTATAGGGTTAATAGCTATTTTATGACAATAAGGAATATGTTCATTAGCTACGATACTTTTTACTTCATCATCTACTTTATAATAAACTATTTCACCTATTTCTATATTACAAATACATGTAACAACATTATCTGTATTATTCATCATTAAAGCATTTACTTTCATGATTATTCATCCTTTCTTATCTGTAATTTTAGGGGCTCCCTTAGCATATTTAAAAGTAGCTACTATAAATTTAATGTTTTCAAAATATATCTTGTTAATATTGATTTTAGCAATACCCTAATATAAAATCAAATTAAGCATTTTTATATTTATATAAATCAAATTTATATGTAGTAGGTGATTTTATGCAACAAGACATGTTATATGTATACGAAGTTTATCGTGAAGGAAGCTTTTCAAAAGCAGCTCAAAAACTATATCTCTCACAACCTGCCCTTAGTACTGCTATTAAAAAAATAGAGAAACGTCATGGAACATCATTATTTGACCGAAATACTAATCCCCTAAAGCTAACTGATGCTGGGGCTATATATATAGAAAAAGTCAAAAAAATAATGGCTATAGAAGAAGATTTATATTCTGAAATAAATGACTTATCTAAGCTAAAAACTGGGCATATCAGCATTGGCGGAACTCAATATTTTAACTCTTACATACTTCCATTAGCTCTTCAAAAATTTAATTCTCTATATCCAGGAATAACTATAGAGCTAAAAGAAGATAACTCTGCCAAAATATCTGATTTATTATTGGAGGGTTCTATTGATTTAATGTTTAGTTGTAGTTTATCTGATACTAATAAATTTGCCTTCAGGAAAGTGTTTCAAGATGAATTGCTAGTAGCTGTTCCATCTAGTTTCCCCATAAATAAAAAATTATCTAAATTTGCCCTTTCAAGAGAAATGATAATTAATGATTTTCACTTATCCTCTAACTGCCCATATGTTTCAATAAAAGAATTTGAGTTTATACCTTTTCTCTTACTTACTAAAGAAAATAACTTATACACTAGAGCCATCTCAATTTGCAATGCTGCTAATTTTAATCCAATAGTTAAAATGTATTTAGAACAATTGGTAACTGCCTTTAATTTATCATGCCATGGACTTGGTGCTACTTTTGTTAGTGCTTTATTAGTAAAAAATAATCCATCCACTAGCATGACTTACTATAAAATTGATTCTCCTTTTACTATTAGAAGCTTTAATGCTATTACCCAAAAAAATACCTATATTTCTAATCCAGTAAAAACATTTATTGATATAATAACTTCTATATACCAGGATAAAAAAGTACCTTAAACAAAGAGAGATAGACTAATAATCTATCCTTTTTAATAATATAAGTATCATGAACAATCTAATAATTAAAATAAGGTAGCCTTTTAAACCTTTAGGCTACCTTATTTTGAACTATTAAGTTTTTATAAATTATAAAAAACTTAAGCTACTTCTTCTACAGTTATTTTAACTTCACTCTTTACCTTTATAGAAATTGAAACTATAGCTACTAATACTAGGACTGTAGCTACTGCAAAAGGAATATTACTTGAAAATACCTCTGCTATAACTCCAGATAAAAGAGGTGCAAGGGCTGCTCCAAGCCATCTTACAAAGTTATAAGCTCCAGATGTTACTCCTCTTTCATAAGGTGATACTGCCATAGCTGAAGTTGTGAATAATGCATTATTTAAACCTGAGAATAATCCACTTACAATAACTAATATAATTCTTATTTCTGTACTATTAAAGAAGAATAATGCAGCCATAAGAATCATAAAAATTCCTAAACTCCATGGAAGTATAGTTGATGGCTTAAATCTTTTTTCTAAAGCATGTGATAAAAATGCTGAACCAATGGCTAACATTAATCCCCAACCACAAAATACAAAACCTAATTCAATAGTTGAAATTTTAATAACAAGTGGTGAGTAAGCAAGAACTACAAAAAATCCATAATAGTAACACATTGCAGCAATTGCAACTTTTAAAAATGGTGGGAACTTAATTAACTTCACAAGTTCACCTACTCCTGGAACCTTTCTTTTAATTTTTTCCTTTGGCTCATAAACTAAGAATTTTACAAGTAAAAATGCAATAAAAATTAAACAGCAAGTTGCTGCAAAAGGATATCTCCAAGACTCTTCACCAAGTACTCCTCCAAGAAGTGGCCCACAAGCCATTCCAAGACCTATTGCTGCTTCATACATTCCTATTGCTTTATTTGCCTTATCACTAAAGGCTATTAATAACACCATTGCTGTTGCAAAAAACATAGCATTACCAAGTCCCCATCCTGCACGGAAAATTGAAAGTTCAGCTATACTTCCTGAAAGAGCACATAAAAGTGAGAATATAGTCACAACTCCAAGTCCCATTGCCATTAATCTCTTATTTCCTAATTTTGTAGCAAGAAGACCAACTGGAATCATCATAATTGCCATTGTAAATATGTAGGCTGTAAACAGCATTTCTATTTGCCAAGAACTTGCTCCTATACTTTTAGCTATTGTTGGAAGCAACGGGTCTACAACCCCTATTCCCATGAATGCTAAAAATGTAGCAAAAACTGTAATATACTTGGCTTTAGCTTTTTTATCCATAAAAAACCTCCAAATAATTATTTTATCTTATATATTATTACTAAGTGATCAGTATTTTTTTTGCATCACTTAAACTATAATTCAAAATCCTTTAAGGACTTTAAGTTCTAGTACAGATTTATAATACCACTAATTAATTGATATATCAATAATTGATATATCAATTATATTGGTAAATTTTTTAGTTTAAGTTTGAAATCAATTTTTTTAACAAATGTTGTAATTGTTTCGTTTCTTCTTCATTAAAATTCTTAAAGTTTTCTTGAGCATTTTCAGTTACTATAGGAGCTATTTTACTATATAATTCATGACCCTTTTCAGTTAAACAAACTAAAAATTCTCTTCTATCATTTGGCGAAGCCTTTCTTTCAATAAATCCTTTTTTCCCAAGTAAATCTAAAATTCTTGTAAGGGCAGCTCTATCTTTTAAACATCTTTCAGCTAATTCTTTTTGATTATACCCTTCATTTGAATATATTTTATTAATAATATTCCATTGTTCTGCTGTTATTTCATATTGCTTAAGTTTTTTTTGTAACTTATTTTTCATAAGAACTCTTGCTTTATATATGCTAAGTCCAATCTCTTCATTAGGAATATGTGCCATTTGACTACCCTCTTTATTCATTTAATTTGATTATTTATTCATATCTAATATTATAAGAATAAATTATTCATATATCAATGTTTAATATGACTCAAACTTCTGCTATAAAATTTTGGTTAATTGAAAACCAGTTTAGATTAACTAATAATATATATTATTTTAAAATTACTTCTTTACTTATTCTAATTACATCTAAAAAAAACCCACTAAGCTAGTGGGATTTTTATTAAATATTTTCTTCTTGAAATTCTATTCCTTGTATAAGCATTTTTGCTGTTGCTTCATTTGTAGCTAATGGTATTTTATAAACATCACAAAGTCTTAAAAGTGCACTTATATCTGGTTCATGAGGCTGTGCTGTAAGTGGGTCTCTAAAAAATATTATCATATCAATTTGACGTACTGGTATTAAAGCTCCTATTTGTTGGTCACCACCTAAAGGACCACTTTTATATCTAAAAACGTTTAATCCAGTGGCCTCCATAACTCTTGCTCCTGTTGTACCTGTTGCAACTAACTCCATATGAGATAAAATTTCTTTATATTTTTTTGCAAAGGCTACCAATTCATCTTTCTCCTTATCATGTGCAATTAAAGCTAATTTCATAAAATACACCCTTCCCTATTTTACATTGTAAAAGATTAATAAAACTTTTAATTTACTCTCTTACCATTATTTTAAAATATAACTATCTAAGTATCAACATATAAATTCTAATATTATAAAAATGCTATTTCTTGTATATATATTAATAATCGTTTATTTAATTTTATACTGGAGGAAACTTTATGATTTATTTTATTATTGTTTTATGTACTATCTTATTATTTTTGTATTTGAAAACTAAAAATTTATATCTAGTGTCAAAAATATGTGGAAGTTCTATTTTTATATATACTGCTATATTTTCTTATATAAATAATTCTACAAATTTTAATTATTTTATTCTAATATTTATTGCATTAATATTTTCATTTTTAGGGGATGTTTTTTTAGCTTTAAAATCAAAGCCCCTTGAAAAATTAGATACTATGTTTTTTCTTGGGCTTACTTCCTTTGTAATAACTCATATATTTTATTCCTCAGCCTTTATAACTCTAGGCTCTTTAAATATTTTTATCCTTATATTAGCTGTTTTAGTATCTCTTACCCTTATTATATTTTTTAAATCACTAAAAAACTTTAGCTTTAAAAATTGGATTATTCCATCTTATATTTATATCTTCGCTATCTCTTTTATGTTTTGTAATGCACTAGGCCTTATTAAGTGTAATTTAAATAAAACTTCACTATTATTACTTATAGTTGGTCCATTACTTCTTTTTATTTCTGACTTTATAATATCTTTTATACTCTTTTTTAAAAATTCCCATAAACTCTTACGTCCTATAAATTTAATTACTTATTATTTAGGACAAATTCTTATTGCTTTAAGTATTTTCTATATAACTTAGTTTAAATTTTATAATATGCCCACTTCTAATACAGTGTTAATTTTAGAAAAAATGATAGAATGTTTTAATAAGTAAGTAGTGTCTATTTACATAATTAAACTACTTCCTCAATATTTCTAAAATCAACACTTATTTTTATAGATTCTATAATAAAAAATAATAACTTTATGCACTATTTAAAAACAAAATTAATGTAAATAATTATCTAAAATCAACTTTTTCTATTTTAAAGACTGGATTATATCTCTTATTGCTAACATATATTTCCTATTTATTAAATGAGCAAATGCCTCTCCAGTTTTTATATTCAATTTTCCACCTTCCATTAAGGCTAAAAATCTAATTGGTGTATCCCCTAAGGAATTAATCATTGCTTTTCTAGCTGCCACTCCATCTTCTCCTACATTTGCCTTTTTAATCTCATTTAACGACATATTATAAAGCATTCTTCCCCAAAAACTATCATTTAAGTACCTAAGTGGAGTATTTACAGTAACCTTAATATTTTCATTGTTAATCTTTGGTAATTCCCTTCCATATAACTTCTTAAAATCCTCTAAATCAAATTTATTATCCATAATTTCATTATAAGATTTTAAATAATTTTTATCTTTTTTCCCCTTTCCAACTATATCAATTTGAATTTTTTCCTTTACATCCATTGAACTACTTCCAACAATAATTTCATAAATTCCATTATCACAAACCCAACCATCTTCTATATCATATCTAGTAAAATCACTATACTCTAACACAATATTAATCTCTTTTTCTTCCTGAGGATTTAAATATACTTTTTCAAAGTTCTTAAGTGCCATATCAACATTAAATGTATTATGTACTGTATTTTTAACATACACTTGAATTATTTCTCCACCATATACATCGCCTATATTTTTAACCTTTAAAGTAACACATACAGTTTCATCTTTATTTAACTCTACCTTATTAATTTTTATATCTCTATATTCAAATTTTGTATAACTTAATCCAAAACCAAATGGATATTTAACTTTAGTCTTAGAAGTTAGATAATATCTATATCCTACATAAATTCCTTCAGCATAATAAACGCTTTTATCTCCTCCTGGGAAATTCCCATAAGAAGGTGTATCTTTAAGGCTAATAGGAATAGTCTCCGTTAACTTACCACTTGGATTTACATTTCCAAAAAGCACATTAAAAATAGCCTCACTAATAGCCTGACCTCCAACTGAAGCATATAAAACCCCTTTAGTCATACTGTCCCAATTCATATTTACAACGCTACCTGCACATAAAACTACAACAATATTATTATTTACCTTTGCAACTTCTTCTAAAAGCTTTATATGACTTAATGGTAAGTCTAAATCTTTTCTATCTAAACATTCAAACTCATAAATATCAGTAAGGCCTATAAATACAATTGCTATATCAGAGTTTTTAGCTTTATCTACAGCATCATTAATAAGTTCCATATCAAAATCATCACTATTTATATCATAACCCTTACTATATGTATAATTTATGTTTTCTTTTTTAAGGACATCCGTTATTGATGTTACCCTTGTTGGATTTATATGACTTGAACCACCACCTTGATATCTAGGTGTTTTAGCAAAGGCACCAATTAAGGCATACTTTTTATCTTTTTTTAGTGGTAGTATATCACCTTCATTTTTTAAAAGAACCATACTATCTTCAGCAATCTTTCTTGCTAATTCATGATTTCTTTTATAAAGTAATTCATCTTCTTTAATCTTTTTTATCTTACATTTTTCAACTAATCTAAGTACACTTTCTACTGCTTCATCTAAAATTTTTTCATCTAAAATTCCATCTTTAACAGCTTTAATAACCTCTCTTATTCTAGGCTTAGCACCACAGGGCATCTCTAAATTACAACCTGAAACTATAGATTTAACTTTATCATTAATAGCAGCCCAATCACTCATTACCAGGCCTTCATATCCCCACTCATCACGAAGAATTTCTTTTAAAATATATTTATTTTCACAGCCATAATCTCCATTTAAGCGATTATAAGAAGCCATTACAGTATATGGATTTGCTTTTTTTACAGCCTTTTCAAAGGCGTATAAATAAATTTCTCTTAAAGTTCTCTCATCAATTATAGAATCAATATTCATACGAAGAGTTTCCTGATTATTTCCTGCAAAGTGCTTTAAAGCTACTCCTACCCCTTTACTTTGAACCCCTTTTATAAACTCTGTTGCATACTCTCCTGATAAATAAGGATCCTCTGAGGCATACTCAAAGTTTCTTCCACATAAAGGGGAACGCTTTATATTTATAGCAGGCCCTAAAATAATATCTACATCTTGAAGTATGGCCTCCTTTGCCATGGCTTCTCCTAATTTATACATATTTTCCCTATTGAAAGAGCATGAAGTTAATGCTGCTGGTGGAAAACATGTTGCAGGAATACTTTTAATAAGACCTACACTGTTTTTTATAGAATCATACTGATTTCTAAGTCCATGAGGCCCATCTGACATTTTTAAAGATGGGATGTTTAACCTATCTATATTCCATGTACTCCAAGCATTTTTCCCCATAGTAAGCTTAGCTTTTTCCTCTAATGTTAATTGGCTTAATATATTTTTAATATTCACATTATATCTCCTTCTTAACGTAACTTTAGATTATCTTTTTAATTCTAACAAATAAGTATAGTGTATCACTAATTGTAACTATAAAAAACCATACTTAAAATAAAATTTTAAGTATGGTTTGAAATTAGAATTTCTCTCCTATTTTATTATATATTAATAATTAATTTTCATTACAATACTTTTCAATTGACTCAGCTACTATTTTAGCATGAGCTACTGCTTGTACTACAGTTTTAGCTCCAGTAACAACATCCCCTGAACTAAATACTCCTTCTCTAGTTGTATGCCCCTTATCATCAGCAATAAGAAGACCTCCTTTATTAGTTTTAAGTTTTATAGTGTTAGAAACAATGTTATTTTTAGGTACTTGACTTATGGCAACGATAACACTATCTGCAGCAAAAAAGTTATCTGTTCCCTCTATGTTCTCAAAATTAAAATCATCTATTTTTCTTGTTTTAATTAGTCTTATTCCATTCTCCGTTATCTCTTTTGGTTGACTAAGCAACTTAAATTCAATACCTTCATTTCTTGCCTCAGTTACTTCTTTTCTAGTTGCTGACATATCATCAAATGTTCCTCTATATATTATAGTTACATGCTTAACTCCGTTCCTTTTAGCTGTTCTTGCTGCATCTATTGCAACATTACCAGCCCCAATTATAGCTATATTATCACCTAATCTATACACTGTAGGTGACTTTAAATAATCTATAGCAAAATGTACATTTCCTAATGTTTCACCCTTTATATTTAAAGTTCTAGGGTTCCAAACTCCAGTACCTATAAAAATTGCTTTATAATTTTCCTGAAATAATCTATCTATTGTTATAACAGGCCCTATTAATGTATTAGGCCTTATTTTTACACCTAGTTCAACTAATTTTTCCTCATATTTATCAATTATCTCTTTAGGTAGCCTATATTCAGGAATTCCATATCTTAATACCCCTCCAATTCTTTCATTAGCCTCAAAAATAGTTACCTTATACCCATGTCTAGCTAGTATAAAAGCTATAGTTATTCCAGCTGGTCCTGAACCTATAATAGCAATATTATCCTTAACTTCAGTTGCCTTACTAAATTTAATATCCTCTAAGTATCTTGTAGATATCTCCTTTTCAATATCATAAAATTTTATTGGCTCACCTTTTATTCCCTTTATACAATGTCCAAAACATTGGTTTTCATGAGGACAAACCATAGCACATATTAATGATAAGGGATTGTTTTCGAATAATATTTTTCCAGCTTCATGAAGGCTACCTTCCTTATAAAGTTTAATAACCTCTGGTATTGATGTTTTAATAGGACAGTTCTCCTTGCACCTAGGATTTTTGCAAATTAAACATCTTTTAGCTTCATCTAATAAGTACATGAACATTCCACCTTTTAAATTTATATTTATAAAGATATTTTAAATATCTTATATACAAAAACTATTTGATAAATTTTTTACAAAGTCTATAAACTAACAAAGAGGCCTTACATTTCTGCAAGCCTCTAAAAACATGTATTTATTTAAAATTATAATTTTTAATTAATATGTATTTATTTCAAGAAAACTATTAGTAAAATAATATGTTTATCAACTACTTTCTGGAAAGGTTTACTTAATAGCCACTAATTTGCTAATTTATTATAGAATATCACTATTAATATTATTTGTAAAGAAACATATCTATATTAATTATCTAAAAATATACTCTTAATTTAACATTAATACCTTAAATATTTTATAAATTTATTTTATAACTATTACCTTATATACATAATAGTAGTGCTTACTTTAAGTAAACACTACTAACTCTTTCTTTAAATCACTTTATCTGTAGCTATCTTTAGGTAAAAACATTTTAGCAAACTCTATGTTATTATAATCATTTCTTTTTATATAATTTAATAAGTCAACTAAAAGAGTTTTATGGTGTTCTATACTTTTTGAAAACATCTGTACAAACTCCACTATATGTTCTTTACTTTCTGACTTATTATTTAAGTACATTCCAACTAAATAAAGTTTAATAAATGCATGTCTTATTAAAAGTAGGATGTATCCATCAAAAACTGATTCATTTTCTGAAAAAGGAAATATATTATTATATACAAAATTCACTAAGTAATTTTCAAAAATATAACTATATTCTTTCATGAACTTTTTATCATAATCTTCAAAAGCTTTTATATAAAACTCTGAATTTTTTGTTATGTTTTCCTCATCAAGTTTAAGAATATCCATAACTTCTCTAGTATATTTTTTAAATCTATCACTATCTGTTTTTTCAAATATATTAGCTAACTTAAACACAGTTTTAAAAAATGCTACTTGAAGTGTATAGCTCATCTCATCTACTTCATAAGGATTTTTAGCTGAGTTTATATCATACTCTTTAATAAACTTATGTACATTATTATAATTATCCTCAAGTTCATCTTCTAACTCATTTAAGAACTCACCTAATATATAAAGTCTTTCATCTAAGTCTAGTTTCCTGTTTTGTATTATTTTAATGCTTAAATCCCTGATTTCTGTAAAATATTTTATAGGTGAATCATTAAACTCTTTAGACTTAGTATCTATTTCACTTGAAATTATATGTTTACCTAAAGTTTCATCACTTTCTGTAAATTCAATACCCTCTTTCTTTGATAAAAGAATTCTTGCAGCTTCTGGGCAAGATATATCAAGGGACATCTCATAAAATCCATCTATCTTATTTAAGATTCTAGGAAAACTAGTACAAACATTTGAAAGGTATCCCTCTCCAAGTCTAGAATAGATAATGCAGTAATTTTTATCATCTAAGAAAGGACATCTCTTTTCTCCTTTTAATTTAACTCTTCCATAATCTATGTTCTCACTTGTACAATACTCATTGTTATGAACATTTTTTTGAAACATCCTCTTCATTTCTTGATCTTTAACCTTGTAGTATTGTCTAAAAGTAACCTTATCAATATCTATATCCCAACCAATACAACAGCTATCAGTGCACTTTCCACCAATACATTTAAACTCTTTAAGGTATTTAGGATATCTTTTTTTTATTTTTATTTCCATAATTATACTTCCTTTTTTAAAAATGTTTTCCATTTTCATAATAACAGCTTTCCTTTAAGGAATGAAAGATAACATCTAAACATATTTCATCCTTTTTAAAATGCTTAGTTATACTCTCTGCAACTTTATCTTGAATTTCTTGTCCTCTATCAAACCAAGATACTTCTATTATTTGTGGTGCCTCCACTATACTACCATCCATAATAAAAGTATTATCTAAAAGTTCTATTCTAAAGTAATCTCTAGGGCATTTTATTATTTCTACTAATTCATCAATTAATTCCTTACTTTCCTTTACTACCTTCTCCTTTGATATTCCTGTAACTTTTATCATAGGCATAATAAACATCTCCTTTATATCAATAAATTTTCTCTTTAATTTAATAAATCTATTTATATATTACCATAAATCCATGTTCCTACAATGATTCTACCCACAATGATTTTATAAAAATATAGTAGAAATTCTATACAAAATTAAACTAATTTCCGTATCTTTTTAAAATTAATACTGCTTTAAAATAAGACCATCTTAGTAAAACAAAAGCCTCTAATTTTACACTTTAAAATTAGAGGCCTTATTTTAACTTATACTTTTTTTCTAAACTCCATAATAACTTAAATCTATTTGTTTATTTTTTTATAAATAAATTCTTAACCCTTTGCCAAATACTTAAATTTTCAGTTGCTTCTTCAACAACTTTAACTTCTTCTTTTTCAATAGAAGGGGTTTTTATTACAAACTGTACTGATTCAACATTAATATTTTTCTCTGAAACAAAAGAAACTACTTCTTCTAGGTTTCCTGTTAATTCACTTACCATACCATCTACTTCATCATTAATTTCTCCATCTAAATTAGATGTCTTGTCATTAAGTTCACCTGTTCCATCTGACAGTTTTGTAGTTCCTTCATAAAGACTTGCTGTTCCTGAACTTAAACTATTTGCTCCATTTTTTAATGTTTCTGTTCCATTTTTTAAATCTGTTGAACCACTTACTATTTTTGAATATCCTTCAAGTAAAGTAGCTACTCCTACTGTATAGTCATTAACTCCTGTATCAAAGGTTTTATATTGAGTTGTTAATTGACTTATTGCATTAGATAGTGTACTCATACTTTCACCTAAGCCACTTAATTTTTCTGAAAGACCTTTTATTGCTTCATTAAATTGTCCATACTTTTCTTGAAGTGTAGTTGAACCTGTTAATAACTCTTGTACTCCTGTTGAAACATTATTTAAATAACTTTCAACTCCACTTATTGCACCAGAATTTTTTTGAAGTAATCCTATTACCTCTGTTAATTCATTAATAGTATTTTCAATAGCTAAAACTTTGCTATCATTTTCTAAAGCTCCTTCAGCCATTAACCCATTTTTAATCTTTGTAAGGCTTTGAATTTGATTTTTTAAATCAGTAACTTCACTTACATTACTTCCTTGCAAAGCATCTATATTTAATCCGTTAGAGTTCATAGCATTTTTATAAACTGAATATCCAATGTTAGAATTTAGTGACGTAGCACCAGAAACCAAGCTATCAATTCCATTTTTTATTTCAGAAGAAGCAGAAACTAATTGTGCTATACTTTCTGATGATACATTAACTTTTTCTAAAGCTGAATTTATTTCATTTAAAGCATCTAAAATCCTTTTTGAACCGCCAGTCAAACTTGAAGATTTACTGTTTAAAGTTTCAAGACCTTCTTTAACCCTTAAAATTCCACTGTTTAGAGAGTCTACTCCTGAATTTAAACTATTAACCCCAGATAAAAGTTCTCCTGTTCCACTGTTTAATGTAGATGTTCCATTCTTTAAAGTTGTAGCACCTGAATTTATCTCATCTATAGCATCAGTTAACTCTTTTACTTTACCTGTTAGTTCATCAGTATTTACATCTACATCAAGATTAAATTTAACACCATTTAAACTTATAGAATCCATCTCAAAATCTTTAACATTAGCCTTTATAGTGATTTCCTTACCCTTATTAGGAAGTATCATATAAGACAATTGCTTTTGACTACCTACATTAGCTATTGTGGCTCCTTCTGCCTCAATGTTTGTACACTTTTGTGTATCTAATAATACTGTACCTTGTAATGCATAGTTTTCAAAAAATACGTTATTACACTTCTCATTGTTTGTTATAGACATCTTGATTTCTAAAGAGCCACTAGATCCTACAACTTTATCTGCATTAACTTTCTCTCCATCTAAATAATAGCTAATATCTATATTCCAAGGAATTTCTGTGTTTTCTAGCACTCCCTCATAATATAACTTATCTGAAGAATTAATCACAGCTACCTTACCATTTTTATAATCTAATACATCATTAGTATTCATATTTCTAACTTCACTATAATTACCATAGTCTATTATATTTTTGCTATCAAATATATTAACAGCATAAACTTTATCTACAGAACCATTGTTATTTAGATTAATATATACAACCTCTTCTTTATCTGTATTTTCAGTATCATTACTACCTGTATCTTCTAAAGTATCTGAAATAACTGTATTTTCTGCTAAAACACTTACAGGAGATGCTATGCTTCCTATAATTCCAGCAGCTAAAACTAATGCTATAATTTTATTTTTCTTCATTTAATTTTCCTCCACTAATCTTTTACCCAACTTTTTTATATTCTCTTACATACTTTTCTTCATTTTTGAAATTATATTTATACATAGTCTTTTGTATAGGCTTATCTAATAAATATAAAAGCCCTGGAATTACAAATAAAACTATTATTGTTGAAAGAGCCGTTCCCTTTGATATTAAATCCCCTAACTGACTTATAATGCCGTGAGTTGAGATAACCCCAAGCAATAATCCTGACAAAGCTAATATTGTAGCTGACGTAAGTATTGATAAGGAAACTGAAGATATTGTTTTTAATAGCGCTTCTCTCTTTTTATATAAATATCTATTTTCAACATAGGAGTTTGATAGAAGTATTGCATAATCTACAGTTGCTCCAAGTTGTATAGAACTTATGATTAAATAAGCTATATAATAAAGATTGTTTCCTGCAAAATAAGGAATACCTAAGTTGATCCAAATAGCAGTTTCAATAGCTAGAACTAAGATTACAGGTATTAACAATGATTTAAATGCAATTAATAAAACTAAGAATATAGAGCCAACTGCAATTAAATTAACTCTAAAGTTGTCCGCTGTAACAGTATCCATTAAGTCATACGTGCTAACACTTTCCCCTGCAAACAAATAAGAATCCCCATAATACTTTTTAGCAATATCTCTTATATCTTCTATAATAGAAAAAGTTTCATCTCCCTCAAAGTCAGCTTTTATATTAATAACTATACGGCTATAATTCTCTGAAATTAATTTGCTTAACGTTTCTTCGTCTAAATATTCTGTTGGAACTTCAGCTCCAGCTTTGTCCACATATGAAATAATAGAACTTATTTCGGGTATACTTTTAAGTTCATTGCTAAGTTTAGTTTCTGTAGCGAAATCCCCCTTTGGTACCATAAGAACTGCCATATTTGACTTTCCAAAAGTCTTTTCAATTAATGCAGTATCTCTACCTAGTTGAGTACTTTCATTAAATATTTTAGAAGAACCATAATCAAAACTATTGCTCCTTTGTGCTAAATAAGACGGTACTATTATAAAAACAAAAACTAGAGACACTGGAATCATAACTTTAGAAATAAATCTTGCAAAACCATCAAACTTAGGCAAAAACGCTTTATGCTCCATTTTATCTATAACTTTGTAGCAATATAAAGTTAAAACAGGTAATAAAACTAAAACTGTTATTAAACTTAATGCTATTGCTTTTGCCATTACAATTCCCATATCAGGACCTATTTTAAATCTCATCAATATAAGAGCAGCAAAACCTATAACAGTTGTTATACCACTTGAAAAAATAGAACCAACAGAACTTACTGAAGCCTGTACCATTGCCTCTTCTGGCTCTAAGCCCTTTTTCCTAAAATCAGCAAACCTATGTAGTAAAAATATTGCGTAGTCCATTGATACTGCTAATTGAAGAACATTTCCCGCGGCATTAGTTACAAAGGATATTTCCCCAAATAAAAAATTACTCCCCTTATTTAGTACAATAGCTATACCAATTGTTATCATAAATAATATTGGTTCAAACCATGATGTTGTTGTTATTGCTAAAATAATTAAACAAATAGGAATTATAAACAATATAATTTTACTAACTTCCTTTGTAGTTGCCTCTGTTGCAACAACTGTATTAACAACTGATCCAGCCATTGCATTATCCTCTCCAATTAATTCTCTAATAGAATGAACAGCTTCTTCTCTTTTATCCTCATCAACAGTTAAAGTAAACAAAGCTGAATTATCTTTATAATAACTTTCTATAGTTTCATTATCTAAAGTTTCTAATGGTGCTTTAATATTTGCTACATTATCAAGCCATGTTACATCATCTACACCATCAATATTTTTAAGTTTTTCCTTAACCTCTAAGGCCCCTGGAATAGTAAGATTCGACACCATAACCCGTGCATTTGCCACATCTCCTCCAAACTCATCTTCCATAACATTAATGGAAACCGTTGATTTTGTGTCTTCAGGAAGATAGTCATTCATGTCATAATTTACAGAAACAAAGTTTCCTGAAATGAAACATATTATTACTGCTACAAGAAAACTCCCTATAATAGTTTTCTTATGATTAACTATCTTTCTAAATATGTTTTCCATATTATTTCACCCCTATTTAAATATTCATGTTTAAAAGTATATTTCCTAATAAATGGGTTTTCAATAACCAATGATTTTAAAATAGTGGCATAATACTCATTCTTGATATAATATGAGTATTATAAGTAAAATTTTTTATAATATTATTTTAAATTGAAAGGAAGTATATTTATGGATAGGCGTGCAAGAAGAACAAAAAATAAATTAAATGAAGCACTTATAACACTTATGAAAACTAAAGACATTAATCAAATTACAGTAAAAGAACTTGCTGAATTAGCTGATATAAATAGAAAGACTTTCTATCTTCACTACAAAGATATATTTGATATGTTAGATAGTATAAAAAATGAGTTGTTAGAAGACTTTACACAGGTTATCTCTTTACATAATAGAATGGAGAACAACCCAAATCAACCTTATCTATTAATGAAAGACACCTTTGATTTTATAGACAGAAATACTGAAATATTGTCAATTTTAATAGGAACAGAGATAAATTCCGACCTTAATTTTATTAATAAAATGAAAGATGTCATGAAAAACCATTGTATTCATGTTTGGGACAAACTCTACCCTAATGCTAATAAAAATAGCTATGATTATCTTTATTCAGCTACATTTTATGGCTATATAGGACTTGCGCAAACTTGGATTAATCTAAATAAAGAAGATACTACAGAATATATGGCTAAAATCACTAGTCAAATGATTTTAAAGGCATTTAGTGCATTAGAAAATTAATTTTATATAAAATTATCCCCTTTTATGTTTAGATTATTTATTTTTGGAAATGATTATTGATATAAATGTATATTTTGATAATTTTACCAATATATCTTAGTGTAGTTACTACATAATTTATAAATAAGGGGGATTTTAAATGGTAAAAAATAAAACAAAAACATTATTTCTACTATGTGCAATTGGGACATGTTTAGCGTTACAAGGCATATCCTATTCAAATCCATCTCCTAAAACTATTGAGAATAAAACTGTATTATCAAGTATATCTGATTGCGAAACAGGGCTCGTTACAGCCTCTGTTTTAAATGTTAGAAGTGATTCTTCAACTAATTCAAGTATAATTGGATATTTAGCTAGAGGAACAAAAGTTGATGTTGTTTATAGAGAAAGTAATGGATGGTATATGATTAAATTTGGAACCAAGTATGCCTATGTTAATGGAAACTATATATCTATAATAAATTCAAATTCATTGCCTATAATTCAAACTGGAAAAGTTACAGCTTCTAAGCTTAATGTTAGAAGTGGTGCATCTACATCAAGTGAAATAATAGGGACTTTAAAAAAGGGAAATGTAGCGGAAATAGTATCTAAAGAAAATGGTTGGTACAAAATTAAATATTATAATTCCTATGGATATGTAAGTTCATCTTATGTTAAATAATTTTAAAATTTATTTATAAATAATAAAATAAGTTGTATCAGTTTTTTTGATACAACTTATTTTTTATAAGTATATTTTGTATGTATAACTCTACTTTTATCAAGGATTTTCTATGCTTGATTTCATCCTATGGGTATCATATTTACTTACTAGTTGTAAGTACTCTATAAAAGCAACTTATCGGATTATTAATAATCTAAGGTTTCTAAAAAGAGGACTTTTGTATAGTAAAAACTTATCTTAGTCCAAGTTTTTGTCTTTTCCTTATTATATGAGCTTCAATTCCTTTTGCAGCTTCAATAGGGTCATCTCCTAATGCTACTTTTCCACCTGTTAATCCTTCAACATCTTCTGTAAGAAGTTTAACTAAATTAGGTGCACCGCTAATAAATGGTGCTGGAGATAAATGTGTGTATGCTCCATATGCTACTGCAAACATACCATCTATAGTAGCTTTTTGTTCCATCCACTCTGGGGCAGTAATTGCTATAGGAAGGTCTGGAATATCAACGTTTAAATGATCTGCTAAGGCAGTAACAAGCATTGATATTCTACCTGTATCAGTACAAGTACCAAAGCTTAATACTGGAGGTATTTTAAGCATTTTACATATTTCTTTTAAACCTTCTCCAGCAAATTTTTCTGCTGCGTCTAAGCTACACAATCCTGCTACCTCAAGGGCATGGTTACCGCAACCTCCAGCTACTACTAATATATCTCTTTTTATTAATTCTTTTGTTATATTAACTGTATTCCAGTCTTGAGGACCATTTCTAAGTGTAGAACAGTTTGCAAGAGCAACTATACCTTTTAACTTACCTGATGTTATTACATCAACTAATGGTTCAAGTTTATTCCCAAGGGCACTTAAAACAGCTTCTGTTGAAAATCCCGCTATAGCTTTTGTAATATGTTTAGGTACCATAGGTTCTATTTTATTATGTCTTTTCTTAAAATTATCTATTGCTATTTTAATTAAATTATCTGACATTTCAGTAGCTTTTTGTGGATAATAAGGAAGCTTATGCTCTGTGCCAGGTACTCCTATTATTGTACTTATACTAACTAATGCTAGTTGATATTTTTCAGCATATTGGTCTATAGATGGTGGTGAGCAGTTTTCATCCATTGCAAGGGCATCTACTGTACCAGTAGCAAGAAGTGGTTCTATAGATAACCAACTACCCATAAGACCAACGAATACATCATCAACTTCAAATCTTTGTAGTAATTCTTGCCCTGTTTCAATTGAACCAACTACTCTGATACCTTTAGCTCCAGCTTTTATTGCTTCATCTTTATATTCGCCTTTTCTAAGTTTTTCTATAGTAAGTGCACCTACCCAAGGTTGATGTCCGTTAAATACTATATTTACATAGTCAGGGTCCATTATACCTAAGTCAACATTAACTTCATGAGGCATAGGAGTTCCAAATAATATATCTTGCACCATTTCAAGACCTATCTGTGCTGTATATATAGTAGATAATCCAAGTCTTAAACCCTTTGTAGCAAGTGAAATATAATCTCCATCTACATTAGTTAAACAACTTGCAATTGAGTTTTGAATTTCATGCTCAACCCCGGAAGGATAGATATTAAGTTGTTTCCACACTGGTTTTCTTTTTTGTGGAGCAAAAACTTCTGTCATTATACTAGGTTGATCTGGATTTACTTTCATTTCTTTATCAAGAAACTCAGCTAACTCTACAGCAAGTTTATTAATATCTTGATTAGTGTTTATTCCTACTTTCTCACATATCCATTTTAATTTAGCTTCATCTTTTATTTTAAATGGAGATTTACCTTCACCAGTGGCTTTAAGTGTTCTAAAAGCTTCAAATGCATGATGTGCATATGTACCTGCTCCCATTATATTTCTCATAAGGAAGTTTCTCATAGCCATGGCATCTGGGCCAATACCACAAACCCCTTTATCAGCTCCTGTTTTTTCATTAATTCTACAAGGACCTTGTGTACATAATTGACAACTTAAACCTTGAAGACAGAATTTACATCTTATTTTTTCTTGTAAATCCCATCTTGAAAATACACTTGAAAGACCATCAGTTTGTATTCTCTTTAGCATTTCCTCAACGGAATCATGATAGCTTACACGCCCCTCTAATCTTTCTCTAATTGTTTCACTCATATTTTAACTAAACTCCTTTTTATAATTACATTTCTATCTTGCTATTTAATAATTTTATTGATATGACATCTTGTTAAAATAGCTTTTATAACTTATTTACAAAGCAATAAATTATTTGATAATAGTGTTTGCTAAAAATAAAGTAAATATGCAGTAATAACCTTTAGTTTATTTATATCAATAAGATAAAATTTCCCCACTCATAAACAATTAGCAACTATATATAACTGTTTTTAAATATCCAACAATGTTTTTAATCTTCCCCTTAACCCTTACCATCTTTTCATAAGCTAAATCTAAAACATAAAGATTCCCACAAGCATCATTTAAAAGAGTATTAGCATCTTTATAATCCACAGACCACCCCAAAAGTTCTCTAGCTGTATTTAAAGTTTCTATGTCATAATCATATTTTTTATCCTTTTCATCAACAAAGTTATTCACTTTATCCACAGAATTTTGAGTTTCAAAAGCCTTAAGTTGTGGATTATTATTTTCTAAAGTGTTAAAATCAAAAGTTTTAGCAACGTCTTGATTTGATTTAAGTTTAGTTAAGTTAGTTTTAATATTTTTAGTTTTATTTATATTGGTCTTATTATGCTTTTGAAAATCAAAACCCTTAAATCTTGATTTTGAAACTCTGTGTTTTGATTTTCTCTAATACAATACCTTAAAACCAATATCCCTTTATTAATGGAAAATCCTTTTAAGGACTAATAGCAAAAAAGCACCCTACTCACCTAAGAATAGTTGTGCTTTTTATAATTATTTTCTTATCTTTGAAACGTTAAACTTACAAAAAAATATTACTTTAATTTCATTTCTATAAATCATTGTTATAATAATATTTTGCCTTCTATCTCTTTCTCCAAATTTAACAAATAATTCTCATATTAAAATACCATGCTCTGAGTCATAAATATTAATACTGGGATAACGATTATAAATAATACCGTACTAATTGTTGTAATATCAGTTGCATATTTAACATCACCATTATATTGATCGGCTAATATAGGTAATACAGCTATCATTGGAGTTGCCGATTGAACTATATATGTGTTTGCTATTAAAGATGATATGTTCATACCAAACATATTTGTTCCCATTATTAATATTACTATTATTATAATTGGGCATATTATAAAACGACCAACTAAAGAAAGAACACTATCTTTATCTAATCTGATATTCTTTAATCCTGCATCGCATAACACAATTCCTACATATATCATAGCAAGTGGTGAAACTAAATCTCCTAAATATGTTAAAGTTGAGTTTGCAAAAGTTGGTATATGTATTCCACAAACTAAAAATATTATTCCTAGTACCATTCCTATTAGTGGTGGAGTTAATAATTTTTTCAAACTAATTGCTTTCCCATTAGAATCTCTAGAAGGATTAGTGATTGCCATTACAAATACACCAATTACCCAAATAGATACCATACTTACTACAAAGAATAATAAGTAATATGGCATACTCTTTTCTCCAAATATTGCTAGAGTTAAAGGCATTCCGATAAATCCACTGTTAGTATTTACTACTGCATTTATAAACACACCTTTACGCTCTTGCCTAACTCTAAATATTTTCATTAAAATAAATGCAATTATGTAAGAGACAATTACAGCTCCAATAGGTATAAGTATATCAATACCTAAACTTTGCAATTCATTAACTTTAATATCTTCTAATACTGCTATAAAAACAGATGCTGGAAGGGCAATGTTAAGTACTATTTTAGAAACTTCTTTACTAAAACTTTCCCCAATCCACTTAAATCGTTTTAAAGCGTACCCTACATCTATTAATAATACAATAGCTATTACACTTGAAATTGAACTAAAGAACATAAATACAACCTCGCTTTTATAATTATATTTCTAGATTCCATTATTTTGTCTAAACAACCATATAACTTCAAAGTAAACCTTTTCTAAATCGTTAAAAATAAAGTCTTAATTAAATAATATATTTACATTAATAGAGATTAACTCTACTAATGTAAATATAGTTTTATATAACTATTTAATAAATTTAACTTTAGGATATAACTCCTCTAAAGCCTTGTCCTTTCTTTCATTAAATAGAACCTTATTTTGTTCAAATAAGTTATTTCCTTCTGCATCAATCGAAACAATTAGTGGTCCAAATTCCTTTACACGACATACCCATAAAGTTTCAGGCATACCTAAGTCTTGCCAATATTCATTTTCTATTTCTTCTACAGTTGTAGCTGCTAAAACAGCACATCCTGCTGGAAAAACACAGTGTATAGCTTTATTTTCACGACATCCAGCCTCTGTATTAGGCCCCATACCGCCTTTACCTACAATAACCTTAACACCAGTTTCTTCAATAAATTGTTTTTCAAACTTTTCCATACGCATACTTGTAGTAGGCCCTACAGAAATCATTTCATATTTGTTATCTTCACCATCTATTTTTTTAACAATAGGTCCTGCATGAAAAATAGCTCCTCCTTGAAGATTAACAGGTAACTCTCTTCCATATTCAATTAATCTACGATGTGCTACATCACGACAAGTTACTATATGACCATTAAGATAAATAACATCTCCTGCTTTAATATCCTTTAAATCTTCACTTGAAATTGGAGTATTTAAAATTTTCTTCATAGTTCTACCCCCCTGTGTGTAATTACTTCATAACTTAAATCTTTATTAAAAATTATTGTTCCTCTACAATGTGACCAACAACCTATATTAACAGCTACTGAAATTAATGATGGGTGACGTGCTGAATTTTCAATATTTACACCCATAACTGATTTACTTCCACGTAATCCTTGAGGTCCAAGTTTAAGGGAATCAATAGCAGTTACTAATTCATCTTCTAATTTTGCAACTACTTCATTACTATTATGACTGCCTACAGGACGCATAAGGGCACGTTTTGACATGTAAGCTGCTGCGTCAATTGTTGAACCAACACCTATACCTACTAATAATGGTGGACAAGCATTAAGTCCATATGAAGTCATAATATCTAATACAAATTTAACTATTCCTTCATATCCCTCACTTGGCATTAATGTTTTTCCTTGTCCTGGAAGTGAACATCCACCTCCTGCCATATAAATATCTAACTCTAATTTATCACTATCAGGAATGATGTCCCAATATATCCATGGAGATTTAGTTCCTACATTTGTTCCTGTGTTAACTTCATCAAAAGTTTCTACTGTATTATGTCTTAATGGTGCTTTTTTAGTTGCAATACTAACGGCATCTTTTAAAACCTTACTTAAATCATCAATGTATGGAAACTTTGAACCTACACGGATAAACATTTGGATTAATCCAGTATCTTGGCAAGATGGTCTATTTAATTCCTCTGCCTTCTCTTGATTTTTTGCCATAGCTTCATAAATCATTTTAGCCATTGGCTCAGTTTCTTCTTCACTTAATGCCTTAAGTTTAGCTAAAACATCATCTGGAAGACGCTTACCTATTACACATGTAAAGTTTGCAATTAAATTAGTTAATTCATCTAATGCTTCTTTTCTTTCCATTGTCATTACCTCCTTATAAATAAAAAATGATTTTCTAGAGTATCTTTACAAGATTTATGTAAAAATTAACTTTCCTTATAAGTTAATTTAACAAATTAACTAAGGCTTAACTATCCGTTATTTGATGGATAAAAAGACCTTTTTCCTCAAATGATATTGACTACTTAAAGTAAATCTAAAAAAATAACATAAAAAAACCCTAGTCTTTTACTTTTAAAATACTGTAAAAAACAGGGCTTCCTAAAATATATAATTTATTTTTTATTTATTAAATACCTAACTTAAACCTAAATATTTTATTACTAGAAAATATTTAGATTTAATCTTTAATTTTAACCTTAAAAATTAATAAAGTTATCTCTTTAATATAAGTCTTTGATACCTTCTTCTAAGAAATCTGTTGTCTGTGACAATTCCTCACCTAATCTTTTAAATTTTTGTGATAATTCTTCTATGTATTTAATTGACTCATTAACCTTATTATTTTCATCCATTAAATTATTTTTTTTTATATTCTCCAAAGAACATGAATCCATAATATCTATATAATTTTTAAGTTTATTATTAATTGTTTCATTATCAATAGAAATAAATTGTTTCTTAAAGTTAATATCATTTTTTAAGTTTTCACTTTTCAATTGATTTCTATATTCTGTAGGAGATTTTCCAAAATTCTCTCTAAAGTCTAAATTAAAGGCTTTTATATCTGGAAATCCATTATCTAAAGCAACTTCTAGTATTTTATTGTCTGACTGACTTAACTGTCTTGTTGCTTCTCTAAGCCTTATTCTTGTTAAATAATCATAAAAATTAATGCCTAAATTTAACTTAAAAAACTGAGATACATAGTTACTGTTATATCAACTTTCCTTAGCTAACTTTTCTAGTGTTATTTTCTTTTTATAATTTTTATCAATATATTTAATCATCTTATTAATAGTGTTAAAATTCTTTTCATTCTTTATAAAAGATTTACTTTGAATTTGAGTAGGAGGAAAATAAAAAATAATTGTGCGTAATAAGGAATAAAAAGCACTATCAAAAAATAATTTATTTTCTGGTTTTTCTTTATCAGAGTATAAAATCATTTCTGAAAGATAAGCCCTTATTAATACAAATGGTTTCTCATTTTTAGTTTTTCTTGTTGAACATAGATTAAAGGATAGAAGCTCGATATTTTCATAATAATCCTTTAAAAACATAGGATCTATATGAATAACCATAGCAATACTGTCTGGCTCTTGTGCTAGTGTTGCATGACCCATATTTGAATTAATCAATATCATATCGTCTTCTCTAAGTACTCTACTTACACCACTTGTGCAGACCTCTATCCTACCACTCATAACAAGAAGTAACTCTAAATCATTATGCCAATTATAATGATAAGACCCAGTAGTATAGATATATTGCTTTAAACTTATACCCTTATTGGGCTTACTATATGTATAATAAAACTCTTTCAAAGCCCCTCACCACCTAAATATATATTTTATGCACTCTTATTGTAAAATTTTCAAACTACAATGGTCAAGGTTATAACAGTAATTCACTATAATTTAAAATCAATTATCCAACATTCTCCTCTCTAATTTAAAAATTAGCAACAAAGAATGGTCTTTAAGTATCCCACAATATTTTTAATTTTCCCCTTAACACTTACCATCTTTTCATAAGCCAAATCCAAAACATAAAGATTTCCACATGCTTCTTTTAAAAGAGTATTAGCATCTTTATAATCCACTGACCACCCCAAAAGTTCTCTAGCAATATCTAAAGTTTCTACGTCATAATCATATTTTTTATTCTTTGATGTTTTAGTTTTATCTTCTGTGCTACCTAAACCAAGACTTTTAGATTTGTCTTGATTTAGCTCAAGTTTTTTTGGTTCTTTATGATTTAAACTTACTTTTCCTAGCTTTTTATAATTTAAATTATCCCTTTCATCAACAAAGTTATTCACTTTATCCACAGAGTTTTGAATTTCAAAAGCCTTACCCTGTGGATTATTATTTTCTAAGCTTTTAAAATCAAAAGTCTTAGAAGAGTCTTGATTTGATTGAGTCTTAGTTAAGTTAGTTTTATTATTTTTAGTCTTATTTATATTAGTCTTATTATGTTTTTGAAAATCAAAATCCTTGAGCTTTGATTTTGGAAACTCTGTGTTTTGATTTTCAAAAGCATCATGCTTTGAAATTTTATCTTCTGAATTTTGATTTTCAAAATTCTCTAAATCACATAAAAATATCTTGTTGCATCTGCCAAAACCAACCTTTTCCTCAACAATTAAATCAAAAGATTTTAATTCCTCCATAATTTTAACCATCTTTTGAGTTCCCCTAATGCCAAGCTTTTTCATAAGTTCTTTTCTCTTTATCTTTACAAAAACATTCCCCTCATCATTAACCCAGCCATTTTCAATAGACAAAGAAACCATATCAAGTAAAAAAGAATAGGCAACCTTAGACTCTAAACTCAAAGAATCATATCTCTTTGACATAAGAGCCTTAGGAAACCTATAAAAATTTGAAACCTTAAAATTATCCTTATTTATAAAATTGCACATAAAAAATTCTCCCTTTAAAAACCACTTAGCAGATTATTAATAATCTAAGGTTCTTAAAAAGAGGACTTTAGTATTATAATTATTCTAGTGAATTAAGATTTTAATACATTTATATAATGAATTTGATTAGCTGAAAAATCTAGTTAATTTCACTTATGTAAAATCAACACCAATATTCTACTTTTCAAAAGCTAACATCTATTAAACATATAATTTCTAACCCTCTATTAAAAGTTTAATTCCTATCTCTTAAAAACTTACTAGAATATATTTATATTAAACTAATAAGTAAGTATAAAATTTATACTTACAGTCTATAATACAAAAGAAGTCCTTGATTTTAGGTTCCTCAGATAGTCCCATTATCTGTTGAATTTACAGGTGTGTGACCACCTATAAAATCAAGGCTTTATTTATTTAATACTATCTTTTGCAGACTATTATATAAATATACTATATTCACTCATTTTATTTAACAAAGTATTAATAATAGTTTGTTATTATTTTCTTCTTCCTGTGTTACTTTTGCCTTGATTACCTAGATTAGAAATTGCATTAGCACATAACTCAGTTAATGGTTCACCAATAGCTGCTTTATAATTAAATCCTAATAACTGCATTGTTTTTAATGTATCTATAGTTATTAATTCTTTACATTTTTCAAAACTATCTATATTTTGATTTTGTGGATTCATATATTTAAAAATCTCTAAAATTCTAGTTACAGTTTTATGTAAATGTTGAATATCTTCATCACTTATTACTACTTTATTTAACTCCTCTTCATAACTCTGAGCTATACGTATTATTTCTTGTCTTTCAGATAATAATTCGTTTATTATCTCCTCATAAGTGCTTCTAATCTTTTGAGCATCTCTTTCTGTTTTGATAGATTCTATTTTCACATTAATAGCCGTTGCCGTTCTCTTTACGGCAAGTTGAGCTAACTTTACGCCCATCTCTGCTATCATATTATTAATTTCTAAATTATCCATAAAAATTATATTCTCCTTACTAAATTTCCTAATATATAAAAATAAAGCCTTTAAATAAGACTTTATTTAATATAATTAATCCTCATTAAAATTTTAATTTCTTAATAATAATAAATAGATTTATTATCATATACTATTGATTTTATTTCATCTTCTAAATCTAAAGGTCTAATTTTAAAAGTACTATAATGCTTTATTTGTATATCTTTCATAATTTCTAAATAGTTATTGTTATTATATACAAATTCTTTTAATTTTGTTTTTAATGTATCTGAAAAATTCATATCATATTTCTTTTTAAATATTATAGCCCTTAACAAATTAAGTTCCACATATGGATTTTCCTCTAATACAATATCTAATACCCTATTCTTCACTGCATCCTCATATCTTTTATTGTAATAGTCCTTAGTACTTAGATTATATACCAATGAATCGATATTTAAAAATACAGTTTCATGTAACTTTTTATCATAACTCTGATAATCTGCCTTAATTTTATTCTCCCTAAATGCCCATGTCTTTTCTATTTCCCATACATCAAATTCTAATGAATTTACTTTTATCTTATAACCATCAAACCTATTTTTTTTATATTCAAATTTTTTTAATAATTCATCTAAATTTACATCTTTATTATTTTTCTTTATTACTATATCAAAATCTCTTGGCAAATTATTAAATTCATTATCCATATAGTCTCTTACAGCACCACCAAATAACAATAACTCACCTTCATTTTTTAAAGTATATATTAACTCAGAGGCCTCATCATATTGTCTTAATAACTCTTCAAAATCGTTTTTTAGTTTATCAATCCCCATATATTAGTCCCCTTAATATTTTATGGTAATCTAACTCCTGTTAGTTGTTTATATAAATTTACTGCATAAGAATCAGTCATACCAGATATAAAATCAGTTATAAGCAATAACTTATTATACTTACTTACATCCTTAAAGTCCATACTCTTTATTTTTTCACTTAATTCATTATTCTGATCTAAGCAACATATATATTTAAAATTATCAGAGATTAAATAATATAGCTTACCTGCTCTCTTCTTAGGTTTTACCTCACAATCATCATCTACTAATGCTTCAATAAATATATCCAGTAATCCAGTTATAACTTTATCACCTACTAATTCTAATGTTAGTACTTCTTTATTAGTATAACAATACTCTTTAGCAAGTCTTTTCATTTCATCAACCAAATCTTCTACATTACTACATTCCAATAAATTTTTTACTCCATATGTTCCAGTCATTATTTTTCCATAATGCTTTTTAAATTGACTCACCACTTCATTAAACATAATACCTTGAGCCTTAACCTTAAAATTTTGAATATTAGCTAAATTAGATTCAGGTATTTTATTTTCTTTATTTTTTTTTATTTGGTCATCTAATTTAATAAACATACTATCATATAATGAGTTATACTGTAAGTTCTCTTTAATATTATCATATTCTTTCTCCCAAGGTATTATCCCCTTCTTTACTGCATCCTCAACATCAGCTAACAAATATGCAATATCATCTGATGCTTCAAGTAAATATGTTACAGGATGTCTAACTCCCTCTTTCAGTCCAACTTGTTCCATAATCTGAGTTGCTAACCTTTCCTCAGATGAAAAATAAGCAAATTTATTCTTTTCTTTTCCTTTTTCAGAATTAGAATTCCAAGGATATTTCATTATAGTTGACAATGTACCATATGTGAAATTAACTCCGTATTGATCATTTAATAACTGTAACTTTGATACTATTCTTAGTGTTTGTGCGTTCCCTTCAAAATTCTCTAAATCAGTTATTTGTTGTTCAGTTAAATCTTTTTTATTTTTCTCATCCTTAAACCATTCCTTAAACCAGTTTCTAATTATATCTTCTCCATAATGCCCAAAAGGAGGATTACCTAAATCATGTATTAGTGCACTCACTTGTAAAAGAGCTGATAACTCCCTAACCTGATTATGACTTTTAAATTTTTCTTTCTCTAATAACCAGTCTCCTATAGCATATCCAAATGATCTAGCCAATGCAGATACCTCTAAAGAATGTGTCAATCTAGTTCTAGTAAAATCATTTTCCTGTAATGGAAATACTTGCGCCTTATCCTGTAATCTTCTTACTGATGAAGAGTACACAATTCTATCATAATCTTTATCAAACTCATTTCTATGATTATTATTAGTATCCATATCACCTTTATACAAGTTACCTGAAGATGGTCTAAACCTTTTTCTACATAGAATTTTTTCCCATTCAATTTTAACATCTTGTTCCATAATATCTTCTCCAATCTATTACAATAATTCTTTAAGTAATAGATAAATTATATCATAATTTATCATATTTTAGTAAAATATGTATTTGTTTCACTAAAAATAGAGCCTTGATTAATCAAAGCTCTATCATTAAAAACTATATTAATTTTTTATAACTATATAATATTTAAGTTAAAATGTTTACCGCAAAGGATGGTTGCGGTGGTTGTACGCTTTCCCACCTTGGGTTATTTCTAATGTTTTAAATTAAGTTCTAAAACAAATGAAAAAAGCACTTCATCCAACCAAGATTAGCTGTGCTTTTTCATCTAAAATAAATTCCAATAGCCCTAAAACTAAAAAGGTTCTAGGATTTAGCTTAGTGTTACCAGCACTAAGCTTTTTCTTATTTATAATATCCATATTCACAAAGTAAATCAAAACAACTATTTACTTCATCATCTGTAAAAAGTTCTGCATACTTTGGTTTAGTTATAATAGCTTCCATAGTAAGGTCAATGCGTCCTGCCTTTTGTAACTTTTCAAAACCATCTGAAATATTACTTTTTCTTATGATTTCTTTTGCTGTTTTTACTCCACCAAACCTTGATACTGTTTGTAAAAATCTTGTTGGATTATATCCATATTCTTTTTGTGCTATTTCACAGTCTTTAATAAGTTCTTCATCAAATCTTTTTTCTAATGTCATAAGCTTTGCTCCATTATCATAATTTTTTTCTTTATATTACACTATACTATAAGCCTAAGCCTCAATCAATTATCTAATTATTATTTAAAGATAAAGAACTTATATCAAAGAAAAATATCTAACCCCACACTATAATATTTTTTATTTTTTAGATACAATTTTATCTAGTAATAATTTTTTCTCAACTTCAGCATAATTTCTTGGTGCCATAAGTCCTACTAATTGATGAGGAACATATGGTTCTTCTAAATATTTAATTTCCTCTTCTGTTAATTTTACTGGAACAGCTTTTACTGCTTCTTCAATATGAGAAATTTTTGTTGCTCCAACTACTGGTGATGTAACTTTTGATAATAACCATCCTAAAGCTATTTGGATTCTTGTCATTCCTCTTTTTTCTGCAATTTCAGCAACACGTTCTACAATTATTCTATCTTTATCTGCTGTGGAATCATATTTACCTTTGGCATATGAATCCTCTTCTAATCTCTTAGTTGTTTCTGACCAATCTCTAACTAATCTACCTGATGCAAGGGCACTATATGGTGTCATAGCAATATTTCCATCTAAACAGCATCCTGCCATTTCGCGTTCTTCTTCTCTAAACATTAAGTTATAATGATTTTGAATTGATACAAATTTACTCCATCCATTTTTATCAGCAATGGCATTTGCTTTTTCTAATTGCCATGCAAAGCAGTTAGAAATTCCAATATAACGCACCTTTCCCGCCTCTACTTGTTCATTTAATGCTTCCATTATATCTTCAATTGCTGTGTTATAATCCCATGCATGACAGATGTATAAATCCACATAATCAGTTCCAAGGTTATCTAAGCTTTGGTTTAACATATTTTGAATATGTTCTCTTGCACTTACATTATCCTCAATTTCCTTTTGAGTTCTAGGTGGAAATTTTGTAGCAATTATAACATCTTCTCTCTTAGTTAACTTTTTTAAAGCGCGTCCAAGATATTGTTCACTTGTACCACTTTGATATCCAATTGCTGTATCAAAAAAATTAATTCCACTTTCAAGGGCTTTTTTTATAATTTCTGTAGATTTTTCTTCATCTAAAGTCCATGAATGCATTCCCTTTTTTGTATCTCCAAAACCCATACATCCAAGACAAATTCTTGATACATTTAAGTCTGAATTACCTAATTTTATATATTCCATAATAAAATCCTCCAAATCTATATATTAATTTAGTTTTTTTCGTTTCCTTAAATCAAATTCTAAACCCTTAACTCCACTTAAGGTCAATAAATAAATTATATTTTTTTATATTCTTTCTCTTTTATATTTATTATTCATAGTTATTTATATAAGAACCATACATAAAAGTGGTATTGCTATAAATGATGAAATTGTTCCAATTAACACTGTTTCAGCAACTACAGTTGAATCTTTTTTATATTGATTTGCAAACATAACTGCCACAGGACCTGTTGGCATTGCTAGCATTACTACAAATATGCCTAGAATAATCTTATTACTAATAAATGGGCTCATTACAAAATAACAAATTAGTGGGAATACAAGTTGTTTTAATAATGTATACAAATATAATCTTCCATTTTTCAAAAGACCTTTTAAAGATAATTTTGTCATAGAAACACCTATAAGCATCATTGCAAGAGGAGATGTAATTCCTCCAACACTATCTAATGTCCCCTTTATAACTTCAGGAAATTGAATCTTAGTTAAAAATAAAATCAATGAAATAATACATGCTATCATTCCTGGTGTTATTATTTGCTTTAAATTGAATTTTGACTTTTCTCCTTTTCCCTTAGCTAACATAAATATTCCTATAGTATACAAAGCCACACTAAAAATCATTATATAAAAACTACATAAGAAAATACTTCCTTGTCCATAAATAGCCTTTATAACTGGATAGCCCATAAACCCTAAGTTAGAGCATATAGTCATAAATGAAAACAATGTTTTTTCTTTCTCTGGCGTCTTTAAAATAAAGTTTATAATTATTCCTATTACAGGAATTAAAACAAAAAACATAGCTATTGCCATAATCCATACTGTTACTATTGTGCTGCTATCATATTCTGATGAAGAACCTACAGCAGATGCCACTATCATACAAGGCAGTGTTATATTTAACAGTATTTTAGACAACTTTCCATATACATGGTCATCAATATAATTTAACTTTCCACAAAGATATCCTACACAAACAACTAAAAATAATATAATTATCTGACTTATTACCCCTATAAATTCCATATATTTATCCCCCTTTATATATCCATTTATTTAACTATTTGTTTTTCACTTCCATTAAAGTTTAAACCCTTAAGCAAACTTAAGGTCAATAACTATTTTGTTTTTATTTATAAAAAAATAAAGTAGCCTTACTAAATCTGTAAAACTACTTCATATATTTATTTATCTTTATTATTTTCTCTGTTTTTCCAATCTTCAATTAATTCCTTTGTAACTGGCTCGCAAACATTATAATAATTATTTATTTTGTAATCTGTAATATCAAGACATTCTTGAAGCTCTTTTATCTTTTCTTCAATCTGTTCTCTAATTTCCATAAGAATATGTCTTCTAGCAAGTTTTGTTGATTCTCCAAGCTGAGCAAGTCTAATATATTCAATAATTGATTCCAAGCTAGCTCCAGACTTTTTAAACTTTTTCACAAATTCAATCCAACGTATTGAAATTTCATCATAATTCCTAATTCCTGATGCTGTTCTTGGCACAGGTGGAAGTAATCCAATTCTTTCATAGTAACGTAAATTATCAATAGATACACCTGTTAATTCTGATACTTCTTTTATAGTCATATCTTACCCTTAGTGAAGTTTTCCTCTCACTAATCCCCTTTCTTAACTTTATCTTTAATAAAATCATACACCTTTAAGTTAACTTAAGGTCAATAATTTATTCAGTTTTTCATATGTAAAATAAGTAATTACTATAAACATAAGAAATAGCCTTAATCTACCGAGGTTAAGTGATTAAGGCTATTTTTATATATAATTTATATTTATATGTGAGGCAATTTTACTACTTAAAAAATATTAACGGATTACTAATTATCTAATTCCTGCATTTACAATGTCTTCTGAAACATTTTTAAATTTCTTGAAGTTTTCTTTAAAGTTTTCTGCAAGATCTAAAGCTTTTTTATCATAAGCTTCTTTATCAGCCCATAACTCTCTAGGATTTAAAACTTCTGTTGGTACATTTGGACATGTACTTGGTATAAGTAATTTAAATACTGAGTGTTCATAGAATTCTACGTCACCTAATCTATCATTAATTACTGCATTAACCATTTCTCTTGTGTAAGATAATTTAATTCTTTCTCCTACACCATATCCACCTGCTACCCATCCTGTATTTATAAGGTATACTTCAGTGTCACATTCATCTATTTTTTGTCCAAGTAATTTTGCATAAACTACTGGATTCATAAGCATGAACGGTCCTCCAAAGCAATCTGAGAATGTAGCTTTAGGTTCTGTTATTCCTCTTTCAGTTCCCGCAACTTTACTTGTATACCCTGACATAAAGTGATACATAGCAGCTTCCTTAGTTAATTTACTTATAGGAGGCATTACTCCTGTTGCATCTGCTGTTAGGAATATAACCTTTTTAGGTGTGTTTCCTATACTATTTTCTTTTATATTATCTATATATTCTAAAGGATATGACGCTCTTGTGTTTTCTGTATATTTTTTATCTGTATAATCTGGAACATGTTTTTCATCTATAACTACATTTTCAAGAATTGTTCCAAACTTTATAGCATTATATATTTCTTTTTCTTTTTCTTTATCAAGGTTTATTGCCTTTGCATAGCATCCACCTTCAAAGTTAAAGACGCTGTTATCAGTCCAACCATGTTCATCATCACCAATAAGTTGTCTTTCTGGGTCAGTAGATAAAGTAGTCTTCCCTGTTCCTGATAAACCAAAGAATAAAACTGTATCTCCCTCTTTACCTTCATTAGCAGAACAGTGCATTGGAAGTACTCCCTTTTGAGGTAATAAGAAATTCATAGCTGAGAATACAGACTTCTTTATTTCACCGCAGTAAGCTGTTCCTCCAATTAAGATTATTCTCTTAGTAAAGTTCATTAAAACAAAGGCTTCTGAATTTACTCCATCTTCAGCGCCTTTAGCTTTAAATCCTGGAGCTGAAATTACATTAAAGTATGGGTTATGGTCAGAAAGTTGTTCCTCTGTAGGTCTTATAAACATATTGTTTGCAAACATAGCTTCATAAGCACATTCACATACAACTCTTATTGGCATAGTATATTCTTTTAATGCACCAACATGTCCATCAAATACATATAACTCTTTTCCTTTAAGATATTCTGTTACATCCTTATAAAGTTTATCAAATACTTTCTCATCTATTGATAAATTTACATCTCCCCAGTTTATAAAATCTTTTGTGATTTCATCTTTTACAATAAATCTATCTTTAGGAGATCTTCCTGTATATTTACCAGTCTTTACTACTAGAGCGCCTTTATCTGATAAATTTGCTTCTCCTCTTTTTATTGCAGCTTCTACTAACTCAGCTACACTAGCATTTCTATGTAATTTCTTATAATCTTTTATATTCAAGTAATCTAGGTTAATGCTCATATCCAAGTCCTCCTTTATTTATTTTATCAGTATACTTACTAAAATTATCTTTACATTGTTACATGTCACCAATCTAAAAGCTTTACATATTTTAGGTAAGTGTAAGTTATAATCATTATCAATATAAATATCTATTTTAGTTTATTTTCTGTGCTTATCTCTATGTTAATAAAGTATGTACTAAACTTTTCTTAAAGCTATTTTATAAAAAATATACACATATGTCTTTCCAATAATCCACAACTTCTAAGTTTTATGTCTGTAATAAATACACAATTTATTTTTATATCTTGAAAATATTATCTAAACATTTACTCCATATATGAATTAAAGAAAAATCTTCACTTTTGAGTGATTTTGTAACAAAAGTAGCTAAAAAATATCTGAATTTTTTCCCTAAATAAATTTTTTAGATTATCCATTATAAATTTAATAATTTAATAAATTATTTTTAATCCAATATTTCCTTAATAAGAGCAATTTGTTTATTTAATCCTTGAACTTTACCCTCAAGTTCCTTAATTTTATTCTCATATTTTTTAATTGTTATTTCTCTTTTTATTAGTTCTTCGTCCTTAAGTCCCTCTTCATTTAAAGCAAATATATTATCTCTCATTAATCCCTTATATTCTTTAAGTTTATAAGCTATATACTCATCATCCTGTGAAACTAAAATTCTAGTAAGAGAAAATTCATTTGTTAAATCATTTTTTAATATTTCCGTTCTATACTGATTTGGTGTCCTTCCAAAACTTTCTTTAAAATACTTATTAAAAGATTTTGCATCTGAAAAACCATGTTCTAATGCTATATCTGAAATAGAGCGATTTGTTTTTATAAGTTCAAATGTTGCTTCTCTAATACGAACTCTTGTAAGATATTCATAATAATTTATTCCAATATTAACCTTAAAAAATTGAGAAAAGTAATTAGAATTATAACCTAACATACATGCAATTTTATCTAAAGATATTTTTTCTTTGTGCATTTCTTGAATATATTTTAGCATTTTAGAAATTGCTTTTATTTGACTCTTAGACTTTTTAATTCTCCCTGTTTTTTCTATAGAGTTAGGAAATCCCTTTAAAGTGTTTAAAACAATTGCTGAAAAAATAGCATCATATCTCATTTTATTTTCTGGAGATTTGTTTTTAAACTCACTCATTAATAGAGCTAATAAATATTTTATAGTATTGTACTTCTTACTTTCTTTTTCATTATTACTTACAACTTCTTCAAACCTTAAGTTTTCATATTCTTTAAAATATTCCTTAAAATATATCGGATCTAATTGCAAAACCATAACTGTAGTGTTTGGCTCCTTAGCCAAGGTTGCATGACCACTATTAGAATTAATAATTATAATATCATCTTCATTTAATAAGTATTTTCTTCCTTCAATACAAATCTCAGCTTTTCCTCTTAAAATAACATTAATTTGTATCTCTTTATGCCAATTAAATTGAAAAGAACTAATCTTATGTATGTACAATTTATAAAATAAATTTTTACTTTCTTCCCCTACTTCATAAAAAAAATCATCCATAAATTCACCTCTAAATATGTATTCTTGATATAGTTTTAAAATTAACTATATTTATATATGTACTTCTCAATTTTCCTTGCTAAAATATATAGTTATACTACTATTATAGCATTTTGCAAATGAAACTTTATAACTCATTTTCTTACTATTGTTTAGTAAATTAAAGATATATCCCATAACTTATCCTGATTTTATATTTTTATCTAATGTAGCTTCTTATAAAAGAAAAAGGACCATATCAAAGTCCTTACTCTTTCTTTGCTATAGCCTTTTTATAAATCTTTAATCAGTTAATTTTCTTTATTCATTTTTAATTGTTTTTCTTTTTTTGAAAAATTTTCATATCTGTCTATTTTATAATCTAGTCTCTCTATTGTTGTTTTTATTTCTTTCATTTTTTTTACTAACTCTTTGCGTTGTTCTATTAGTATATCTTTTCTAGCTTCAACAGTTTCATCACCCTGCTCAAGTAGTGTAACATACTCAATTAATACCTCAATAGGAAGCCCAGCTCCCCTCATACATTTAATAAACTCAACATTCTTACAATCCTGCTCTGTGTAATTTCTAATTCCATTCTTATTACGATTTACTTTAGGAATTAATCCAACACGTTCATAATAACGAAGTGTATCTGCTGTAAGCTCGTATTTTCTACTCACTTCTGCAATTGTCATAATGTTTCTCTCCTTCTAATTATAAATTATAATTTATCCTTCGAAAGTATTAGCAACATCCTTTAGCCATTTTGTTATTTTAATATGTTGTGGACAGATTTTTTCACATTTTTTACATCCTATACAATCTGATGCTTTACCATTAGTCCTTATATAGTTATTATAATACATTTTTTGTAATCCTGAACCATTACCACCTATTTGCTTGTCTGTGTTGTATAAAGCAAAATACTTAGGAATTGCTATATTTTTTGGGCATCCTTCTACACAGTATTCACAAGCAGTACATGGAATAGCAATTGATTCATTAATAATATCAACCACCTTTTTAATAATATCATATTCTTCTTCTACTAATGGTTTGAAGTTTTCCATATAGCTTGTGTTATCTAATAATTGCTCCATATTAGACATTCCGCTTAAAACCATCATAATTCCTTCATGGCTTGCTACATAGCGAACAGCCCATGATGGTACTGACATATCAGGGTGGTATTCTTTAAGCAATTTTTCTGCTTTTTCTGGTACCTTTGCAAGAGTTCCTCCTTTAATAGGCTCCATAACTACTACTGGCTTATTGTGTTTTCTAGCTACTTCATAACACTTTCTTGATTGTATACTTTCACTATTCCAATCTAAATAATTGATTTGTAGTTGAACAAAATCAACTTCAGGATGAGCTGTTAATATTTCATCTAATAGTTTGGCGTCATCATGATAAGAAAATCCAAAGTTCTTAACTTTTCCTTCATTCTTTTTCTCTTGAACAAAGGCAAAGCTATTAAATTTTTCAGCTATTTTATAATTTTCTGCCCCTAAGGCATGTAATAAATAATAATCAAAATAATCTACTCCACATTTTTCTAATTGCTCATCAAATATTCTTTCTTGGTCCCCTTGTTTTTTTAAAAACATTGTTGGAAGTTTACTAGCTAATGTAAAAGTATCTCTTTTATGACGACTTACTAATGCTTCCTTTGCAATATTTTCGCTTTTACCCATATGGTACATATATGCTGTATCAAAATAAGTAAATCCTTTTTCTATAAAAGTATCTACCATTTTTTTAACTTGTTCTATATCAACACTTGCTGAATCATTTTTATCTATTAATGGTAAACGCATAAGTCCAAATCCTAATTTCTTTGCTTTCATAATAACTCCTCCAAAATCACTTTATTATTCTAACGTTTATTAGTTTTTTAATACTAACTAATTTTATAATTTAATTATATATTTTATTACTTTAAATCATTAATAACTAAGAGAATATTTTATATCTACCTGTATCTTATGAGTTTTTTCCCATCTCATAAGCTTCCTTCATAGCGCTTGTACCCTTAATTTCCCCTACTTTCCAAGCTCCACTTCCATAAATAACGCCTTTTTCTACTGCTCCATCTAAACAGTCAGTAAAGCCTCTAAAGCCTTCTATTGTTCTTTCTAATGCTTCTTTTCTATCGTCTGCTGCTGTAACAATAAAATAAAATTCTTTATCTTTGATTTGAGTATATCTTGCAACAGTTCTATCAATTAATGTTTTAATTTGCCCATCCATTGTATAGAAATACACAGGAGTTGCCATGACAATAACATCAGCCTTAATCATTTTATCTAAAATTTCAGCCATATCATCCCTTTGGACACATTGTCCGCCATTATTCATGCAATAATAACAAGCTACACAATAATTTATTTTTTTTTCTCTTAAAAAAATCTTTTCAACTTCATTTCCTTTTTCCTTAGCTCCACGAATAAATTCATCACATAAAAGGTCCGAATTTCCACATTTTCTTGGGCTTGAAGATAATACTAATACTTTTTTCATTTTAACCATCTCTCTTTTTTAAATTTATTTCCCTTTTATAAATATTGTATCACCTAGAGTTAACTCTAAGGCAATACCATTTTTCAATTTTTTCCTATAATCATAAAATTAAAATAACCTACTTCTAACTTTATATTTATGCTATTTACTTTTCTGGCTTTAATGGACCATAATAATAAGATGATGTAGCACCACCATCAATTAAAAATGTAGAACCTGTAATAAACGCCCCTTTATCGCTCATTAAAAGCTCTGCCACATTTGCAACTTCATCTGCCGTTCCAGGGCGTCCTGCTGGACACTTAGCAAACATGTTTTTATAAAAATCTCCCCTTGGTCCGTTAAATTCATCTATAGCAAGAGGGGTTACAATAATTCCTGGTGCAATATCATTAATCCTTGCTCCTCTTTCACCCCATTTTACAGCTTCAGCCATAACACGCTTTTCATTACAACGCTTTGCCATTTGATAAGCATGTAAGGTATCTTTTATATTCTTTGGTATTAATATTTCAAGGTTTAATAACTCTTCTGTTGGAGTTGTAGCAAGTAGTACGTCTTCCTCTGCTGTTAACTGTGGCATTCTCCACCCAGATTGACTAGAAATAGTAACACCTACGCCACCTTTAGCAATTACCTTTCCCACTTCTTCTAATAAAACTGCTGTCCCATAAAGGTCAACCTTAAGAATGGTTTCAATTGATGCTTGACTTGGAGATACCCCTGCTGCATTAACTAACATAGTAATATCACCATATTCTTTTGCTTTAGCAATAACATTTAAAATAGACTCTCTAGAAGATAAATCCACCTCCATTGCATAAACATCAAAACCTGCATCATTCATTGTCTTGGCAATATCATTTGCATTTTCTATTTTCTTGTCTCCAATAACAATCTTCTTTCCATATCCTACTCTTCTTGCAATTGCCATACCTATTTGTCCAGCACCAACTAAAACCATTACATCTTTTTTATACATAACTTTTACACCCTTTCTTTATTTCCATATTTTTTATTTATTCTTTAAATATTATTACATTATGTTACTTTAAGCATGTAATAAGCTATCTTTTGTTATTATATAGCATATCATTTAGAGTTAACTCCAAGTCAATAATAGATAAAAAAACCATAACTAAATTTATTAGCTATGGTTTTTTTCAAGGCTTGTCTGTATTCTATTTTTATAATTTATATAAAATAGAGAAAATATTTTATATTATTGAACTTATATAATCTGCAGCTCTTTCTACATCTTTTTCTGATTCTTCGTTTAATGAAAATCTAACTCTTACTGGGAAATTAACATCAATCATTCCTGTTGATTTTATTATTGAGGATGTATTTAAAACATTACCATTAGTTTCATTTAAATAATCTTGGATTATTTCAATAGGTTCTCCACTCCATCCAAATGAACCAAATGCTCCTAAAACCTTGCCTTCTAAGTTCATATCTTTTAATTTCTTTAGTACATTCTCAATAGAGCCTATTAAATCACCATATTTTGTTGATGTTCCAAATAATATTGCATCTGATTCTTTAATAGATTCTAGTATTTCATTTTTATCTGTTTTATCTGCATTGAAAACAGCTACTTCAATTTCTTCAACTTCAAATAGTTCTTTAAACTTTTCAGCAATTTTCTTTGTTGAATTTCTCATTGTTGTATAAACTATTGTAACTTTTTTGCCTTTTTTAGTCTCTTTACTTCTTTCATCATATATAGAAATATATTTATCAATATTTTCATCTAACACATATCCGTGAGATGGTGCTATCATATCAATATCTAACTCTTTTATCATAGACATCATAGGTCTTATGTATTTTCTATGTGGTGACATTATAAGGTCATAATATACTGAAAAAGCTTCTGTTATATCTTTATTTGCTTTGCTTACAAAATACTCTTTTGCAGTTAAATGTGTACTAAATATATCACATGGGAATAATATCTTATCGTCAGGGCAATAAGTAATCATTGTTTCCTCTGTATGAAGGTATGGTGTAATTCTAAATAATAGTGTTTTACCCCCAATATCAAGAGTGTCACCATCTTTTACAACTAAGAAATTTCTATCATGTAACTTGTATAATTCTTTTAAATGATAAACAGCCTTTTCACTACAAACAATAGTTGCATTAGAGGCTTGTTTTGCAAGTGAACCTAATGCCCCTGAATGGTCTGGTTCAGTATGATTTATAACTATATATTGTATTTCCTTTAAATCAATAAGCTTTTTTAAATTTTCTAAATATTGTTTTGTATATATAAAATCAACGGTATCTATTACTGTTGGCCTTTCTGTTTTTAACAAGTAACTGTTATATGTAGTTCCGTCCTCTAATATTAGCCTGTGAAATGGTACCTTTCTGTCATCTATTACTCCTACAGAATAAATATTTTCTCCGTTCATTAAATTACCTCCTAAAATTGAACAATTGGTTTAATTACTAAATATATCTATGTATAAACTATACTTTTTTATCTAAAAATTTTATGTGATTCAACTCAAAATTAAAAAATAATATATTTGTTAAACTAAAATGGACTTACAATTGTAAGTCCATTTTACATGTAAACTATTTTTATTTAATTAAATATTAAATTATTGTGCTATTAACTTTCCAAATTCAATACACTTATCCTCATCTTCACCTTCTGGTGATTCCATAACTGATAAACTTTCACCTATAAGTTGTCCACCATATGATTTAATTCTTTCTTCTAAATCATTTAAGTAGTCTCCATCACCCCATCCCCATGAACCAAATAGGGCAACTTTTTTACCTTGTATATTTCCTTCTAAAGATTTTACAAAAGGTTCAACTTGAGTTTCTTCTAATTCCTCTGTTCCAGATGCTGGGCTACCTAGTATAATTATTTCCTCATCTTTTAAATCATCAACTGAAATATTTGATAATTCAACTATTTCTGCTTTCTTTCCATTCTCTTCAATTCCTTTAGCGATTAACTCTGCCATTTTTTTTGTGTTTCCTGTTTGACTCCAATAAATTACTTTCATATCTCTTATCTCCTTATCAATTTTTTATATAAACTTATAACAAATCCTTTTGTTATAATAATCAATTAAATTTAATATGTTTTTAAGTTTTATCATTACCTTTGTAAGACTTAACTTATGAGTTAATTATAATAGCTAACTTTCTTTAAAAATATGATTCAAATTAAAAAATAAAATTTTATATATAATCTCTTAATCTACCTTCATCTAAAATAATTATTTGTTTTACTTTAGGTATTTTTATTAATCCTTCATCTTCAAACTTCTTAAGTTTTCTACTCATTGTTTCCCTTGTAACACCAATACAGTTGGCCATATCTTCCCTTGACATTGGCACTTTAATTTCCTTTTTTCCTAACTTAAATTCGCCGTATTTCTCTAATAAATCTATAAGTAAATAAGATACTCTTGAATCTGCATCATTAGTAGCTAAATTTTGTGCTAATTTTTCAGCATTAGCTAATCTTTTACCAGCACTTTCTAAGAATTTTATTGCTATATGAGGATTTTTAACTATTATCTCCTTCATTATTTCATTGCTAATAACACATACCTTACAGTCTTTTATGGCCTTAGCACTAAAATTATGAATACTACAATTTAATAGGTTTAACTCTCCGAAAAATTCTCCTTCAGATAATATATGTAATATCTGCTCCTTTCCATCCCTTGTGTATTTATACAACTTAACTTTTCCTTCATTAACAAAAAACATATTATTTGCTACACTTCCCTCACCAAATAATATTTCGTTTTTTTTATATACTCTATGTTCTATACTATTTACAACTTGCAAAAGTTCATTTTCTTCTAAGTTTTCAAATATAGGGACCTTACTTGCACAATACTTTCCTCTACATCCATTACAACAATTCATATAATTTTTCTCCATATTACACACTCCTAAGACACTTTATTTAAAATAACATTTATAAAATTTTTTCTAACAAAATAAAGAGTAATTAGAATATAAATCTAATTACTCTTCTTTATTATATTATTTATTTAATTTTCATTAAGTAACATATGTTACGTATATTACTTTGTTATGTCAGTTGTGCTATTAAACATCTCAAAATGTATATTTTCCTTATCTACTCCTATACCAATTAATCCTTGATACACAGCTTTCATAAACCCTACTGGTCCACAAAAATAAAACTCACTATCTTTGTCTAAATTTCTTTCTATCCACTCTTTATTTATTCTTCCTGGGATATATTTAACGTCAGTATTAGTACCCTCAGCTATCTCAGTATAAAATACTGTACTTTTCATATTGCTATTTTCATTAACTAATTGCTCCACTTCATCCTTAAAACTATGGGTTTCCGGATTTTGTGTACTATATATAAAATGCACATTTTTTCCTTCATTAGCAGCTTCATAGGCCATTGTTAACATAGGAGTAATTCCTATACCACCAGAAATCAATACTATATTTTTAGTATTATCATTTAATATGAACTTACCTACAGGAGCTGTTATTTCAACAATATCTCCTACATTAATTTCATCAGCTAATATTTTACTAACATACCCCTTTTCTTCTCTTTTTACACTAATTCTATAAAAATCAGCTCTATAATTTATAGATAGCGTATACCTTCTTGGGGCTGTATATGTATTATCTTTATTTTTAATTCTTATAGCTATATGTTGCCCTGCTACATATTCAGGTAAGATTTCGTTATTCATCCCTTTTAAATAATAAGAATATGTTCCCTTACCTTCTTCTTCTTTTTCTACTACTTTAACTTCCTTAAAGCCCTTCCATCTTAAATCACTCATAACGCACCTCCAATTATTTTCTAATACAATTTAATTAATTACTATTATAACTAAAGGTAATAATAATTATGTGATTCAGATTAAAAATTAAAAATAAGGCACATTTTTAAAAATAGTGCCTTATTTTATAAGCTAATTTTTATTTTTCCCTGAGATAATCTTGTCTAACATTAATTTTTTTGAAATTACATCGTATTGTTTTTCTACCATAACTCCTACTAATTTATGAGGTACATATGGTTCCTCTAGATATTTAATCTCTTCCTCTGTTAGTTTTACTGTAACAGCTTTTACTGCTTCTTCAATATGAGAAAACTTAGTTGCCCCAACTACTGGTGATTCTACCTTTGACAATAACCACCCTAAAGCTACTTGAATTCTTGTCATTCCCCTTTTTTCTGCAATTTCAGCAACACACTCTACAATTACTCTATCTTTATCTGTTGTTAAATCATACTTACCCTTAGCATAAGAATCTTCCTCTAATCTTTTAGTTGTTTCTGACCAATTTCTAACTAACCTACCAGATGCAAGAGCGCTATATGGTGTCATAGCAATATTTCCATCTAAACAGCATCCTACCATTTCACGTTCTTCTTCCCTAAATATTAAATTATAGTGATTTTGCGCTGATATAAACTTACTCCACCCATTTTTATCAGCAATAGCATTTGCTTTTTCTAATTGCCATGCAAAATAATTAGAAATACCAATATAACGTATCTTTTCTGCCTCTACCTGTTCGTTTAATACTTCCATTATTTCTTCTATTTTTGTTTCATAATCCCACATATGACAGATATACAAATCAATATAATCAGTTCTAAGATTAGCTAAACTTTGATTTAACATATTTTGAACATGTTCTCTTGCACTAACATTATCTTCAATTTCCTTTTTAGTTCTAGCCGGAAATTTTGTGGCAATTATAACATCCTCACGTTTAGTTAACTTTTTTAAAGCACGTCCTAAATACTGTTCACTTGTACCACTTTGATATCCAATTGCTGTATCAAAAAAATTAATTCCATTCTCAAGGGCTTTTTTTATAATTTCTGTAGACTTTTCTTCATCTAATGTCCATGAGTGCATTCCTTGATTTGAATCTCCAAACCCCATACACCCAAGACAAATTCTTGATACGTTTAAATCTGAATTACCTATTTTTATATTTAAAAAATTCCTTTTAAGGTACAAAGATATTTTATAAATAAAAACATTATACATAAAATAACTCTGTACACATTGTTCCTAATAAAATTTATAAAATAATATTATGGAGAGTGATTGTAATGAATACTAAGAAAAATAAAAAAACACAAGTTAATAACAAACATACAAAAGGTGGAGACCCTTGTGTAAGAGATTCAATAGCTCAAATTAATACATCTTGGAAAAGTACATTATAATTTTTATTAGATTTACAAGCTGTACGTAAAAAAGTCTGTATCAAAAGCAAATTATACACAATTATAGTGTATGGATAACTCCAAACTATATAGTGAATAAAAAGATATTTTGATACAGCCTATATTTTAATATATAAAAATTATACTAAGCGTACTTTTTTACTTCTTCTTCTATAAAAGGTTTAACATCTTCTTTAGGTATATTAAGGGCAATTGCAAATTCCCCATATAAATAATCTTCTGCCATCTTTAAATATTTTTCATCTGTAGATGTGCCTTTTTTTCCTTCTGCTAGACGGTCTTGTCTTCTTAAATATGAAGTTTTAATTATTTTAATTAATTCTCTACAATCATATTTATGCAAAATTTCTTTATATCTTTGTTCATATTCTCTATCATTATCAAAAATTAATAATTCTACTGTATCCATATTCTTAATTAATTCATCAACAGCTTCCTTTGATAATACTTTTCTCATAACAACCTTCTCATTGTTAACTGGAATATATAAAGTACTTCCATTTTCGTATATGGGTTCTAATTTGTAGTATTGATCTTCAGTATCACATATGCTCATAGATGGTATTCCTATATCAATTACTTTACATACACCGTTACCCCCACAAACTACATAATCATTTACTTCAAACATAATCTCTGCTCCTTTTGAATATTAATTAAAATTCACAATTTGTAAACGTTTTTATAATTTTTTTATAAAGAACCCATTCTCAATTCATTATTTTAATTTTAAAAATTCTATCATCCAACCCTTTACAAATAATACTGCGAATATTTAAATCTATACTTATATTTTAACAGATTAAAAAAATTTTTGTAAGAAAAAGTTTTGTTTATATTATTAAATTTCTTTTATAATATGAATTTCACAATTTTATTAAAATGTGAAAAAACTATACATATACCCTAAATTGTTTATTTCTATCTTAGTATTTAGTTTCTATAATGAATATATAAATTAACGAATAGACACCTTGATTACATAAATCATAAAATTTCTTGAGGAGGATTTAAAATGTCAAAAAAATATAAAGTAAATGACTCAACAAAAGCTTATTTTGTAGGAGGAGGTATTGCTTCTTTAGCTGCTTCATTGTTTTTAATACGTGATGCAAAAATGGACCCTAAAGATATAACTATCTTTGAACAATTAAATATAAATGGCGGAAGCTGTGATGGTTCTGGTAACGCTGAAGAAGGATATATGATAAGAGGCGGTAGAATGATAAACTATGAACACTATACTGCAATCTTAGACTTATACAGATTTGTTCCATCACTTACAGATCCAAAAACTTCTGTAACAGATGAGATATATAAATTCAGTAATGAAACACCAACTTGTTCTACTGCTAGATTAATAAATGAGGACCATCAAATCGTTAAAAATGTAGACAAACTTGGATTTAACAATGATGATAGAATGGCAATGATTAAGCTTATGCTAGCTGATGAAGATAAACTGGCACCAGTTAGAATAGACCAATTATTCTCTCCACATTTCTTTGAAACTAACTTCTGGTATATGTGGGCTACAACATTTGCATTCCAACCATGGCACAGTGCATTTGAATTTAAAAGATATGCTCATGCATTTATAAATGAAATGCCTCGTATACACACTTTAGCTGGTGTTCACAGAACTCCATACAACCAATATGATTCATTAATTTTACCACTTGAAACTCACTTAAAGAGCTTAGGCGTAAACTTTGAATTAGATTGTACTGTTAAAGATATAGATTTTACTGAAAATAACGGTGAAATGACTGCTAAAGAAATTAAAATGGTTAAAAACGGAATACCAACTTCAATCATGGTTAGAGAAAATGATTTAGTATTTGTTACAAATGGTACTATGACTGAAAATGCAACTATTGGAACAATGGATACACCTGCTGCTCCTCCTACAAAAGAAGGTAATGGATGTTGGGCTTTATGGGAAAACCTAGCTCAAAAAACTCCTGAATTCGGAAATCCAGCACCATTTTGTAATGATATCCCAGGAGCTATGTGGCAATCATTCACAGTAACTTTAAAGGATAGAAAATTCTTAAAAAGATATACTGAATTCTCAAGCAACAGACCTGGAACAGGAGCTTTAATGACATTTAAAGATTCAGGTTGGTTCATGAGCATAGTTGTTCCAAAACAACCTCACTACATTCATCAAGATCCGGACACTGAAGTATTCTGGGGATATGCATTACACCCTGAAAAACTTGGTGACTACATCAAAAAACCAATGACTGAATGTACAGGTAGAGAAATATTTGAAGAGCTTTGCTATCAATTAGGATGGATAGATGATATAAATGAATATTTACCAACTACAATTTGTCGTCCATGTATCATGCCATATATAACTTCTCATTTTATGGTATGTAACAAAACTGATAGACCTTTAGTAGTTCCAAAATGTTCAACTAACTTAGCATTTATAGGGCAATATGCTGAAATGCCAGATGTTTGTACATTTACTATAGAAATGTCTGCTCGTACTGCTCAAGAAGCTGTTTATACATTCTTCGACTTACACGATACAAAGGTAATTCCACCTTTCTATAAAGGAGAATATGATATAAGAGTTTTACTTGGTGCAGCATATTCTATGATGAACTAAAATTTTTAACTTACAAATATCCTTGCAAATTAACAAACCAATTAAAAACAATAAATATTTAATATGAAAAAAGCTATATTTAGATAATTTCAAATTATTTAGATATAGCTTCCTTTATTATCTTACTATATTCTCATATCATTTAGGAATTATATTTCTACTCTAATTAAACACCTATATGCCTTTAGATTATTTCCTAGCTTTATCAATTTTAATTTGTTCTTCTCCCCAAACATATAATGCATCTAAAGTGGGAAGAAGTGCTTTTCCCCTATCTGTTAAGGAATATTCAACTCTTGGAGGAATAACATTATATTTCTTTCTAGTAACAAGCCCATGTTCCTCTAATTCTTTAAGAGACTTAGTTAACATCATATTTGTAATTCCCTTAACTTGACGCTTTAAATCATTATATCTTGTGTATTCATTTTTAAATAAGTACCACATTATAGGCAATTTCCACTTTTGCCCTACAATATTTAAAGCATATATAACAGGACATTCTGTTTCATATATATTTTTACTTGAATATTCATTATTGCAATTACTAATATTTTTCATTTTTATCTCCTATAAATCTAATAGTATATTATAGATACTAAGAAAGAAAAAACTGCATACTTATTTACTTCTGTTCTTATGTTATATTAATTATATCAGAAAACATAGCTATAATAATTAAGGTACCTTAGATGAATCTAACTGAATATTTTTATATCTATAAAAATTTATTGAAACACTATTTAATGAGCTAAAATTTTTCATTTAGTACCTATATTAAGAAAAGCTATAAAATAGGAGTGAATTATATGAAAGTTTACGGAATTAACGGAAGTCCAAGAAAAAATAATAATACAGCAATTCTTTTAAAAAAAGCTTTAGAAGGGGTTAAATCATCAGTACCAGATATTGAAACTGAAATAATTAATTTATATGACTTAAGCTATACTGGTTGTAAAAGTTGTTTTGCATGTAAATTAATTAGTGGTAAAAGTTATGGAAAATGTGCAGTAAAAGATGATTTATATGAAGTTTTAGAAAAGTTATCACAAGCAGATGGAATTATATTTGGCTCTCCAATATATTTTGGTGATGTAACAGGACAATTGAGATCATTTTTAGAAAGACTTGCATTTCCTTACTTAGTTTACGATAAAAACTATACCTCAATTGCACCAAAGAAAATGCCAACAGCATTTATTTATACTATGAATGTTTCAGAAGATAAGATGAAGGATATAGGATACTTACAAACATTTAATACTTTAGAATCCTTCATAGGAAGAATATTTACTAAACCTTTATCTATGTGCTCAAATGATACTTACCAATTTAGTGATTATTCAAAATATAAAGTTGAATGTTTCTCTGAAGAGGCAAAAGCAAAACATAGAGCAAAGCAATTCCCTATAGATCTAGAAAATGCTTTCTCAATGGGAGCAAAACTTTTAAATCAATAAACTTAAAACTACTTAAACATTAAATATACTGTTTACTAAAATAAATAGTATATTTAAAATCATTTCTAAAGAGAAAATTAAATTTACGTAAAACACTTTTATTCATTTATTAAAAATAAAAAAAGCCCCTAGACTATTAAACTAATAGCCTAGGGACTTTTACTCTTTTTAATATTGATTTTTATTTTAAATTTTCAATAGCATTTTTTGCCCATGTTGAATCTTTGTATATAGCTCTTCCTACACCTATAAGATCAGCCTTATTTTCAGAAAGTAATTTTTCTGCTGCCTGAGTTTCAGTTACACCACCTGTTAATATAACCGGTACTTTTACAACTTCTTTAATTCCCTTTGTAACATCTGAGAAATATCCTTGTCCTGTAACACCAGGTATTATATATCCACGTACACCACCTGAAATATCTAATATATCAATTCCTGCTTTTTCAAATTCAGCAGCTGCTATTTTAGCATCTTCTAAAGTATTTCCACCTTCCATATAATCACAGGCACCAAGTCTAATAAATACTGGGAAGTCTTCTCCTACTACTTCTCTTACCGCTTTTATAACCTGTAAATGAATTCTTATTCTATTTAAAATATCTCCACCATACTCATCTGTTCTCTTATTTGTTATTGGTGAATAAAATTGATTTAAAAGATATCCATGAGCTGAGTGAATTTCAACTGCATCAAATCCAGCATCTTTAACTCTTTTTGCTGCATCTTTAAAGTTTTTAACTATCTCTTTTATATTCTCTTTAGTTAATTCTCTTGGCATTTCTTTTCCACGAGGATGCATCACAACTGATGGTCCAACAATTTCTTGCCCTGTAACTTCACTAGTTGTAGCGCTTCCTGCATGGTTTATTTGCATTACTACCTTAGAACCATTTTTATGGATTATATTAGCTAACTCTTTTAGCCCTTCATTATTTCTATCATCTGCTACAGATAATTGACTTTTGCTAGCTTTCCCTTGTTTATTGACAAAACTATACTCTATTATAATTAAGGAAATATAACCACCCTTTGATTTTTCATCATAGTAATCTAATATTCCTTGTCCTAACCTTCCATCTCCACTTGATTTTTCTGTAGCCATTGGTGGAAAAACTAATCTATTGTTTAAAGTTAATTTTTTAGTTTTTAATTCTTCTAATAACTTTGTCATTTTCTTCTCTCCTTTATATAAATTCGCTCTTAATTCTATATTCATTTTATACCGAACAAATTTACAAATAAAGTAGGCACTTAAAAGTTAGATACTATCTAAAAGGTAAGTATAAATACTCTATTTAACAAATATCACAGGATTACCATCTCTTTTTAATGGGCTCATATTTTTTTGTTTTGCATATCCTAAAGAAATAGAACCTAAAATTATCTCATCCTCTGGTATTCCAAGTTCACTCATGTATTTACATACTAATTCATTATCATTTAACCATTTTAATTGATTAATATAACATGACCCTACTCCTAATGAAGTTGCCGCTATCATCATATTTTCAATTGCTATTGCGCAATCAGCCATAGCATTTCCATAGCCCTTTTTGTTTGATACAACAATTAAAGTAGGCGCATTATATGTAAAATGTACTCCTCCCTTTCTTGCTCTTAAAACAAAGTTTCTAAGGCTTTTATAGCTATTTTCATCTACTTCTACTTTAGCTAATTCTTTCTCCACTAGTTTCTCTAATTTATTTAATACTTCTTTATTTTGAATAACAAGAAAACGTGTTGTTTGATTATTTCCCCCACTTGGTGCATATCTACCTGATTCAATAATTAGATCTAACTCTTCATCTTTGATTTGCTTTTCTTCAAAGCTACGAACACTTCTTCTATTTTTAATTGTAGTTACTGTATCATTTATCATTATATTCTCTCCCTTATATAAATATCTTAATTTTATATTCATTTTATAACGAACAAATTTATAAATAAAGTACTCACTTAGAAGTTAGATACTATCTAAAAGTAAGTAATATATTCTTGCAGATTAAAACATCTCATCATCTCTATTTAACAAAACTAAACTAATATTATAAAATAAAAGATATGAGGTAATAATTATCTCATATCTTTTATTTAAATAAAGAACTTATGCATCTAAATTATATAATTATTTATTTTTTCAAAGCAGTAGCACACATCCACGCTTTATCTTTATTATAATCTATATTAACATCTGAAAATCCTGCATTTTCAAGTAATGACTTTAACTCTTCTGGTGATGGGCAGTTCATATTTAAATGCTCAGCAATGGCAGTACTTTTTTCATTCATATTTCCTCCAACCATTTCTAAGCCAGTCATAAACTTACCACCAACTTTTAACACACGAAATACTTCCTTTAAATCCTCTTGTTGATTTGGCCAAAAATATAAACTTTCAATTGAATATATAGAATTAAAAGATTCATCAGGGAAATTTAATTTTGAAACCCCACAATTTTCAACCTTTAATCTTCCTTCATCTATAAGATTTTTATTCTTTTCATAAGTACATTCAACTGATACAGGTGAAACATCACATCCATAAATTGTAGACTTAGGATATATTTTAGCAATCTTTGAAATGGCTGCTCCTCCTCCACATCCTATATCAAGGATACGATCTCCAAATTCCATATGATTAAATGCCCAAGTAGTAAGTTCATCATGACTTTCATTCATATTTCCTAAAATTTCAGTTCCTTCCTTCCCCTCTGGAAATGCTGCATTCTTCATAAAATCAAAATCTATTTTTTCTGACATATTAAAAACCTCCCTTTAAAATTCTTTATTAAATATCAAGCTAATTCTTGAATACTTCTAAAATGAATATTCATCTAATAATAATTAATAAAAATTACTTTTATATTTTAACCACTAGAGAAATTATATAATATAATTTCCATATTATTCAACAATAAATGGTAAAAACAAATTAAATAATCTTATTTTTAATCAAATTTTTCTTTAATAAATTTTATTATCCTATCCTTATTATTCCTTAACTGAACCAATCTATTAACATTCGCTCCTGAGGGGTGTGGAAACCCTTTAAGAATTTGGTTCTTATTTATTGTTCCCTCTTCTTCTAATTTACATAAAACCTCTTCAACAGCTCTACCTAGTGGTATTAGCATTATATCTTTAAAGTTATCTAAATTCTTAATTTCATTAACAAAATTATTATAGATATATTTCATTAAAAAATCGCTTTTAATTAACTTTGGTGTATGTCCTGAATAATTTTGCTTCTTAACAAAAACAGGATATGGTATTAAAGAAACTGTATGTAGTAAGTAGTCTTTCTCATTAAATAAATCACTAGAGCTTTCAATATTTAATGCTTCATTAAGTTTTACTTCGTCTAGCATGGTAATTAAATTTTTTCTTAAACTCCCACTAAATCTACCTGCTACTTTACATTTATATTGAATTAGTTCAATATCACTACTTACTTCTAACTCTTTTCTTGCAGCTACCATTGCCATGCTCATCTGTAAAAAACCTGGAGTTATTCCTACTATAAATACCTTTGCCTTTGGATTTATATATTCATTATGAGGAGCATAATAAATTTCTATATTATCTTTTTTATCAATTAAAAAATCATCTATTAGCAGCTCTTCTCTTGTATATTTATCCTTTAAAGGTAACTTCTTTATCTTATCTTCATAATCATATAACGTCTTTCTCACTTCAACCTCCCCAAAATAATATTATTATCTAATGCCTAACTTGTTATTTACAATTATACTCTAATTCATTTTTAAAATTAAATAACACTTTTAATTCTAGTATCACAAATATAAAATTTACTTATGCAACATTAAAAATAAAAATTAAAATGATATTTTAGCACATGGATAATTAAATATATATATAGAAAGTGTTTCTTAATAAATATTTATATACAAAAAGGTATGCATCCAAAACTATAGATACATACCTTAAAATATTCTTATATTTCAGCTATATAACTTGCTGAAACATATCCTACTGTTCCATTATATGATATTTTATACCATCCATTTGTTTTCTCTAATATAGTAACTTTAGTGTTATTGCTTAAAGTTCCTACAATACTAGATGAAGTACTTGCAGACTTTCTAATGTTAAGTCTTGTACTTATATTCACTACTTTTCCATACTTTACAGTAGAATCTGTATTATTACTACCGTTACTATTTACTTTAATATAGCTACCTGATACATATCCAGTTACCCCATTATAAGAAATCTTATACCAGCTACCTTCTTGTCCTAATATATTAACAGTAGCATTACCTCCTACACTTCCGACTATCCCAAAGTTTGTTCCTGCACCACTTCTAATATTAAGTTTTGTAGTTACATTAATAACTTGTCCTGTTTGAGTTGTTTCTGGAGTTGATGGTGTTTGCTCTGGTGTATTTGGAGTGCTTGGCCCAGATGTACTATTATCATTTACCTTTACATAATCTCCATGAACATAGCCTATTGTACCATTGTAAGAAATTTTGTACCAACTTCCCTCTTTAGAAATTATACTAATATTTGCTCCATTTTTTAATGTTCCAAGAATCTTTGAAGTAGTACTTGCACTAGCTCTAACATTTAAAGTTGTACTAATATTAACTATAGTTCCTGTTTGAGTTGATGAACCTTGATTATTATCTTGGTTTCCACCACCATTATTATTATTTCCATTGTTACTTGATACTATAGTTATATAACTCTTACTAGCATAACCATATCCAAATGATTCACTATAAACCTTATACCAATCGCCTTCTGTACCTACAACCTTAAGTTCTGTTCCATTTCTTAAACTTGTTATAATTCCAGAACTAGTACTTGGTGATTTTCTTATATTTAATGATGTTGAAATATTTGAAACTTTACCTGTTTGGTAAGTAGTTGGAGCTTCTACACTTCCACCGTTATTGCCTCCATTATTATTACCACTATTTGTATTGTTACTTAATATTTTTACATAATCTGCTGAAACATATCCATAGCCAGCACTTGATTTAACTTGATACCAATTTCCTACTTTTCCAAGGATAGTTATCTTAGCTCCATTTTTATAAGTTCCTATAATATTTGAATTTGTTGAAGTTGTTATTCTTATATTAAGTGAATTAGTAGTAACTTGTCCTTCTGCATTCATTACTTCAAATCCATCACCATTATTTATTATAGATTTTACCCCGCTATATATCTTATTTGCATATCCATTATTGGTGATTGACGCTTGGCTACTTGGCATTGGAAGTTCAAGTAATGTTGCCAATGCACCTTTAGAGTGAGCATAGCTTATTAAATAACCACTAGCTGAAGTACTCATTAATTTATTTGAAATACCAAAACTATTATTAAATGCCTTTCCAAGAGATGGATCACCAATAGTTTGATTTAGCCATCCATGAACATCAACTAAAGCCATATGCTTTGAACTTGAACTATACTGGTCAACTAAGCTAGCTAGAGCCTTAGCCTCTGGTGCTGCAAGGGCTGTTGGACCAGTATAATATCTTGCACTATATTGTGGAGTAAAAAATGTTGGGAATGATCTATTTAAATCTATTTTTTGAGATACTTGAGCTCTTCCTGGACCATTGTTTGTCCACCCATCCAATACTCCATCTGGATTTGATGTTGGCACTATTACTACTGTCCAGCCATTTAATCCACCGGCTGCATTATCTTTTGCAAGTTTTTCAATTAAGTTTTTTGCAAGCTTTGTAAGCTCCTCACCATCTCTAGCCCAAGCATCTTCATATCCATGAATACCAAAGTTTAATAATAAAACCTTATCTCCACTTCCTACTTTATAGTAATATAATGGTCTTCCTTTTCCACTTGTTCCATAAGTATATTTTTGCGCTCCTGCAATATTAAAATCATAATAATTCTCAGATACTCTAGCCCCTGAGTTATCTATAGCTTGTGCATCAATCTGATTTTCATCTATATTGTCATAGTCACCTTGAAAACTTTCTTGATTATCAAATTCACTTGTATCTATAGGGTTAGTTGTGTCATTTATAATGCTAATGGCATCTTCACTTGAAGCTATATTTGTAGTATCAATACTAATAACATTTTCACTATCTATATCTGAATCTGAAATTATAGTATCTGTATCACTTTTATCTTCTGATTCTGTTGCCACCACACTTGAATCATTACCTGCTGTAGCATCCTCATTAACTTCCTCACTATTTTCATTTGGCTCTGAAGCTGTTACATCTATCTCACTATTTTCTATAGGCATAACTGCACTAGTGTCTTCTGCAGAATTTTCTTCCTTATCTAAATTCATAGCCACACTATCTTCATTAACTTCTTCACTCTCAATAGCACTTGAAGTATTATCTACATCAACATCATCATCTATTGTAGTTACACTATTACTATCCGTATCTAAATTTGTAGCATCAATATCACTAATTTCTTCACCATCTATATCTGAATCTAAGACTATAGCCCCTACTTGACTATCATCTTTAGATTCAACTACATCACCATAATTTTCATCACCCCTTAAGTCTATAGTACTTTCTTCTTGTGAAACATCCTGGCCATAAGCTATCTGAGGAACTTGTACCCCCGCAAAAGTTCCTGCTGTTATAGATGTAGCAACTATTAACGATAAAATTTTACCCCTCTTCATCAAAATACCCCCTCATTTGTATTAATTTGTATTATTCTATGCTTATACGTTAACATTTATATTATTAATTTACAAATATATTATTTTTGATAAAATTTTTACATAAACAGCTAAAAATTATTATATTACCAATAAAATTCTTTATATATTGTTAATTCTATATATTTTTATAGTTTTTATTATTTGTTTCACAA
>CAUWNL010000004.1:0-59441 GCA_963559995.1 uncultured Sarcina sp.
AAATACATATTAAAATAACTAATCTGTTTAATATTTTATTCTTAAATAAATAATTATATTAAGAACTTTAAATTTAAATGAAAGCGATTTTATAGTTAAATAACATTTACAAAAAGCTATACATATAAATTTTATAATAGTTATAGCTATACATATTATACTTGTCACCTTATTCTACTTAAATAAATATTTTTTGAAACTATTTTCAGAAATATTTTAAAATAGAAAATTATTAGAATATTAAAAAAATTAAAAGATGGAGTGATTTTATGGAAAACAAAACTAAAAGCAAAAGGTACATAGGTTTTATATTTATATTTTTATGTGCATTATGTTTCAGTACCCAAGAAATTTCTGGTAGCTATTTAGCTAATATGAATCTTAATGCTTATCAGGTAAATGGCATAAGTTATCTTATAGGTGCCCTACTTCTACTTCCATTGGCAATTAGAGAATTAAAAAAAGCACACTTAAAACTGTCTAAAAAAGATATTTTTTATTTTGCTTTTTTAGGAATAATACAGGTATCTATTGGTATGACTTTATTACAACAAGCACTTAGCTATGCTAACCCTGCAATAGTTGCCACTATTACATGTTCAAATGCAATAATAACAGTTCCATTTGCTCAAATTATACTTAAAGAAAAGATGAATCCAAAGGCATGGATAGCAATTGCAATAGCTGCTATAGGTTTAGTTATAATTTCAAATCCTTTTGGTTCAACTTCCGCTGTTTATCCACATCAAACGGAAGGAATTTTATATGCAATAGGTGGTGCCATATGTTTAGCATTATTTAATACTTTTGCCACTAAAGCAGTACATAAATACGGAAAATCTACTACCAATTCAATCTCTTTCCTTTGGGGTTCAATATTACTATTTATATTTATGGGGTTTGCAGGAATACCTATAATTCACGGAATAACATTAACTAGCCTACCACTTTTAGTATATGTTGGTGTAGTTGTAAAAGGCATAGGATTTTTCTTCTTTGTAGGTGCTATGAAAGAAACATCAGCAATTACAGCTACAAGTGTATTCTATATAAAACCAATAATAGTTGCTATATTAGTATTTTTAGTAATGGGTACAATAATAGCTCCAACTACCTTAATAGGAATTATATTCATTGTTTGTGCTTCAGTTTTAATATTCTTTATAAAAAAAGCCAGTGCCAAACAAAAGTTAACTACAGGTTCAGCACATTAAAATAAATAAAAAACTTGTAGATAAATAGCATTTTCTTAATAAAAAAGAAAATGCTATTTTAAGCTATATGAATATTTTTAATATTAAAATTTATAAAATAACATAAATAAAAGGTAACGCTTTTATTTATAACTATTAGTGTTTTTTCATTTCCAATTCTAATTAACTAACTTTTTTAATTTATTATTGAAAAATAAACATAATCTCCATTTAGATTTTAACCAAGTTTTCAAGATATATGTAACTCTATATTTTTTTTCTATTGAACAAAAATACCTTCTCTAATTTATTTATATGTTTATCAATTTTGAGTAAATGATTTTGGCAACTAAAATATCCAACTAACAAACTCAAGGTCAACCCTATTACCATGTGCTTTCTTAGTCATCAATTTATCTCTCAGTATTATTTTATAATAAGGAGAAAAAGTATGGGCTTTGTCTATACTCTCATTCTTGCACATTTGTATAAAATTATTTTCATTTGTAGATTTTTTTGTGGCACATTGTTACAAGCTTTTTTCAGGTTGTTGAAAAACTCCTGTTTAAAAACAGATTGTTTTCTATATATATTTTTTGAATATATAAAGCTTCTTCTAATAATTTTTCTTCTATATTTTATCTTTTTTTCCATAATATTTAATACATTTTCAAAAAAAAAAAATCATACAATATTTTTAACTCTCCCCTTCTTAACAATTGATATTATTCTTAACATTTGTTGACTTTTAATTTTTCTCTTGTTATAATTAATATAAATTAAGGATTTAAAGAAAGGAGTAGTCAGTATTAATTAAAAAACTAAATAAATTATTACAAGCAATAGTTATATAAAATTTAAAAGAAAACTTTAAATTATATCTTCTACAGTAGTGTTTGCTCTTAAATAGAAATTTAATTTATAACATATTCGAAATCAAAATAAAACTATAAAATATACTATTTAATAAACTAAATCTTATTAGAAGTTAAGGTACTTAATGTAAAAGATTTAATAATAACTTCTATAAGAAACACTACATATCTGTAGTTGATTCTAATAACTCTTTAATATTTATACGAACTAAGGTTAGAAAATTAGATAATCTAGTATACCTAAAAATTCTACTTTCATAAACTAAATTAGATAAGTAATAAATTACAGCCTAAATGTTTCTATAAATATATTTATTTAGTAAATTCCTAAAATTAATTTTAAATTTTTTGTAAACGATTGGAGATGTATATTATGGGGAAATATAAAGGATATTTATTTATATTTTTAACAGCTCTTTGCTTTAGTACTCAAGAAATATCAGGTAGTTATTTAAGTAAAATGAATTTAAACTCGATGCAAATAAACTCAATAAGTTATTTTATCGGTGCTTTAATGTTAATTCCGCTTGCAATTCATGAAATCAAAAAAATGCAATTAAAACTTAATAGAAAAGATATACTTTATTTCGGATTTTTAGGAATAATCCAAGTATCAGTTGGTATGTCCCTTGCACAACAAGCACTAGTTTATGCAAATCCTGCAATAGTTGCAGTTATAATTTGTGCAAATGCAATACTTACTGTTCCTCTTGCTCAAATTATTCTTAAAGAAAAAATGAACCCAAGAGCTTGGATAGCAATTGCACTAGCAGCTGTTGGTATTATAGTAATTGCAAACCCATTTGGAGCAAGCCCACATTCTTATCCTCATCAAATAGAAGGAATTTTATATGCAATAGGTGCTTCTATTTGTATTGCATTATTTAATGTATTTGCTACTAAATCTGTACATAAATATGGTAAATCAGTTACAAATGCTGTTTCATTCCTTTGGGGTGCAATATTACTATTTATCTTTATGGGAATTACAGGTGTTCCTATAATACAAGGAATAACATTAACTAGCTTACCACTTTTAATATATGTTGGTATCGTTGTAAAGGGTTTAGGTTTCTTCTTCTTTGTTGGTGCCATGAAAGAAACATCAGCTATTACAGCAACATCTACTTTTTATATAAAACCAATAATAGTTCCTATACTAGTATTTTTAATTATGGGAACAATAATCGCACCAACTACAATAATTGGTACTATCATAATAGTTTGTGCTTCTATAATAATATTCTTTATTAAAAAAGCTGCAGCTAAACAAAAACTGGCCGCTAATACTGGTCACTAAATAGAAAAAAGCTTGTACGAAATGTACAAGCTTTTTTTCTATTTATTTCATGGTATACAATCTTTTAAATCTCACATAATAATAACATCAAATAACTTAATAGTTATATTGATTAAAGAATATTATGACTGGGAGGAATTTAAAATGAAACATAACAATAGTATAGGATGTTCTGTAAATGAATGTAAATATCATTGTAAGGAAGATCCATATTGCACTTTAGATCAAATTATGGTTACTAAAAATAAACCTGAAGCTAGAACTTCTGAAACAACTGACTGTGCTTCTTTTGAATGTGAGTGCTAATAAGAAATATATAACCATATATAGAAGACCTAGTATTTTATTAGGTCTTCTACCTTTTTACATATTTTCTTTTTGTGATATAATCACTATATATTTATTTGTTCTATTAGATAAACAAGTATTAAGGAATAATATATTATCACCATTATTATATTAACTAGCACTTATATATTTTGTTATATTTCTATTTTAATAATCCTTAAAATGGAAAAGATATAGAATAAATATTACTAAATATCTAATCTATATCTTTTGAAATTTTATATTTAATTAAATCTCTTATCATCTAACAGTTCATTTTTACATAGCTTATGGGCTTCTAATATATATTCCTTAAATTCTTTTCCCTTTTCACTTTCAAGAAGATTTTTAAATTCTTCATCTATGTGATCACAAACATTATTTCTATTTTCTAAAATTTTAGCTTTAAAATAATAAGTTTTTTCCATAACCATATCATATAAATAATCTACCATATCCTTAGTTTCATGAAACTCCCTTACTATTTCAGTTACATCACCCTTTAGACTTGCCCAATTTAAGTCGTTATCTGTAATCCTTATTTGCCTTTTTAATGATTTATCATACTTTTCTATAGCTTTTTTTATATCTTTTTCTGTTTCAGCACACTTAATATCTTCCTTGAAATGCATCATCATGACCTTAAAATGATCCATTATTTGCATTCTTCTAGCATCAAATTTATTTAAATAAGAATTCAACATAACTCCTAGTATATCATCTATAAGATTTTTATCCTTCTTTCCTTGAGTCCTTTGTTCATGCCTTTCTTCCATATTTAAAATAGCTTCTTCTAATTCCTCATCTATAGGTTCAATTTTAATTTTTTTAATATAAATGACATGCAACAAAATGACCTTCTCCTATCTCCTTAAGCTTTGGCGTTTCCTCTTCACATATATCTTTAGCATAAGCACATCTACTTGCAAATTTACAACCTGGCTTAGGATTTATAGGGCTTTTTATCTCTCCTTTTAACTCTATTCTATCTTTTCTCTGTGCAGATTTTGGATCTGGAAGAGGTATAGCTGACATTAAAGCTTTAGTATATGGATGCTTTGGATTTTCATAAAGCTCATTACTTGGTGCTATCTCCATTAAGTTTCCAAGATACATAACACCAACTTTATCTGAAATATGCCTAACCATAGATAAATCATGGGCTATAAAAAGATATGTCAAGTTAAGTTTCTTTTGAAGATCTATAAGGAGATTAACAACTTGAGCCTGTATTGATACATCTAGTGCTGAAATTGGCTCATCACAAACTATAAACTTAGGCTCTAAGGCTAAAGCTCTAGCTATACCAATTCTTTGCCTCTGTCCTCCTGAAAATTCATGAGGAAATCTTGATGCATGATCTTTATTTAATCCAACTAAATTTAAAAGTTCATAAATTCTCTCTTGCCTTTCCTTTCCACTATAAAGCTTATGAATATCTATTCCTTCAGCTATTATATCTCCTACAGTCATTCTAGGATTTAAGGAAGCATAGGGGTCTTGGAATATCATTTGAGCAACTCTTGAAAATTCTTTTCTTTCTTTAGTTGTTAAATTATTTATTTTCTTACCTTCAAAAATTATGTCTCCACCACTCTTTTCATAAAGACCTATTACAGTTCTCCCACAAGTAGTTTTTCCACAACCTGACTCTCCAACAAGACCTAAAGTCTCTCCCTTATTTATCTTAAAGCTTACATTATCAACAGCATGTAATACTTTTCCTTTTTCTAACTTAAAATACTTTTTTAAATCTTTAACTTCTAAAAAAACTTCATTATTCAAATTCTACACCCCTCTCTTAAAAGGCTGGTCTATCTTTGGTGCATTAGGATGAGTTAACCAACATTTTGTGCTATGAGTCTTTGATAAAACAGTATCTTCTGGCATTTGCTCTTTACATATTTCCATAGCATAATCACATCTTGCTGCAAAAGGACAACCAATAGGTGGCTTTAAAAGATCTGGTGGTGTACCACTTATTGAATACAGTTCTGATTTATTTTGCACCTCTAAAGTTGGCATTGACCTTAAAAGAGCCCAAGTATATGGATGTTTTGCATCATAAAATATTTCATCTACCCTTCCTTTTTCTACAATAATTCCAGCATACATAACCTGTACTTTTTGAGCAAATTCAGCAACAACTCCTAAGTCATGAGTTATCAAAATAACAGATGTATTTAACTTTTTTTGAAGGTCTTTCATTAAATCCATAATTTGAGCCTGAATTGTAACATCTAAAGCAGTTGTTGGCTCATCTGCAATTAAAACTTTAGGAGCACATGCAAGGGCCATAGCAATCATTATTCTTTGCCTCATCCCTCCTGAAAACTCAAAAGGATATTGATTTATTCTAGTTTCTGGATTTGGAATATTAACAAGTTTTAAAAGTCTTATAACTTCTTCCATAGCCTCTTTTTTACTCATTTTTTTATGAATTATTAAAACTTCTGCTATTTGTTTTCCAATTTTCATAGTTGGATTTAAAGATGTCATAGGGTCTTGAAAAACCATACTAACAGTTCCACCTCTAAAGCTTTGAAGTTCCTTTTTATTAAAGCTTAAAACATCTTTTCCATCACATATTATTTTAGAGCCCTTTTTAATTTCAGCTGGTGGCTCTTTTAAAAGCCTCATTAAGGATTTAGCTGTTATACTTTTTCCACACCCAGACTCTCCAACAATAGCTAAAGCTTCCCCCTCTTCTAGGTCAAATGAAACACCTCTAACTGCCTTTACTTCTCCTATATAGGTATGAAAGGAAACATATAAATCTTTTACTTCTAAAATTTTTTTCATAAAATATCTCCCTTTTAATTATTGTCTTAATTTAGGATCTAAAGCATCTCTTAAACCATCTCCAAAAAGATTAAAAGCAAGCATAGTTAATGCTATTGCTAAAGATGGAAATATAAGTTGACTTGGATAAAATGACATAACCTGTTGACCAAGGGACGCCATTGCACCCCAACTTGTATTTGGTGGCTGTATACCAAGGCCTATAAAACTTAAAAATGCCTCTGCAAAAATAAAACTTGGTATATCAAAAGTTATGTAGACTATTATTATACCCAAAGTATTTGGTATCATATGCTTTAATATAATTCTCATAGGACTTGCACCTAATATTTTTGAAGCCATTACATATTCTGACTCTTTAAGCTTCATAACTTCACCACGAACCATTCTAGCAACTCCAGTCCACCCTGTTATAACTAAAGCTAAAAGTAGCGGAATTATACCATTTCCAAGCCTTACTGATATAAGTATTACAACTATTAAATAGGGTATACTGTTTAATACTTCTACAATTCTCATCATAAAACTATCTACTTTTCCACCAAAATACCCACTTATTCCACCATATAAAATTCCAACTAAGCATTCAATTAACGTTCCAACTACTGCTATAGTTAAAGAAACTCTCCCACCTATCCAAGTTCTATGAAATAAATCTCTTCCTAAGTTATCTGTTCCAAAAAGATGTCTTAAAGATGGACCTTCATTCATAGCATTCATATCTTGAAGTTTATAAGCATCTTGGAAAACTAAAGGTTCAAATATACACATAAGAATCAAAATTCCTAAAACCATTAAAGAGGCTAGTGCTAACTTATTTGTCTTTAATCTTCTCCAAACATCTTGCCAATATGTTAAATTAGGTCTTGCAATCTCCTCTCTTTGATTCTTATCTACTCCTATAATTTTAAACTTTTCTTTACTTAACTCTGCCATAAAAAACCTCCTATAAAATTAGCTTTCTAATTTAATACGTGGATCTATAACACTGTATAATATATCAACTATAAGAATAGATAATATATATAATGCTGCAAAAAACAGCGTAAGACCCATTATTACGTTATAATCTTTACCATATATAGCATCTACTAAAGAATTACCTATTCCAGGAATTGCAAATATTCTTTCAATTACAACAGTTCCTGTGATTATTGTTGCAATTTGAGGGCCAAGTATTGTTATTATAGGCAATATAGCATTTCTTAAAATATGTTTTATTGATATAGCACTTGCTGAAAGTCCCTTTGCCTTAGCTGTTAATATATAATCTTGCCCTATTATATCTAAAACTGAAGCTCTCATATATCTTGCATAAGTTGCAATCCCTGCAAAACAAAGGGCTACTGTTGGAATTATTGTAAATTTAATGGTTTCTATAAATGGTGTTCCAGGGTCATACCAACCTGCAATAGGTAAAAAACCTCCTCCACCTACACCTTGAAGAATAGTAGCTAAAACAAAGCTTGGCACTGAAACCCCAAGTATAGCTAGAAACATAACTATGTAATCTCTAAAACTTCCTCTTTTAAATCCAGATATTATTCCAAGAAGCACTCCTATAATAAGACCTACTATAACAGCCTGAATACCAATTCTAAATGAAGATGGAAAATTTTCTTTTATCTTATCATTTACACTAACACCAGGAGTTAAAAATGAATCTCCTAAGTCTCCCTTTAAAAGATTTTTTAAGTATACTATGTATCTCTCTCCTAAAGGTTTATCTAATCCATATTTAATTTCCATATTCTGAGCAACACTAGGTGGAAGCTTTTTAGCCTGAGAAGTTACTGGATTTCCAGGCATACTATTCATTAAGAAAAATGTAGCTGTGATTACCACTAAAAGGGTAATCACCATAAGTCCTAATCTTTTTAAAAGATATTTTACCATAACTAAACCTCCTTATTTATTAACCTTAGTCCATCTTAATTGATAAGTTCCACCAAACTGCATAAGTTCTAATCCACTTACATTTTTATTTTGGAATGAGTAGATTTCCTTATAATAAATTGGAGAACCTACTGGGTCTTTAACTACCTCTATATATTCAATTTCCTTATACATCTCTAATCTTTTATTTATATCAGTTTCTGTTTCAAGCTTCTTTAAAAGTTCATCAACTCGAGGATTACTATATTTTCCTGAATTATTTGGATTGTTAGAACTAAATAATTCTAAAAATGTCATAGGGTCATTATAATCTCCTCCCCAACCAGATGTTGCAATATCAAACTCACCATTATCTTGCTTAGTTAAGAAATCTGAAAAATCTGCTGATGGCACAAGTTCTATATTAACTCCAATAACTTTATTTAAAATATTTTGAACATATTCTCCTTGTACTTTCATAGCAGAATCACTACCTTGAAGAAGATATTTAAATGTGTACTTAGATGGATCTGTATCAAGCCCTAACTCCTTTAATCCCTCTATAAATAACTCTTTAGAATCTTCATTCATAACATCTTTTAAAGGTTGTTTTACTTTTTCTCTATAATCATACTTACCAACACTTATGCCATATGGTACAAGACCATAGGCCGGCATATTAGATTTTAATATCTTTTCAGTATATTCTTCTCTATTTGTAGCTATTGATAAAGCAAGTCTTATCTTAGGATTTGTTAATAACTTATTTTTTCCTGAAACATTATACATGTTATAAAAAATGCTAGGAGCATTCTCTACTACTTCATTCCATTTTCCACTTTTTGCTCCTTCTTCAAGTTTAGCTAAAAAATCTCCCTTAACAAAAATTGCATCTAACTGTTTACTTAAAAACATTTGATATGCAGTATTTGTTTCTGTTATTTGTTGAAAATTAACTAAATCTAAATCTACATTATTAACATCCCAGTAGTTTGGATTTTTAACAAGCTTTATCTTAGACCCTCTTTGCCAATTTGAAATCATAAATGGTCCACTATATACAAGTTTTGTAGGGTCTGTTCCATACCTATCCCCTTCACTTTCAACTATATCTTGTCTTAAAGGCGAAAGAGCTGGGAATGCCACTAATTGATTAAAATAAGCTACTGGATTTTCAAGTTCCACAACTAATGTCTTATCATCTGGTGTATATATTCCAACATCTTCTGCATTTACTTTTCCACTATTATAATCTTCTGCATTTTTTACTCCATATAAAAAGAAGGAATAAGAAGCTGCTGTATCTGGATTTAAAAGTCTAAGCCAAGCATACTTAAAGTCATTAGATGTAATGTTTTTTCCGTCACTCCATTTTAAATTATCTCTAAGATGGAATGTGTATGTCTTTCCATCTTCACTTACCTTATAATCTTTTGCAGCACCTATAATTGGTTTATTCTCTTTATAAACAAGTAATGTCTCTTGAGTATTTTGGATTATGTTAAATGATGCCTCATCAGTAGCCTTTACACTATCTATTGTTTTAATTGCTGATGTGGTTAAATTTATAGTCTTTTTAGGGTTTAAATCACCTTCTAAAATTTCATCATTTTCTCTACTTCCACACCCCACCAAAATCCCTAAGGGAAGTGTTAATGCTAACAAAAATATTATTGCTTTTTTAAACTTCATAAATTTAAAACTCCTCCTTATTATTTAGATTAACGATAAAAATATAAGATTTTAAGCTTACTTTAAAAGTTCTTAGTTGTTTATATTTAAAACTATATTTTATTACCCCGTTATCCTACATAATTTTTATAAATATTAATTTGCAAATTAACAGTCCTTATTTTTAATAGTATCGCATTTAAAAATTCCTTTTTCTGATAATATCACATAGCCATATGTAAATCAACGAATAATACACTTAATTCTTATTAATTTTATGTTAATAAAACTCTATGATTTTTATTGTATAAATTATATATTATTACTTATTATGTTAATTATATTGTTATTTTTGAATCTCTTTTACCCTTATATGTACAAATTATTAATTATCCGTAAATCATTAGTAAACTATTAATGATTTTTTTATATGTACTAATAAATTTTTTATAAACTTTTCGTATCTTTATACATTTAAATAATCTAGTTTTAATAATTATTCATCCTTTCAAGCATAATATCTTTATGTACTATATTTTTACTAATAATTAACTTAATATAAAAAGAGTGATAATCTTTAAATTATCACTCTTAATATAAATACTATTTATTCTTTAATATCACTAACTTTAATAATTCTTTATTAATTCGTCTACTTTTTTTAAAACTTCTTCTATAGAATGAGTTTTCTCCCTAGCACAAATTACAGCATCTTCACTACATATTAAGCATTTTCTCTTTTTATATCCTAAATCACTTCTACTTAATTGATTTTGGTCTTTATCAAATACATCTAAATCAAAAAGCCTACCTAATTCATTGTTCTCTTCTATAGCAATTGTAATCTCCTTTGCTGTTTTTAAATCACAATCTACAACTATAAATGTTTCATATCCAGCTTTACTTATATTTGCCTTTTTATAAATTATGTTTATACCATTGTCTTTCAGTTGTTTTTCTAAAGCCGAAACTTCTATAGTATGAGCTTTTTTATATGTTTTTTTTATCTTATACATACCTGGTATATTTAAAGTACATGATATTAAAACCTTTTTATAGTTTTCTAAAAGCTCTTTTTGAATTAAAGCTCTTTTTTCTTTGCCTTCTAAAATTTCATTTAATAATATTAATTCTTCTTTATTCATATATGCTCCATTTATTTATGTTTTATCTATTTTAATGTCAGTTTTTAAACATTGAAAAATTAACACTGTTTAAATAGTACCTAAATTAAATATTATGTAAATATGTTTTCTAAATATTTTAAATTAGGCTTTTACAGTTTGTAAAAGCCTAAAGCAATTAATTAGCTAATTATTTAACTTGTCTTATAACATCAATTATTGTTCCATCTCTGTATTCAACTAAGCCAACTACTCTATCAGTAAACTCTATCTTGTCAGGTTTTCCTGTTATTTCTTCAGCTTTATTCTTTAATTCTTCTATAGTGAATAGAGGGATATCTATTTTAGATAGCTTTTCTACAAGGTCTTGTCTTAAAGGATTTACTGCAACCCCTCTATCTGTAACTACTACATCAATAGTTTCACCAGGAGTTATAACAGTTGTTACTTTATCAACTACTGTTGGTATTCTTCCTCTTATAAGTGGGCAAACTATCATAGACATTTTAGCTCCTGCTGCAGTATCACAGTGCCCACCTGAAGCTCCTCTTATTACTCCATCAGAACCAGTTATAACATTAACATTAAAGTCTGTATCAACTTCTAATGCACTTAATATTACAAAGTCTAATAAATTTACAACACTACCTCTGTTAAATGGATTAGCATAAAGTGATGCGTCTATTTCATAGTGACCTAAGTTATCTTTTACAGATTTTGCAGCTCTTAAATCAAAGCTTTGAACATCAAATATTTTATTAACTAAGCCTTCTTCATACATTTCTACAAATTGGCCAGTTACTCCACCTAGTACAAAACTTGCTTTTATATCTTTTTCTATCATTGATTGTTTTATAAATCTTGCAACAGCAAGTGCTGCTCCACCACTACCTGTTTGCATAGAGAATCCATCAACTAAATATCCTGAAGCTTCTATAACTTTTGCAGCATATTTTGCAATTAAAAGTTCTTTTGGATTTTTAGTGTATCTTGTAGCACCAGACACTATACCTTGAGGGTTTCCTATAGCTTCTACTTCTACTATGTAATCTACATCTGTTTGACTAATACTTGCTGGTACATTTGGATATGGCACTAAATTATCTGTAATTAAAACTACATTTTCAGCATATTTAGCATCAATTTTAGCATATCCTAAAGAACCACAGAATGATTTTCCATCATATCCATTAGCATTTCCATAGTTATCACAACTTGGAACTCCTAAAAATGCTACGTCTATTTTTACATCTCCACATTCAATTGCTCTTGCACGACCACCATGAGATCTTATCACAACTGGGTTTTCCATAAGTCCATTTGATATTTCATCAGCTAATGTTCCCCTTAAACCACTTGTTGTTATATTAGTTATAACACCTGATTTTATATGCTCAACTAAAGATGCATGAACATTATTTAATGAACTTGATGCTAAAGTTAAGTTCTTTATTCCCATTTTAGCTATAGTATCTACTACCATATTTAAAATGTAATCCCCTTCTCTAAAATGATGGTGAAATGATATAGTCATTCCATCTTTTAGACCAGTCTTTTTTATAGCCTCTTCTATGCTTGCTACCATTTTGCTATCATTTGGTTTAACTTCTTTAACTTTTCTTCCAAAAACATTTCCTGTTGGAACTTCTGCAAAAGGTCCATTGTAAGGCTTAATATCTCCAAATCCCTTTGCTTTACTTGGTACTTCTCTTCCTATCTTATTTAACATCTTCTTCACCTCCAAAATTAACATCTATTCCTGATGCTTTTGCTAGAGCTAAAGCTCTTTCTGCTCTTTCAATTATTGGTTTATCTATCATTTTTCCGTTTAATGCTACAACTCCTGAACCTCTCTTTTTAGCGTCTTCAGCAGCTTTTATTACTCTAATTGATTTTTCTATTTCTTTTTTAGTTGGTGTATAGATTTCATGAACTGGACCTACTTGTCTTGGATTGATTACTGATTTTCCATCAAATCCTAATTGTTTTATAAGCTCAGTTTCTTGTCTAAATCCTTCTTCATCATTTACATCTGAAAATACTGTATCAAAAGCATAAATTCCAGCAGCTCTTGCAGCTAATAAAATTTGGCTTCTTGCAGTTAAAAGCTCTATTCCTTCAAGGGAACGAGTAGTTCTCATGTTAGTTACAAAGTCTTCAGCACCTATTGCAATTCCCATAAGTCTATCACTAGCTTTTGCTATTTCATAAGCATTTACAACACCTAAAGCGCTTTCAATAGCTGCCATTATCATAGTCTTTCCAACTGGGATTCCAGCTTCTTTTTCAATTCTTGCAATTTCTCTTTCTACATCAATTACATCTTGTGCAGTTTCAGTTTTTGGAAGTCTTATAACGTTAGGCTGTGCTCTAACTATTGCTTCTAAATCTTCAATTCCAAGTTCTGAGTCTAAACCATTTATTCTAACAACAGTTTCTACTCCTTCATAATTTATTGTTTTAAGTGCATTATATACTAAAAATCTAGCACTATCTTTTTCATTTATAGATACTGAATCTTCTAAATCAAACATTATTGAATCTGCTCCATATATATGAGCTTCCTTAATCATTCCAGGATTATTTCCAGGAACATACATCATAGTTCTTCTTAATTTCATTATTTTGCACCTCCCCAATTAAACTTTTCTCCTGTAGCTCTCATTATAGCTGTTTGAACTCTTGCTTTTATAACGCAATCTAATGCACCTTTATCATTTGCAGTAACTAAGGCATTTTTAACTCCTAGTTCTTTTAGAGTTTCTTCTATAACCTTTCTTATTTGCTTTCCAAATTGTTTTTTTACAGAACTTTTTAAGTTTATTTCTATCCCATTTTTATTTGGTTCTATTGTTACAGAGATATCACTTGATTCTAAAGTTCCTGCTATTGCAGTATTTTTTATTTCCATTTTCTTTTCCTCCTTAATATTTTATCTATAATAATATTTATATTAATCTATCTTATTTAGGTTTAATAAGTAATCATATGTTGTTTTAGGAACTAGGCTCTTAACTTCATCTAAAGCACTACTTTTAAAAAGTTCTCTTACTTTTGATGCACTAATTGCTATATCTTTAAACTCTTTTCTTTTAACTTCTATAAGAGTTAGTTCATATTCTTTTAGTGTATCTTTCATAGCTTTATTATACTCTTTAGTGCTTTCTGAAAAAGGCTCATCTCCAACATATCTTTTTGTTATGTTTAAAGACTTTGCAATATATCTTGAAAAAATCTTACTATCCAAAACAGCTTGAATCTTTAAAACTTCATTTTTTTCTCTTATAAAATAAGATGGAAATGTAGCATTTGATATTATGTAATCTTTAGCCTTATGCAAAACAACATTTTTTAAATCTTTAGTCCCTTCTTTAACCATGTTATACCTATCTACATTAGAAAAATAAGACTTATCTTCCCAAAGGACAAATACATGAACTAAATCATTTTCTATGCTTGCCTTTTCTATTAAGTATCTATGACCTAAAGTAAAAGGATTTGCATTAACCACAACAGATGCTATATTTTTAAAATCTGACTTAGGACTTTCTTCTATTAATTCATCGCAATAACTTTTAATACCATTTCGTTTATTTTCAAGAAGAAGTAATTTTTTGTCTACTACTTCTATATCATAAAATCCAAAGTCTCTAAAAATTATACCATTTTTAGGCTTAGTATATATAAAAATGTGTGTATATCCTCTTCTATATTGTTCATTTATAAGATGAGATATTATTTTATTAGATATTCCAAAGCCCTTAAAACCTTCTGATACAGCTATACATTTTAATATGTTTTCCTTAAATGACCCTGTTGCTATTATTTCATCATTATCATATAAAACTAAAGTATAATCTAAATCTTTATCTAAATCTAATTCATGTTCACTTAAAAATTTTTCTACAGATTTTAAAGCAAAATCATGTCTATCTTCAATAACAACTTCTTCAAAATCATAATATTCCAAAAACTCCCCCTCCTTCCCTGCCTATTTATTATTTATATAATTTATTTTTTATTTATCTTTAAACTTTATAATAGCTTCTGTTACTGCTTGTACAATATCTTTGTTAAATACACTTGGAAGTATATAATCTTCTGTTAATTCATCATCTTTAACTAGAGATGCAATAGCTTTTGCAACTTCTAACTTCATATCATCTGTAATATTCTTTATTCTAGCTTCTAAAAGCCCTTTGAAAAGTCCTGGGAAGACTAAAAGATTATTCATTTGATTTGCAAAATCTCCTCTTCCTGTTGCTGTTATTCTAGCACCACCAAGTTTTGCATCATCTGGTAGTATCTCAGGCATAGGATTAGCTAGAGCAAAAACCATAGCATCTTTATTCATAGTTTTTACCATATCTATAGATACAACATTTCCAACACAAACTCCAATAAACACATCTTTATTTTTTATTAAGTCTTCTATGTATCCTTCTTCAAAATTTCTATTTGTTAATTTTGCTATGTTTTGTTGAGCCTCATTTAAAGATTCATCACCTTCAACTATTGCCCCATTTATATCACATAAAACAATATCTTTAACACCTGCAGAAAGTAAAAGATTTGCTATTGCAATTCCTGAAGCTCCAGCTCCATCAATTACTACCTTTATATCCTCTATATTTTTATTTACTATTTTTAATCCATTATAAAGACCTGCTAAAACCGATATAGATGTTCCATGTTGATCATCATGATAAACTGGTATATCCAAAATTTCTTTTAGTTTATCTTCTATATAAAAACATTCAGGAGCTTTTATATCTTCTAAATGAATTCCTGCAAAACCTGGTGATATAGCCTTTATTATATTTACAATCTCATCTTTGTCTGTTGTATCTATTGCTATTGGATATGCATCTGTTCCTGCAAATGACTTATGTAATAATGCTTTTCCTTCAATTACTGGCAAACTAGCAGAAGCACCAATGTCACCAAGACCTAAAACAGCTGTTCCGTTAGATATAACAGCAACACTTCTACTCTTTAATGTATAATCATAAGCTTTTTCCTTATCCTTGGCTATTTCTAAACAAGGCGCCGCAACTCCTGGCGTATATGCTAGTGATAACTCTTCTTTATTTGTAACTGGAATAATGGCTTCTACTTTTATTTCTCCTTTAAACTCTCTATGTAAATTTAAAGACATTTGTTTTACATCCATCTTCATTCTTTATCTCCTCCTTGTTTATAATAACCTGTTTCCTGTATTAATAGTATCAAAATTTTTAGCCATAGTCAACACAAATGTTATAATTAATAACATTTGTGAAATTAATCAATAATACATAATCTATTAATTTTTTTCATATAATCATAAATTAATATCTTTAAACTAAAAAACAAGATGACATATGTCATCTTGTTAACCCACTAAATTTACTATTTTATTTATATAAAATTATAAAATATTATTTTTCTAAGCTTTCTGCTATTTTATCAATAACTGCTTTTCTCTCTTCTCCTAAAACACTGCTTAATTTAACTGGCATAAATCCATCTTTATAAATGCTATCTTTATTAGCCTTAATCATTTTTTGTACAGTTTCTTCTAATTTTTCGTATGTAATTAAATCATCAAAATATAAATCAACTACATCCTTCAATTTTGTAGCAAGTTCTTTTGGATTTTTGTATACTGCTCTCATATTTAGCTCCTTATATCAATTTTATTTATGTTATGGTATTTACATGTTAAATTAGTGTTATTTTTTAACTCTATAGTGTTTTAACATAATTTTAAAAATGAATTATTAATTTAGAAATCATTTTATTTTAACCATTGCATAACAATATTTTAAAGATATTATAGCATTTTGAAGCCTCTAGTACAAGATTTTAAATCTCTATTCAAACTCTGATAAAATCTAAAATTTATGGATATTTAGCTTTTGCTAAACATAAAATTTTTATATGAAAGTATAATTAATTCTAGGAGATTTATATAATATGAAAAGAAACTTATTTGTAATTTCAACTCTATTTTTAGTATTTATAACAGGTTATTTTGTTTTTACATTTGATAATCAATATAATGATTCTGCAATATCAGTTAATTCTAATGTTTATGATACCTCTACCTCTCAATCATCACAGGAAATAACTGATGGACCTTCCCCTAATAACTCATCTGATATTGAAATTGATGATATAAAAACTGATTCTGCCCTTACAAACTTTTTTAACTGTTATAAAGATTATTTTATAGCTTCTCAAAGTATTTTAACCTATAAGGGCTATGCAGAGTATGGATATACTTTAAATAACATGAAAATTGATAAAACTAATCTAGCTATTAAATACTTTGGGAAAATGGAAGATGGTTATGGAGAAGATTCTAGAGGAAAACGAATTTTTTCTTTAAATTATATTTTTAAACTAGATGAAAGTGGCACTCCTATGGTTTATGAAAGAATATATAATGAAGATTATATGTCAGTTAATACAGATTCTTTAAACTCTATAATCAAAAACTATATAGTTATGTGGGGTGATCCTAAGGAAAATGATACATGGACTCAAAAAGTGATTTATGATGGAAAAGAATATAAAGCTACAACTGTTATGACAAATGTATCTTATACACAATATGATTTAACAACAACTATAAAAGATATACATGGATTTTACAATAACACCTACACAGAAAAAAGAACCTATTATAGAGGATATGGTTTAATTTCCTTTGAAAACACACCACCAATTGAAGATGATGAAGGGTCTATGGATTTAATATTTGGGTATAGTCTTTCTAAATAATTCTACTGAATACATTTTAATATATACTCTAATAAAATAGGGCTAAGAATTTAATGTTTTAAATTCTTAGCCCTATTTATCTATTATCTTTCTTATAATATTATTTTTTTCTTAAAATAGGTTTTTCTATTTCCATAATTATTAGAGATAATATTGCTAATCCTATACATATAAAAAACATTGTGAAATTAAATTCATTTGGTATAGATAATATTTCTCTAATACCAGGTAACAATATCAAAAGATATACTATAAATGTAACACCCATAGCACCAAATACATACTTATTTGAAAAAAATCCAAGTTCTATTGAGGTATAGTGATCAGATCTTGCTGCTATTGTTTGAGTAATTCTAGATAATAAAATAGTAGAAAAAGCCATTGCAGTTCCAAGTTCTGGTGATATTTTAAGTCCTATATACTGGGCAATAATTGCAACTATACCGATTAAAATCCCTCTTAAAATTACAATTCTTCCAATTCCCCCTGATAGTATTCCCTCATCAATATTCCTAGGTTTATTATTCATAATATCTTTTTCAGGTGGTTCAAGACCTAAAGCAACTGCTGGTAAGGAGTCATTTATTAAATTTATAAAAAGAAGTTGTATTGCAGTAAATGGATTTGGCCAATTTACAAATACAGCAAAGAGTATTGTAATTATAGCTCCTAAATTTCCTGCAAAAAGATAAGTTATTGCTTTTTTTATATTACTAAACACTGCTCTACCTATCTCAACTGCTTTAACAATAGTTGCAAAATTATCATCTACTAAAATCATTGCTGCTGCATCCTTTGCAACATCTGTACCACTTCCCATACCAATTCCAATATCTGCTTGCTTTAAAGCTGGTGCATCATTTACTCCATCCCCAGTCATAGCAGTAATCTTTTTTCTACCTTGCCATGCTTTTACTATACGTATTTTATTTTCAGGGGAAACTCTAGCATAAACAGATATATCCTCAAGCTTATTTTCAAGCTCTATATCACTCATTGAATCTAACTCTTTTCCTGTTACTGCAATATCATCTTCATCCATAAGACCTATTTCTCTTCCAATAGCAGCTGCTGTTGTTTTATGATCTCCTGTTATCATTATTGTCTTTATTCCAGCACTTTTAGCTGTCTTTATAGCATCATAAACTGATTCTCTTGGTGGATCTATCATTGCGGTTAAGCCAATTAAGGTTAAATCAAATTCATCATCTAATCCTGGGACAAAGTTATCACTAGTAATTTCTTTCATGGTGAAAGCTAATACCCTTAAGGCTCTATTTGAAAATTCTTCATTTTTAGCCTTATACTCATTTAAAATACTTTCACTTAATTGAACTATTTTCCCATCTAAAAAAGCATTTTTACATCTGCTTAAAATAACATCTGGAGCTCCCTTAGAAAACATTATAGTTTTTCCATCTACTTCATTAACTGTAGACATTATCTTTCTATCTGAATCAAAAGGAATCTCATCTTTTCTTTTATAAATATTTCTTATCTCTTTAAAATCTATATTATTTTTCTTAACAAAATTTATAAGACCTATTTCTGTAGGGTCACCAGTTTCCTTTCCCTCTGCATTTATATCAGAATCATTACAAAGAATAAATGCTAATAAAAAATATTTCTCATTTTCTGATAAATTACCTATATCAGCTGAAAATGTATATTCTCCACTTTTACTTATATAATTATCAACAACTGTCATCTTATTTTGAGTTAAAGTTCCTGTTTTATCTGTACATATTATACTAGCTGCGCCTAAAGTCTCAACGGCAGGTAATTTCCTAACAATAGCCTTTCTCTTTGCCATTGTATTTGTGCCAGATGCTAAAACAATAGTTACAATAGAAGATAAAGCCTCTGGGATAGCCGCTACTGCTACAGATATAGAAAACATAAAAGCATTTACTACTAACTCACTTGTAATTCCTATTTGATCAAAGAATATAGCACGGCCAACCTCTAAACAAAAAATAATAGCAGCTAATATGCTAATTAAAATTCCTAATTTTTTGCTAAATTGGTCTAACTTTTGTTGAAGAGGGGTTTCTTTAGACTCAGCTTTTTCTAAAAGATTTGCTATCTTTCCAACCTCTGTATGCATACCTGTTGCAGTTACTATAAACATACCGCGACCATAAACAATGGTAGAACCACTAAATACCATATTTTTTTGATCCCCTAAAGCTGCCTCATCATTTATAACATCCGTTATCTTTAAAACAGGTTCTGACTCTCCTGTAAGCATACCTTCTACACTTTTTAATGATTGAGATTCTATAACTCTACCATCTGCTGGGACATAGTCTCCAGCCTCTAAAAGTACTATATCTCCATTTACAATTTCTCTTGCAGGAATAACTAACTTTTCACCATTTCTTAAAACCTTAGCACTTGGTGATGATAATTTCTTTAAGCTATTTAGTGACCCCTCAGCCTTTTTAGTTTGAGTAATTCCTAAAATAGCATTTAAAACCACAACAGCTATTATTATAATTGCCTCTACCGCCTCCCTTAAGAATATTTGAACTATAGCTGTAATTATAAGAATAATAACTAGTGGATCTTTAAATTGATCAACTATAAGCTTTAATGTTGATTCCCCCTCTTTTCCCCTAAGCTCATTGAAACCATTTTTCTCTAATCTTGCCTTTGCCTCTTCACCTGTAAGACCACTATCATCTGACTTAAATTCATTAATAACTTCTTTATACTCTTTTTTATATATCAAAAGAATTACCTCCTCTTCTAAATACAACAAAATAACTTAATACTATTTTTAATATTTTTCTTAAATTAGAGTATTAATTTAAAACAAATGTTAAAACTATCTATTTAAAACCTTATCTACTTTTGTGTCCTATTTATTTTCTCTTAAGAGGCAAAAATATATTCAATAAAACTTATATATTTTTTCTTTGTACTTATTGGTTTTAATGATATAATTATGTTAAATTTTCTTTACTATTATTTAATAATCTATCTATATTTATTTTTTTTATATTTAATAACTTTAAAATATAAAACGGAGGATTTAAAATGAAAAAATTTAGTCACGGATGTACCCTAGATTGCTTTGATTGTTGTAAGTTCAATATATATGATGATAATGGCACTTTAAAGGTAGAAGGGGATAAAAAACATCCCTATACAAAGGGTCTTGTATGCCAAAAAGGATTATCTAATTTAAGCAGATTAAATCACAAAGATAGAATATATACTCCCCTTTTAAAAGTTAATGGAAAATTCAAAGAAATATCTTTTGAAAGAGCCATAAATATAGTGGCTGAAAGACTTTCTTATTATAAAAGTAATTACTCCTCTAAATCAATTCTTTACTACGAACAATTTGGAAATGGTACTATTTTAAAATCTATAGGAGATGTATTTTTTAATTTCTATGGTGGGGTTAATAAAGCAACTGGTGGCCCTTGCTGGAGTGCTGGAATGAAAGCTACTAAATATGACTTTGGTGATGCTAAAAGCCATAGTCTTTTTGATATGCTAAACAGTAAATCAATATTTTTATGGGGAAAAAATCCTGCAAACACTTCTATTCATACAATGCAAATGATAAAAGAAGCCAAGCTAAAAAATATTCCAATTGTAGTTATTGATCCTAACTTTAGTGAAACAGCTAAATTTGCTAATAAATACATAAAAATTAATCCTGGAACTGATGGAGCCCTTGCCCTTAGTATGGCTAAAATAATTATAGATGAAAATCTTTATGACAAAGATTTTGTAAAAACACATGTCTTAGGCTTTGAAGAATTTAAAGAATATTTAAATACATTATCTCTAGATTATCTATCTAAAGAATGTGGTGTTTTAATAGATGACATAAAAGAACTTATAACACTTTATACAAATAAATACTCTACTATCTTAATAGGTTATGGAATTCAAAGGTATATAAATGGTGGTAATTCTATAAGATGCATAAATGCCCTAGGAGCGCTAACTGGTCAAATAGGTAAAAGTGGTGGAGGTATAAACTATGCTAATAAAGTATTCCCTAGATTGCTAAATTCTGACCCTTATAACAGTGAAAGTTATGGGGAAAATAACCTTTTTGAAGTTAGTAGAATTTCTGAATTTATTGATAAATCAAACAGTCTAAATCTAAAAGAAGAAGGTATTTTTGAAGCTGAGACTGTTATTCATGACTCTATTATAGATGAAACTATAAAAGAAAACTCTCTTTATAAAACTCCAATAAAGATGGCAATCATTACAAAAAGTAATTTATTAAATCAACTTCCTGATTTAAATAGCTTAAAAAAATCTTTTAAAACTATTGAATTTAAAGTATGTTTTGATATGTTTTTAACTGATACTGCATCTATGTGTGATTTATTTATTCCATGTACAAATACACTAGAAAGTGAGGATATTTTATTTAGTTCAATGTCTAATCCTTACATTATATATAATGAAAAAGTTAGAGAACCTAAAAATCCTCTTATGGATGAATATAACTTTTTTAGGGAGCTTGCAAAAATTATGCCTATTAAAGATTACCCAACTGTTTCTAAGAGAGAGTACTTAGAAAAAATAATAGAGCCTTTAAAGAAACTAAATAGAGAAATAGATTTAGATTGCTTAAAGGAAGAATATATTACTCCCCATAAACAAATAGCTTGGGAAGACTTAAACTTTAAAACCCCTTCTAAAAAATTTGAGCTATTTTCATCCTTAGCTAAAGAGGAATGTGGCTACCCTCTTCCAACATATTTAAAATGTAAAAAGACACCTAAGAATCACTTTAGGCTTATAACTGTTCACGGAAGAGAAAGTTTATCTAGCCAACATTTCATGGATAAAGATGCTATATGTGAGTTCTTTATAAATGAAGATAACGCTAAAATGCTTAATATATTAAATGAAGAGATTGTTACTTTAAAATCATTAAATGGCAAGATAAAAGCTAAAGCTATAATTGATGGTGGTGTTTCTCATGATGTTATTAAAATTCATGCTGGTTGGTGGAAAAAGCATGGTAATCCAAACTTCTTAACGTCATCTAATATATCTGATATGGGTGGGCAAATAACTTATAATGATAGTTTTATAGAAGTTATAAAAATGAAGGAATAGGCAAGTTTTTGCCTATTCCTTTACTTTAATTAATATTCATAATCTACAACTGCACGCTTTGAAACAGCATCTCTAACTTTAGCTGCAACTTTTAAATGTTCTTCACTTACTTGATATTTATCTAAATCTTCTTTAGTTTCAAAATCAGAATTTAATACAATATCATATGCACTATCTGTTGTATTAAAGTTTATACCAACTTCTATAAATTTTATGTAAGATAATTTTTCTTTTAATCCTTCTAAAGCATTTTTAATTTCTACTGCTTTATCTTGATTTTTTTCTTTTAATGTCCACATTACAATATGCTTTACCATAATCTTATCCTCCTAATTAACGGTTAAAATTTTGTCTTAAATAATATTGGCTCTATTAAACAATTGCTATCTTATTATCCTTTATTTAAACTATATCTAAACACACTTATTATTTTAGATAATTATCTAAAACCAATTTTATTATAAACATATCTAATTATACAATAAAATTAAGTAAGGTTATTGATTTTGTGTTTTATTTTTTTGTTTTTCATTAATATCATTATCTCTATTATAAAAGCTAAAATAATTCCTATAACTAATCCATTACTTAAAAGAGTTGTTACTGCACTTGGCATATTAGCAAAGGCACTTTTTGGTACTCCCATAATTCCAATTCCTGCAAATATTGGTATACCTATTGAGAAATACATATCCTTTTTATCTTCAATACTATCAAGCTCTCTTAAAGCTGTCCCAAACATACCACTAAATATAGTGAAAATAGCTGCATAAGCTACTGGTGTTGGAAGTGTTGTGAAAAATGCCATTATAGGAGTTATTAAACTTACTATTATAACTAAAATATTACCAATTAAAAATGTATTTTTCTTAGTAGATTTTGTTTGGTCTATAAAAGAAGATATTGATATTGCAGTTATTCCTGCTGTTGATAAAAATATCCCACTTAAAACTTGGTTAAGGCCCATAATAACTCCTGAACGCTTTATACTAACGTTATAAGTTGTTTTATTATGTCTCTCTAAAATCTCTTTTATTACCTTTATTGATGCAAGCATAGTACTTATTAAAATAAATACTGCAACTATTATTGATGGTATCATGCTAAGATTTGCTATTGGCATTCCAAATGGAAAAGGTGTTGGAAGTTGAACTATAGTACTTACCTTTGCCATAGGTTTAGTTAAACCTAGTGCATAAAATAATGCCCACCCAACTATTATAACTACCATAAATGAATATGGAGCTATCTTTTTAAACTTTCTAAGGACAAGGGATAAAATCACAAGGGATGCTGAACATATTAAAACTGGAATTGATATAGTATTACTTAAATATCCAACTCCAAATAGCCCCTTAATAAAATCCATAGAAAGCTCTGCCACTAAAAGTATCATAAATGTTGCAAGAACCCTTGGACTAAACAAAACTAAAAGTTTATCCATAAGACCAAAGGCACTTATAAGCATAATAATAACACCTGCTGTTATTATAGAAAATGTTATAACCCTTAAGGTGTTAACATTGCTACCAAAAATAGCTTGACCTATCCCAGCATAAATTAAAAATATTCCAAACCAAAGTCCTGATGGAACTTCGCTTATGTATAATTTATGTCCAAAAAATAGCTGAATTATAGCTGCTACCCCTAACATAAATATGGTTCTTTGAATAAACATCATAGTATCATGGGAACTTAAATTAAAGCTTTGTCCAACTGCTAAAGGATATACAACATTAGCTAAAACTATAAATGCCATCCATTGAACTGATTGTAGAACCTTTTTCATTTTTTAAACCTCTTCTCATATTAAATTATAATAACAATTTTATATTATAACACAATATTTAAAAGTCTATTTTCTCACTAATATATCCTATAATTTTCTAAATATTTAATATTATATATTTCTATACCTTTACATGTATTTTATTACTATATATTCCCTAACCAACTAAAAATAAATTAAATTATAAATAAATAACTTAATAAATTATGTTTAAATTTATATATTTTTGTTAATAATAACTTAGTAAAATATTTTTTAAGGAAGTGTAATAATGACTAAAGAAACTGGAACAGTTAAATGGTTTAATACTGAAAAAGGATATGGATTTATATCTTGCAATAGTGGCAATGATGTTTTCGTTCACCACTCTCAAGTTAAAGAAAAAAACCATGATAAAGATCTTCATGAGGGAGAAAATGTTACCTTTGATATAGAAGATAGTGCAAAAGGCCCTATGGCTATAAATGTGAAAAAAATGTAATTTATAAAGGTATGTATTGGAATTTTTTCTAATACATACTCTTATATTTTATTTTTTAACACTTTAAAATACTGAGATAATAAAAATATACTTTTTAGGGATAAATATTAATCTATATTTATTCAAAATAAAATAATTCTTCAAATGTCTTATCTAATGCTATACATAGTTGTACTGTTCCAAAGTATACTTGTCAATAATCTAATATATCTTTTAAAATAGTTTATAATACATGATTTGACACCTAAATATGGACTTGTTAAACTTACTTAATATAGTTATAAAAACATGAAATTATTTACTATAAACTAAGGAGATTCTATTTATGAAAATATTTTATTTTACAGCCACAGGAAACAGTTTATATGTAGCTAAAAAACTTGGTGGGGAGCTTATATCCATTCCTAAGGCTCTAAAAAATAATACACTTACCTTTAAAGATGAAAAAATAGGAATTATATTTCCCTGTTATGGACTAGCAGCCCCTAAAATTGTTCGTGAATTTATAGAAAAGGTAACTCTTAAAAGTCCTTATATTTTTGCTATTATAACCTATGGAAATATGATTGCAAATGGTTGTGGTTGGTTTACTAGGTATGGGAAAAAACATAATGTAAATATAGTTTATGCTAATAGCTTACTTATGATTGATAACTATCTTCCTATGTTTGATATTGAAAAACAAAAATTAAGGGAGAAAAATATAGATTATAACCTAAATAAATTGATAAAGGAGATAGATAATAACACTAAAAAAATATATTCTGGAACAGCAATAGATTTACTTTTAACAAATAGCTGCTCTAAACTACTTCCAATTTTTAATTCTCCAAAAAACTTTTCGGTTAATGATGATTGTACCTTTTGTGAGACCTGTGTAAAGGTATGTCCAAGACAAAACATATCCCTTGATAAGGCAAAAGGTATAAAACCTACTTATGGTACAAGCTGTGAGTTTTGTTTATCTTGTATAAATCTTTGTCCTAAAAAAGCTATAAAGCTTAAAAAAGAAAAAAATGCAAATGCTAGATTTAAAAACGAACATATAACAGTTAAAGAAATTATTGATTCTAATATACAGTACTAAAATTAAATCCTTATTATTTACTATAACAATAACTATTTTGGTTCTTTAAAATTTATGTAATAATAAATATATCAAATACTATATGGAGATGATTTTATGGATAATAAAATAGAACAATTAGCTAAAATTTTAAAAGAAAGCAACAATATAGTTTTCTTCGGTGGCGCTGGTATGAGTACTGAATCTGGTATACCCGATTTTAGAAGTTCAAATGGTTTATTTAATGAAAAACTTAATATTACCTTTACCCCAGAACAATTAGTATCTCATTCATTTTATATGAGATATCCTAAAGAGTTTTTTAACTTTTATAAAGAAAAGTTAATTTATCCTGATGCTAAACCAAATAAAGGTCACATTGCCCTTGCTAAACTTGAAAATTTAGGAAAACTTAAAGCTATTGTTACTCAAAATATTGATGGGCTTCACCAAAAGGCAGGAAGTAAAAATGTTTTTGAACTTCACGGCTCAGTTCTTAGAAATTACTGCGTTAAATGTCACGCTTTTTATGATGAGAAATTTATTTTAGAATCTAAAGATATACCTACTTGTTCTAAATGTAGTGGAAGCGTAAAACCTGATATAGTTTTATATGAGGAAGGATTAGATGATAATATAATAAGAGGTGCAATAAATGCTATAAAGAATGCTGACACATTAATTATAGGTGGAACTTCCCTTGTAGTTTACCCTGCTGCTGGTCTTATTGACTATTTTAAGGGTAAAAATTTAATCTTAATAAATAAAAGCGTAACCTCTGCTGATTCTAAAGCAAATTTAGTGATTCATGACTCTATTGGAAAAGTCTTAGATGAGACTATAAGCTTGATTTAATTCTTAACACCTAAAAAAATGTAGAGAATTTAATTCTAAGTTCTTCTACATTTTTAATTTATATAACAGATTAATATCTTATTAAATAATATAGAATTTATAGATTATTTAATAATTCTATAGCATAATTTATAAGCTCACGATAAGACGTTATATTTAATCTCATAGGGAAATTTAACGAATTCTTCCCATTTACCTCTATTATATCTTTAAATATCCCTACAGGAGTTTTTAATTCATTTATCTTATATAAAGGAAAACACCATTGTTTTTCCCAAGTATTACAACAATATAAATGTTTATTAGATATTAAAATCCCATGAGAATTAGGATTTCTAAAATCAAAATTTATACAAAATAAAGGTATTTCACCTTTAGAATCTATATCACTATAACTTCTACATGCCTTTTCAACTTCATCTGGATTAGTATCATAAAAATATATATTATTACCTTTTTCAAAAGATAGTTCTCTATGCTTTTCATGTAATTTTTGTAATAAATTATTAATTCCTTTAAGCTCTTCTTCATTGTATAACTTATTAAACCTACTTAGTAATAATTTATTATCATTTACTTCTGATATATCCTGCCCCTTTGAATCCATAATTATTTTATAAGCTTTTATTAAAATAATTGTTTTCTCCTTAGCCATTTCTTTTGATGTTTCATCTTGAAATCTATCAGGGTGATACTTAAGCAGTAATGTCTTTTTCATCTCATTAATTTCATCTAAACTAGCATTATATGGTAAATTAAAATATCTGAAACTCTCTTCTAATGTCATAAATATCTTCCTTTCTATTTTCTAATAAGTTTATTATCAATAAACTACTCTTTACTTAATTATAGATACATTATTTTAATTTAACAATTATTTAGTATAACTTATTTTTTCAAAAGCTATCCTTTCACTTTTATCCTCTAAATAAATTATCCCACAATAAGTAAAACCATTTTTTTTAAGAAGTCTTTGCATTGATATATTATCTTTATGGGTGTCTACTCTAATACTTTTTATATCATTTTCTACACATAATTTTTCTGCATTTCTTATAATTTCAGCTGCTATTCCAAGCCCTTTATAATTATTATCTATAGCTATTCTATGTATAACTGCATATTTACTATCACTAAGCCATTTCCCATTATAAATATTATTATAAGTTGCTTCCCCACCAAAATCTATAACGGATGTTCCAACTACAGTATTATCATTTAATAGTACGTAACTACATTTATTTTTAATATCTTCTTCTATAACCTTAGTATTTGGATATCCATCTTGCCATTGATTAATTTTATTTTTTTTAAAATATTCTTTAGCTTGATTAACAATCCTCATTATACTTTCAATATCTTTCTTGATTGTTTTTCTAAATTCCATTCTATCTTCCCCTATTAACGAATATAAAAAAGCTTATCTAAACTTTTAGATAAGCTTTTTTAATATTATACTTTAGAAATAATTTTTATGTCAATTTATACTATATCTACATTTTTAATACTTCATTTATTCTTCTATATATACTATTAAATATTTTCTATTTAGTATAGAAGAAAATCTAAGTTCTATAATGTTTGCTTAACTTCAATTAAAGTTATTTCTAAAACCCTAGTTAAGAATGGGAATTTTTCTTTCATCATTTCAAATTCTTTCCCAGCTTCTATAAATTTAGCTGTTCCTTCAAGTCTAAATCCCGCTCCTTGAGTAAAAAGACCTTGTACCTCTTTGTTTCCTAAAGTTATTTTTACTCTATTATTTTCTTTGACATCAGCTTCTGTACTTGTCATTCCAGCTGCTGGAATTAATATTCTATTATCTTCTGTCATTGTAAGATATGAGTTCCAAGTATTTACTATATGAGGCTCATTCTTGCCCCATGAAACTATTGAAACAACGCCCTCATGACTTATTACTTCAAAAAACTTTTCTGTTAACATACATTTTCCCTCCAATTTCACTTTTAAATTTATTTATTAATATTACTATAATAAATTCTATTATGTATCAATATGGCTGATTACAGATAAATTTTATCGCCGATAAAATTTATCCTTAATTAGTTTATTACATATGTCTTATATTGTCAATTATTTTATTGCACTATTTAATTAAAATCATCTATTTATTTAAATCCTCTTATCTACAAATAAATTAACTTTACGCTAATTTATTATAATGATATATTGAAATAAGAAGACTAATTAAAGTTATAATATTAAAAACTAAAAGAAAGAGAGATTAACACATGAAGTTATCAATAGGAATAGAATACGCTCTTCATTGTTTATTATATATGGTGGATATCCCTTCTGGGAAACCTGTTGGCATTAAAGATTTAGCAGCCTTTCAAGGAATATCAGAGACTTATCTTTCAAAGGTTTATACAAAGCTTAGTAAGGCTAAGATTATAAAATCAGTTCCTGGTGTAAAAGGTGGTTATGAACTTGCTAAAAGTCCAGAAAATATAACATTTTTAGATGTTGTTGAAGCTATTGAAGGAACGGAGCCTATGTTTAAATGTGCGGAAATTAGGCAAAACACCATACTTTTAGATAAATATAATTTACCAGATACCTACACAAAATGTCCTTGTACAATAAAGACTGTAATGCTTGAAGCTGAAGAGCAAATGAAAAACTATCTTAATACTAAAACTCTAGCTTGGCTATATAATCATGTAGATACAATTTTGCCAAAAGAACAAAAAGAAGAAACAATAAATTGGTTTGAAGAACGACGAAAATAAACTTAAAAGAGATAAATATCATCACGGATATTTATCCCTTTTAATCTGATTTTAACTAAAAAACAAATTTAAACTACTTTATAGTTTTGATCCTGTACTTGTTATACCTTGTACAAATCTTTTTTGGAATACATAAATATTATAAATATTGGCCATATTGCAAGCATTGACCCTGCCATTAATTGAGGATAATTACTTGAAAATTGTCCTTGAAGTGATACAACACCTGATGCTAATGTCATTTTATCAATAGACATATTAACTATTAATGGCCACATTAAATCTTTAAATGCAAACAATGATGTGAATATTCCAAGAGCTATAAGACCTGACTTGGCCATAGGCAACATTATCTTCCAAAATATTTGCCATCTATTACACCCTTCTAAAAGTGCAGCCTCTTCCATTTCCTTTAGAATACCCATAAAAAATTGTCTAAGGAGAAATGTTCCAAATGCACTTACTAAACCTGGCAATACTAATGCTGAAACTGTACTTAATATACCTAGCTTTTGTGCTATCATAAATTGTGGTATTATAAATATTTGAGATGGAACTATCATCTGCATTAAAACTAGAAAAAATAATATATTTTTTCCTGGAAAATCTAATCTTGCTAATGCATAAGCTGCCATTGAACTAAATAAGATGGTAATAATCTTGATACCTCAGAATAATTGTCCCATTTTAAAATCTCAGGAAAAATTTTAACCGGAATTTGTGTAGATTCACCTACAGTTTTTAATGATGTAAGTATCATCCATATGAATGGTAAAATCATTGTCATAGCGCCTATCATTAATACTAAATGAATTATTAGGTTTCCCTTGCTTCTAGTTTTCATCTATTTTACCCTCCTTGTTAGTAGTGAACCCATTTTTTTTGAGCTTTTAATTGACATGCGGTTATTATTATAATTATTACTAAAACAAATATTGCAATTGCAGAACTATATCCCTTATCATTAACTACAAATTATTGTTGATAAAATGCATAAATAAGAGAACGAGTACTTTCAATTGCTGAGTTTGTATTTCCTATCATCATAAGAATGATATCAAATACTTGAATTGAGCTTATAACCGTCGTTATCACTACAAAAAATATAGTTGGTGAAACTAGAGGTATTGTTATATTAAAGAATTGTCTTACTTTCCCCGCTCCATCTACATCCGCTGCTTTGTAATAATCGTAAGGTATTTCTTAAAGGGCTGCTAAAAATATTATCATGTTATAACCAACATTACTCCAAATAGCTACTATGGCTATTGAAAACAATGCAACTTTAGAATCAGTTATCCAATTTACCCCCTTTAATCCTAAGAAATTTAAGATTTGATTAAATAAACTAAATTCTCCATTATAAAGCCACTTCCATACCATTGATACAGCAGCTGGTGCAGCTACCATTGGTAAAAAATAAATTGTTCTATAAACTGTTTTTCCTTTAATTTTTTGATTTAAAAGTACTGCTACTATTAAAGAAATAATTATAGTTACTGGAACAACTATAAGTGAAAATTTAAATGTGTTTCCAGTTTCTTGCCATATAATAGCATCTGAAAATAACTTCTTATAATTTGCTAAACCTGCCCAGGTACTTTTTCCAAAATCACCTGTCCTTTTAAAGCTCATTATAAATGTTTCTATAAGTGGTATAAAATTTAATACTATTAATCCGATAATCGTTGGGGCTACCATTACATAGCCCCAAAAACAATCCTTTTTTTCTCTTTTTGTTAGTTTAAATCTATTTATTTTTGGCTTCTTATCTACCCTTTCTTTTTTAATGGATATAGTCTTTGTTTGCATTTAATAGCTCCTTTTTGTGTCTAGATTTAAAGATTGCATATAAAGCTTAACCCTAAGGTTTGTACACAATCTTTGCAAAATTATTCTTCAGCTAAAACTGCATTCATTTTACTTGCTATTTGATTACATCCATCTTCAACTGAAACAGAGCCTTCAAATATTTTTCTCATAACTTCAGTTTGAGTTTCTTCCCATTTAGATTTATTTTTAGAATAAGCAAAAATAGTTCCATAATCCATCATCTCTGGGTAAACACTTAAATTAAATTCTGGGTAAGCCTTTGCCCATGCATCTTGAGTTCCCTTATAAGCTGCAATTGCAACTCCACTTTCAGATTGAATTTTAGTAGTTTCTTCTCCACCTAAAAATTCAACAAATTTTAACGCTTCTTCTTTATGCTTTGTATTACCTGCCACTGAATTTGCTAGACCATTATAAACAGTTCCTTTTTCTTTTCCTTGTGGAAGTACTGCAAACATCACAATTTTTAACTATATAATCATAACTTGCAAATTCTGACACCATCCAAGAACCTGCAAACATCATAGCCACTTTTCCAGATTGGAATAAAGTTGCAGGTGCCGTATCGCTCATTTGAGTGTTACTTGGTGAAACTCCTTCCTCCAAACTTAAATCAACGTACCACTTAAGCGCCTCTTTAGTTTCATCCATAAAATAACCTGAAGTTTTTGTTCCATCCCCATTGTCAACTACTATTTCTCCACCATTTTGATGTATAAAATTATAATATCCTTCTTGTGCATTAGCATTTGCTGCAATACCATAAACCCCTTTTTCATTATTAGTCACAATGCTTTTGCTGCATTTAACAAATCACCCCAAGTCCAAGTTTCATCTGGATATGAAAGTTCTCCTTCGTCAAATAAAGTTTTATTATACCAAAGTGCTACTGTATCAAAGTCCTTTGGCATGGCATAATTTTTACCATCAATAGTGTATAATTGAACTAATCCTTCAGGAAACTTTTCCATATCTACTGTGCTACTTTCTTCTATCATATCAGTAAGACTTAAAAGCATATCTCCACCAACATATCTATTTATTTGGTTAGCATGCATCCAAAATATATCTGGCATAACATCTCCAGTTGCTGCTGCTTCAAGTTTTGTCCAATATTGCTCCCATGGAGTTATTTCTAAATTAACACTTATTCCTGGGTTTTCCTCTTCGAAAGCATGAATAATTGCTTGCATACCAGCTTCTTGATTCTTATCCCATATTGCATAAGTTAATGTTACGTCTCCATTTGTTAGCACTAGTTGCACTATCCGATCCACATCCTACTAACATACTAGAAAGTACTACACTAGATGTAAAAATAGCTCCTAATTTTCTTAATGTTTTACTCATAAAATATCCACCCTCTAATCCATTTTATCCTTTACATATATATATTCTAACTTATTGTTTATATATAAAAAATGGATTTATGTGTTATAAATATTAATTTATGTTATATTTTTACTTAAATTCAAGTAAAAAAAGACTAGTTTTTTTTAATATAAAACTACTCTTTTTTATCATTTTATTATGTTTTTACTATAAAACTATTTTTAACTCTATCCTAGAACTTTACGTTTCTCTTTTAAATCATTAACCTAAATTCCCATTAACCTTTCCTTTACCAGCAAGCTTTAAAGCTAACATACTTTCATGGCCTCTATTAGCATGAGATGCTGCTCCTATTACTTCTCTTAGCATATTTTCAACAACGATTATATTTAATCCACAAGCTCCCTTAGGTCACTTAATTTCAATCTTACATAAGCCCATATAACAAATACTTTCCACTTCTATATCTAACAACAGAAATAGCTGAGGCTATAGCCCATCCAATAGGAACTGCCCACCAAATAGCACTTTGTCCAATAAAGTTTGCTAAGATATAAGCACATATTACCCTAGTAGATAAATTTGCTAGGGAACTTATTAAAAATATTTTTAAGTCTCCAGCTCCTCTTAAGACCCCATTAGTTGTTACCATAAGTCCCATTAAAAAGTAAAACATAGATACTATTTTTAAATACTCATGACCAATTAGCATCACATCCTTATTAGCATTAGAATCTATAAATATTCCAACTAAATTATTTCCGAATATGAATAAAATAATAGCCGCAAATGTAGAAAATATTACTATCATAATTAAAGCTGCCTTGTATCCTTTTTTTACTCTATTACTCTTTCTTCCCCCTATATTCTGAGCTGTAAATGTTGATATGGCATTGCTTAAACTTGTTAAAGGTAAAATACATATAGAATCTATTTTGCTAGCTGATGTATATCCTGCTATTACAACTGAACCATAACTATTTACTAATGATTGTACAAATAAATTTCCAATTGATACTATTGATTGTTGAAGTATTGATGGTATTGCTATTTTAGATATTTTCTTTAACATAGAAAAATCAAATAATTTATAATCTTTATTTACCTTTATAGATTTTACCTTTAACAAAAGATAACTTAAGGATAAAATTGCCGAAAATCCTTGTGAAATTAATGTAGCATAAGCTACTCCTTTCACATCTAAATTAAATTTAAGAACAAACAATAAGTCTAGGAAAACATTTAAAATAGATGATATTATAAGAAACATTAATGGGGTTTTAGAGTTTCCTAATGCATTAAATGATGCATTAGAAATATTGTATAAAAATAAAAATATAATTCCCATAAAATAAATATTTATATATCCATGACAGTCATAAAATATATTCCTTGGTATGTTCATAAGATTTAAAATTGTATTACAAAAAGTAAGCCCAATTATAGTTAATATAAAGCTAAAAATAAAAATAGAAATTAATGATGTGTATATTGAAGTTTTCATTTTTTCAATATTTTTTGAACCAAAATACTGGGAAATTAAAACTCCACATCCTATACTCGCCCCATTTGCTATTGTAATAAATACAAATGTTATTGGGTAAGAGGCGCCAACTGCTGCTAGCTTATCAGCCCCTAAAAAATTTCCAACTATCATTGAATCAACAATATTATAAAGCTGTTGAATTATATTTCCTAATATCATTGGAAGAGCAAAATAAAAAAGTATTTTTGCAGGATTACCCTTTGTCATATCATTTATCAAACTAATGACCTCTTTAAAACTTAATACATTTTATTTTAATCTTAAAAAATAAGAAGTGTTACTAAAATATAAAACACTTCTTATGACCTCAATTTTTTAAACTCTCTTAAAGTAATATTTATTTTTAAATACCTTAAACTTATTCTTCAAAAATAGACAAATACTCTTCATACCCCATATCTTTCATATCTTTCTTTGAAATAAACTTTAATGATGCTGAATTTATACAGTATCTAAGTCCACCTAAGCTTTCAGGTCCATCACAAAATACATGTCCTAAATGAGCATCTCCTAAGGAGCTTCTAACCTCAGTTCTTATCATTCCATGAGTTTTATCTACCTTTTCTTTAATAATTTTTCTATCTAAGGGTTTAGAAAATGCTGGCCATCCACATCCAGAATCAAATTTATCCTTTGATGAAAATAAAGGCTCTCCTGTTGTTATATCAACATATATTCCCTCTTCAAAAACATTATCATATTCATTTACAAAAGGTCTTTCTGTTCCATTTTCTTGAGTTACAAAGTACTGTTCTTTAGTTAATATTTTTTTAAGTTCTTCCTTATCTTTCTTTTTGTATTTCTCTTTCATAAATCCACCTCATATTAAAATTTTAAAAGTGATAATTTTATAATAATCATTATATACTAAAGTATAGTGATATTTTATATTTATCTATATTATATATATTTTTTATAATTTAAATCTTATATTTTTCAAATATAAAATAATTATCCTTTAAATAAATATTTTAGTTTCAAATGAGGTGAATTCAAATGACAAAAAAAATTATTGGAATATCCTCTAATATTACAATTAATAACTCTAAACCCTTTAATGGTTCTAAACAATTAAGACTATTTTACGAATATGTACAATCAGTAATTGCTGCTGGTGGTATTCCTATAATCCTTCCAAATACCACAGATTTATTAGTTATTGATTCTCATATAAATATTATTGATGGATTAATATTAACAGGTGGCTCTGATATAAATCCCTTAAAATATGGAGAAGAACCTAAAGAAAAATTAGGTCACGTATCTAACGAAAGAGATTTTTTTGAACTTTACCTTCTAGAGCAAGCTATGAAAAATAACATTCCTGTTTTAGGGATTTGCAGAGGTCATCAAGTTGTTAATGTATTTAATGGTGGCTCCCTTTATCAAGATATATCCTATATAAAAGGTTCTTATATAAAGCATATACAAGATTCCGAACCTTATATCCCGTCAAATTCCATATCTATTTCTAAAGACAGTGTTCTTTATAAAATATTAGGTGATAATGCTTTAGTAAACTCCTACCATCACTTAGCAGTTAAAGATTTAGCTCCTAACTTTAAAATATCTGCCATATCTAAAGATGGGGTTATAGAAGCAATTGAAAGCACCATGGAACCACTTATTATAGGAATTCAATGGCACCCTGAACTTCTTACAAAAAATTATTATAATATGCTAAATCTATTTAAATACTTTATAGAAAAATGCTAAAATAAAAGAGTGTACTAAAATTAATAGTACACTCTTCTTTATTTTTAAACTACTAGACTTAATCTTCTAATTTAAATATGACCTTTCTCACTCTTATTATGATGGATAATAAGTTATAGTTCCATCTTTGCTCTTATATCCAGCATTTTTAAATGATGTTGCTACACTCTTACCACTCTTTAATAAACTATTATATCCAAATATATATCCTGATGATGATAATTTATTGTTCATCATAGCATTATATACATCTTGTGCTGTGTATACACTTCCTGTTGCACTGATAAATGTTACACTATACCCTTTATCAGTTCCTATATCACTTATAAGTTGATATTTTACTATATATGCTGGCTCATTATTAATTGTTAGTGTAGTCTTTTGTAATGTATTTTCTCCATCTATACTATCCCCTACAACATATGCAGTTGCACCACTATAATCAGCCTTTAAATTACTTTTTATTTGTTCTTGAAGGTCTGTATTATTCTTTGAACTATTGATAGAGTTCAATTGATCTGATGTAAGTATTGCAAGATTTATATTCTTAGCACTATTTTTAAAATAAGTGTTTAAAGTAGCTGTTAACTCCTCAGGAGTCATTGTGGATATAGTGTATCCTGAATTTGATGATACACTTATTGAATTTATTACATCTTGTAATTGTTGCTCAACCTTACTTTTTTCAGCTGTAAGATTTTCCTTTTCAATTTGAGCCATAAGAGTTGTAAGATTACTTGTAGCTGTTGCTAACTCACCTTTTATATTAGTTGGTAAGTCTTTTCCTTCTAATTCTTTTATTAAATTTGTAGCAGTTTGTGTATCTTTATTAGCTATAGCATTATTTATTTCTTGAATATCCCCTGCATAAACTTGAGCATTTTTTATAGCTGTATTTAAACTTGAAACATCTGATGTTACAAATGGTCCACCCATATTTTTCAAAGTTTCTAAATCATTATTTGCCTGAGTTAAGTTTCCACTATTTATATCACTGTTTACTTTAACTATTTGATTTTCTATTTTATTCTTATAAGAAATAGCTTCATAAGTTCCTCCTCCTATAATAACTGCTATAATAATTAAAATTATTATTACTTTTAACTTTTTCTTTTTCTTCTTAGGCACTTTCTCTTTAAAATTATCATCTTGTCTATTTTCTTCGCTATCTTCTTTACTTTTGCTTAAAAGAATCTGCTTTAAAACCTCATTACTGTCTATTTCTCCTGTAATTTCATTTAGTGATCCTTTATCTTCTTCAAATTCAATCCTCATTCCACATTTTGGACAAAAATTTACGTCATTTTCTATTTCGTTTCCACAATTATCACAAAACATATTTTTCACTCCTATATTTTATCCTAAGTATATAAACTATGTCTTCATCTTACCTTGGTATTCTCTAAAGGGATACAGTTATTATCTATCCCTTACATAAAAATGAGTTATTATAATAAAATACTCTTATTGTATTTTATTATAATAACTCATTTTTTTTACTTTTGTAAAGTCATACTAATATATTTTAAATATAACAAATTAATTTCCATTTACATATTGACATACTTATATAAAGTTATTATATTCATATTTAGTAGGTTATATATTTGATTAAGTTATTGAACAGGAGATAAATTTATGAAAAAAATATTAATAGAAGTTATGATTGGAGTTTTAGTAGCTGTAATTGTTGCTGTTTTACATTTTGGTTTTGATATGTTTTCAACAGCAAAAACTACAACTACTAGCTCAACTACAATAAGTAGTAGTGTAAACCCAACAAGTACTGCAGCTACTAATGACACTGCTAACACCAGTAATAATTCAACATCTACACAAGCTAATACTAGTAATACAAACTCAACTAAAACTAATTCAGTAACAAATACTGCTACTAATTCTAATACTACAGAACAAAATACAAATTCTACAGGTACTTCTAATAATAACTCTAATAATGTAAGTACAAGAACAAGTGATACTGCTAAAACTTCTAATACTAATGAAACAACAGGAAACTCTGATAATAAGTCCACTAGTACAGGAACAACAGGTACTTCTAATAATACTTCTGATACTACTGGAAGCACTGGAACTTCTGATACTAAGACTACAAGTGATACTACAAAGGCTGCAACATCAAGCACAACTCCTACTACAACTAGTGCTAATAAAACAAATGTAGCTACCACAAACCTTGTTACTACAACTAAATAAATATATTAGCATATTTTATATATTACTTTAATAAAATAAATTAATTTAACTATTATTTTATAGAGGTAATTATGAAAAACTTTCATTATATTTTCTTAGGAATAGTTTTATTATTAATTATTGTTGCGTTATTATTAACTAAAAATAACTTTGGACAATCATTAGATTTAGAGAACAATGTAGTTTTTAGTAGATGGTGGAGATAACAGAAAAGACAATTCTAGACCTAGAATTGTCTTTTTTATGTGTTATAATATATAAAAAATTTAAATTTATAAGGAGACCATATTAAATGTCTAAGAAAAAATTTAAACTTAAAATATTGATTATCCCTATAATAATAATTGTTATCATAATAGGAGGTGCGTTTTTTACTTATGAAAATTATTTTGCACCTAAGGTCCCTGTAACTAGTGTTGATACCCCAGTAAATTTAGATTCTTCAGTTTTGGATTTTATTCCAAGCAAAATTAACCTATCCTTATCAGAAGTAGTTTTAAATTCTAATGGGTTAATTTCTGATACTAACTTAACAAACCTTATAATTTTAGTTTTACAAAATGTTTCAAATACAACTTTAAAAGATATAACAGGTGTACAAGTTAAAATTATTAACAATGAAATTAATGTTTACGCTACACTTAATTATTTAGATATTCCTTTTGAAATTCATTTTGTACTTACTCCACAACTTGAAAATAATCAGGCTGTTCTTCACTATGTTAGGGGAAATATTGGCTTTATACAAATTCCTAAAAGCTTAGTATTTAAATATTTAAGTGATAAATCATTTATGTCTGTTGATAGTTCTAAAGGTAATATTATCTTAAAATTTGATAACTTAGATAAGATAAGTGTAAATACTTTTGAAATTGATGGGTCATCGTTAAAAATTGGATTTACAACTACAATAAATACAACTCAAATAAATGCAACTAAATTTATAAGTGTACCTTCTATCTAAAGGTATATCTTATCTTTTACTATGTAATATATAAGAAACTCTCTAATATATTTATAATAATATATTTTTAAGGAGAGTTTTTTATGTTCTGTAGAAATTGTGGAAAAGAAATGGACAACAAAGCTTATGTTTGTATAAATTGTGGTGTTAAAAAAAATCATGGAAATAAATTTTGTAATAATTGTGGAAGCCCAACTGAAGAAGTAGCCCAATTTTGTACTAATTGTGGAGCAAAACTCCCAAAATCTATTTTAGGAGATGGTACAGGTAAGTCAAAGGTTTTAGCTGGTCTTTTAGGTATATTTTTGGGAGGCCTTGGTGTTCATCGCTTCTATTTAGGATATACAGGGATTGGTATACTTCAACTTATTCTAACTTTTGTAACTTGCGGTATTACATCTATTTGGGGGTTTATAGAAGGAATTCTTATTCTTTGCGATTCTGTTATAACATCTGACCATGATGGTAATCCTTTAATTTAAATTAATGATAAAAAATAAATATTTTTGTTTACTTAGACTTTGTTTATACTTTATAGCTTACCTTCTCCTTGCAACTGTACCTTTAACCTTTATTGAATCTAGAAGCTTTTGCTTATTTCTTAATGTTTTCTCTATAAACTGTTTAGGCTGTGGATTAACTAGAGCATTTTTTAATATATTTCGTCTAAATATATTAAAAGCTATAAGCTATAATCCTCTTATTTTAATAGTTTTTCCTCTTATTTTAATAATATACTTAAATGACTCCTATGTTATACTTAAAAGATTTGTTTTAAAAGATGATTTTAAAGCTGAAAGTATTCTTGAAAAAATATTTAATTTTATTTATAAATAAATTATAATATCCAATGTTGATTTTAGGTAATTTAAACTTTATGATTGATAATAAACCCTTCAAATTTATTATCTAAAATCAACATATAATAAAATAACTCTTAATCATCACTGCATACACAAAAACTATTTTGAAGGTCTATGTAATCTTCCTTACTTAAAGATTTTAAATATTTATCAAAGTGGTTTTCATCACAGAAATATCCTATTTTATTTTCTAAATACTCTTTTTTATTATCTAAATCTTTTTTACAATATAAACATTTTTTTGTCATAACTTACTCCTTATTTTTAAACTATTCTTTTTAAGATATATATAATTATATACCATTATTACACTTTATTACAAATACCTATGTTAATCATTTGTTTATTTAATTTAAATTAAATAAAACCACAATAAAACTAATCTTATTGTGGTGAATATTTTAATTAAAATCCTATAACTACTCACATTTATTATATATCTAATTTAACGTTATACTCGTTAATCCATGTATCTAACTGTATTAAATAAGCCATAACTTGAGGACCTGTCATAAGTTGTCCAAACCAAGGCTTAGTAAAACTACTTCCATTTGTATTTATTATTTTCTCTATTGCATCTTTATCTATAAGCTCTAAAACCCTTGCATTTTTATTCTTTATTATATCACTTAGCATACTCTTCACTGTTTCTGTATAAAGGGGATGATGAGTTTTTGGATATGGACTCTTTTTTCTATCTACTATTTCATCTGGCAAAAGTCCTCTCATAGATTCTCTTAAAAGCCCTTTCTCACGTCCATTTAAAAGCTTCATAGCAGCTGGTATATTATACGAATATTGAACAAGTCTTTTATCTGCAAAAGGTACCCTAACCTCTAAGCTGTTAGACATAGTCATTCTGTCTTTTCTATTTAAAAGTGTTATCATAAACCATTTAATATTTAAATAAAATAACTCTCTCATTTTTTCATCTTTTTTAGATTCACCTTTTAGCTTTGGAACTTTAGCTAAACTATCACTGCAAACCTGTTTTACATAATCCTCTATTGGTAAATCCTTTATGGATTTTGCTAAAATATTTTGTCTGTGAGAAACGGAATCTGCCCAAGGGAATATATCTATATTTTCATAATCCCTTGTGTACCATGGGTATCCACAAAATACTTCATCTGCACATTCCCCTGAAAGACCAACTGTAGCTGTTTTTTTGATTTCCCTTGAAAAAAGATAAAGAGATGAGTCAACATCTGCCATTAAAGGCAAATCACTAGCTATTGTAGCTTCTTTTAAAGCCTTTGCAAGTTCTACATTATCTAAGATTACTCCGTGATGATTGCTCTTTATATAATCTTTCATTTTTATAACCCAATAAGGGTCTGAATTTGGTTGAAATAGATTAGCTTTAAAATATTTCTCATTATCCACATAATCTATTGAAAAAGTATCTAATGGGGGCTTTCCTTGTCTTTTAAAAGCATTAGCAGCAACATAGGATATGAAACTTGAATCTAAGCCTCCTGATAAAAATGTACATACAGGAACATCACTAACTAGTTGTCTTTCTATTGCATCTACTAATAAATCTCTAAGTTTTTTTATTGTAGTTTGTTCATCATCTTCATGTTCTTTAGCTTCTAAAACCCAATACTCTTTAAGATGTGCTCCATTTTTATTATAAATCATATAAAAAGCTGGTGGGATTTCTTTTATATCCTTAAATATTCCACTTCCTAAATTTCTTTGTGGACTAAGGGCCATAAGTTCTAAAACACCCTCTTTATCAACAACTGAATCAACCATAGGGTGTGCCAAAAGTGCTTTCATCTCTGATGCAAATAAAATTGAATCATTTTTTATAGAGTAAAATAAAGGTTTTACTCCAAGAGGATCCCTTGCTAAAAATAACTCTTTATTATTTTCATCCCAAATACCAAAGGCAAAAATTCCATTTATATAATCAACACATTTTTCCCTATACTCTATAAATGCTGTTAATAAAACTTCTGTATCTGAGTAAGAAGAAAATGTATAACCCTTTGATACTAAGCCAGCTCTTACCTCTTCCGTGTTATAAAGCTCACCATTATAAACTATTGTATACTCTTTATTATTTATAGTTTTTACCATAGGTTGAAGCCCACCTTTAGGGTCAACTATTGAAAGTCTTCTATGACCTAAAACTGCATTATTATTTGCTTTTATTCCATAGGAATCTGGTCCTCTAGGAGTTAAAGTATCTCTCATTGTTTCTACCATGTATTGTTTTGTTTTTATATTATTATTTAAATCTACCCATCCGACTATTCCACACATATAATTTATCACCTCTTAATTTATATATGAGTTTTTAAAGTAATTTGTGTTTATTAATTTATTTTTAAACAAACTTAGAATCCTAATAAAATTTAAATTAAACAAAAATTTGAAAAACTTTAAGATTTCTTTAAGGTTAATTTTTTATAATAAACTCATGAAATAAATGGTAGGAGGTAAACAAATGGCTATAAACTCTTTTAAACGTTACGAAAAAAAATTCTTATTAACAAAGGAACAATATAATGAATTAATTCCACTCCTTCTTGAATACATGGAACTTGATGAGTTTTGCAAAAAAAATGGCGATTATAGCATTTATAATATATATTACGATACTGAAAATAATGATGTAATAAGACACTCTATCAATAAGCCCTACTATAAAGAAAAGCTAAGGCTTAGAAGTTATAATCAGTCTGTTACCTTAGATGATAAGGTATTTTTAGAACTTAAAAAGAAAATAAACGGTATTGTAACTAAAAGACGTGTGTCTTTAACCCTTAAAGAAGCTTATGATTTTTTATATTGTAGCAAAAAACCACAAGGCACTGATTATGTAAATAGTCAGGTAATAAATGAAATAAACTACTATTTAAATAAAAATAATGTTTACCCTAAAGTTTATATAACCTATACTAGAAATGCATTTTTTGCTAAAGATAATAGGGATTTTAGATTAACCTTTGATTATAAAATCTTAACTAGAAGAGATGACCTATCCCTAGAATCTAAATCTTATGGCAATGATATTTTAGGTGAAAACAGATACTTAATGGAAGTTAAAATATTAGGCTCTATCCCTGTTTGGTTTACTAAAATATTATCTGACCTAAAGATTTATAATACCCATTTCTCAAAATACGGAAATGAATATATGAACTATTGCTTAAACAAAGAAAATATTTATACGTTAAGGGGTGCTAATTAAATATGCTAGAAACAATAATTTCAACAACCACTGGTGAATCCTTTACTCTTTCAAATTCATTAATAGTTATTTTATCATCTATAGTACTAGGTTTTGTTATTAGTTTTTTATATATGAGAACTCATAAAAAAACTGGTTATAATCAAGGTTTTACTTTAACTTTAGTAATGCTTCCTGTAGTAATTACAATTATAATACTTTTAATTGGAAATAATGTTGCAAGAGCATTTAGTTTAGCTGGGGCATTTTCTATAATTCGTTTTAGAAGCGAACCTGGCGAACCTAAGGATATTTCTTATATATTATTTACCTTAGCAGTTGGACTAACTTGTGGTATGGGATATATTGGCTATGCTATATTATTTACTTTTATTCTTTGTACCTTAATGATAAGCCTTGATATGACTAAGTTTGCAACACCACAAAATAAACCTATGCTACTTAGAATTACAATTCCTGAAAATTTAAACTATGAAGATACTTTTGATGAAATATTAGATGAATATACTGATTCTTGGACACTTAATAAAATAAAAACCAGAGACTTTGGTGCTTTATTTGAACTTGACTATTCTATAAACCTAAAAAATTATATAAATCAAAAGAAATTTATTGATGATTTAAGATGTAGAAATGGTAATTTAAATATATCCCTTACATTAAATGTTGAGGAAAAGACTTATGTTTAAAATTCATAGATTTTAATATACAACACCTATTAAATAATAGAAACAATACACCTAATACACCTTTTTGTGATAAACCCACTAAAAGGTGTATTCTTTACAAATTAACATTTAAATGCCATTTTTTCATGATAAAATATATTATAAATTTAACTTCTAGGAGGAGCAAAAATGAAAATATTATTAGTTGAAGATGAAAAGCAACTTTCAGAGGCCTTATCTCAAATTCTTATAAAAAATAAATACTCAGTTGATGCTGTACTAGATGGAGAAGATGGCTTAAATTATGGTCTTACAGATGTTTATGATGTAATTATTTTAGATATAATGCTCCCTAAAATGAGTGGTCTTGATATTTTAAAAACTTTGAGAAAAAACGGAATATCAAAGCCTGTGATTTTGCTTACTGCTAAAGGAACCATTGAGGATAAAATTATAGGCTTAGACTCTGGTGCTGATGACTATCTTCCAAAACCATTTTCTCCTGATGAACTCCTTGCAAGACTTCGTGCCCTTACAAGGCGAAATGGTGATTTTATAAATGATAACATATTGGAATTTAGTGATATTAAACTAAATCTTTTAACCTATGAAATGGAAGCTTTAGATAACTCTATAACTTTAACCTTTAAAGAGTTTGAAATTCTAAAATACTTTATGCAAAGACCAAAAATAGTAGTTAGTAAGGATGATTTAATAACAAAGCTTTGGGGTTTTGACTCTGATGTTGAATATAATAATATTGAAGTCTATATATCTTTTTTAAGAAAAAAATTAGCTTATGTTAATTCCCATGTAAAAATAACAACTATAAGAAGAGTAGGTTATAGATTGGAGGAATAAACTTGTTTAAAAAACTAAGGCTAAAACTCTTATTAATAAATATGAGTTTACTTACAACTGTCTTTATCGCTATATTTGGAACAATATTTGTAATATCAAACATTAATATGAATAAAGAAATAACAACATCCCTTTACTCCTTAATATATAATGGACCCAAAGCAGGTCCTGGCACAACTTTTATCACCTTAGAAATCAATCAAAATGGTAATATTATAAGACAAGCCCAATCATTTAATACAGAGGTTGATAGTACTTTACTTAAAAATGCAACAGAAACTATTTTAAATGATAAAGAAACACTAGGAACTATAACTATTTCAGATTCTAATTACTCTTACTTAAAATCTGGGATCTTAAATAACGGAATTATAAAAATTGCCCTTATAGATAAAACAAATTATCAGGTTGTTCTATATCAATTATTAAAAAGTTTTCTTCTTGTTGGAACATTAAGTTTAATAATATTGTTTATTATAAGTATGTATTTAACTAATAAAAGCATAAGGCCTATAAAAGAAACCTTTGAAAAGCAAAAACAATTTATAGCTGATGCCTCCCATGAACTTAAAACCCCACTTACTATAATAAAAACAAATACCTCATTAGTCCTTAGTAACCCTGATGATACAGTTAAAAATCAAACTAAATGGATTAATTATATAAATTCTCAAACTGATAGAATGTCAAAACTTATAGATGAAATGTTATCTCTTGCAAAACTTGACGCACAACAGGACAATGTACATTTTACAACTATAAATATTAGTAAAATAATAGAAAGCATGATGCTTATGTTTGATGCAATTATATATGAAAATAATATAAACTTAGAAACAAATATATCAAAGGATATTTTTATAAATGGAGATAAGGAAAATATAAAAAAATTGTTTAGTATTCTCATGGATAATGCTATAAAACATACAAATAAAAATGGAACACTCTCCATAAAGTTATTTATCGATAAAAATAAGGTTAAAATAATTGTTAAAAATACTGGGAAAGGAATAGCTTCTGAAAATTTAGAAAAAATATTTGATAGATATTATAGAGCAGATAACTCTAGAGCTCGTGAAACTGGGGGATATGGTCTTGGCCTTGCCATTGCAAAATCTATTGTAAAAGAACATAAAGGAAAAATATATGCAAAGAGTACAATAAATAAAGATACAAGCTTTATAGTTGAATTGCCAAGACAATATTCTTCTAACAATTAAAAAACTCATAATAACTTTATTTATTATAAATTAACCTCTTTTACAAATTGTATAATTTACATTATTATAAAGAGCCTCAGATTAACAATCTAAGGCTCTTTTATTGATTAAATCTTAAAATTATATTAAACTTTATTGAACTGGAGCTGTTTGAGTAGTTCCTCTATTTTCATTAGGTATCATCATATTACCTTTGTCACCTTGGCCTCCCATTATACCACCTGAACCTAAATTTATTCCACTTTCACTTGAACTAGTTACAGTACTTGAAACTGCAAACTCTAAAACTTTAGTTCCTCCACTATAACTTCCCCCTAAATATATTCCATTATCTTTTGTTCCTGTTGAAGTCCCACCTGTAGAAACTGAATAAGCACTTCCTGTTTCTAAATCAGGGGAAGATATAATAATTGACTGGGTTTCTTTAGATATTTCAAAGGTCAATACATTATCTCCCTCTGATGATTCTATATTAACAACTGTTCCTGGACTTACTTTTGATAAACCTAAGCTTACAGAATTTTGAGTTGAACTTAAACTTGGTGTTTGAACCATTTCTAAACTCCCTGCCGCAATTAGTGTTCCACCACTAATATCAAAAGTATTATCATAATCTAAAGCGCCATTTCCATTATTAGTTGGGCCATTTACAAAGACTATTCCCCCTGTCATGGTTATTGAACCATTAGCATCAATACCATCTCCTGAAGCATCTACACTTATATTTCCACCATTAATATTTATTTCTCCTTTACCTGCTGAGAAACTATTTTGTCCTGGTCTTCCACTTGTAGCAGATGCATCATTTCCACCTGAGGCATTAATACCATCATCATTTGAAACTAAACTAATATCTCCTCCATTTAAGTTTATAGTTGTACTTTCTATTCCCTCATAAGATTTAGTAATATTAATTGTTCCTCCATTTATATCTAGAGAAGTATCAGAATGAATTCCATCATCACCTGATGAAATATTTATATTTCCTCCATTTATAGTTAAGGTATCATTTGAATGGATAGAGTCATCTGATGAATCAATATTTATATTTCCTCCATCAATTACTATACTTGAAATTGCTTTTATTCCTTTAGCACTAGTTGATTCCTCTTCTGTAGTTTCCTCAGTATCAGTTATAGTTGGCATAACTCCTTGACCTTTTCCCCCTGGCATGCCCCAGCCTCCCCAATCACTGTTCATTTTTCCACCAGTTGTTGTGCTACTATTTGCACTTCCACCACCAGACTCTATATTAACTGTACCACCTTCAATTAAAACCTCAGTTGCAGCTTGTATTCCATCTGTTCCTGCTATTATATTAATAGTTCCATCTTCAATATAAACATATCCCTTTGTTGTATCCTCTGTATTATTTGACCTTATACCATCACCTTTAGCATTTATATTTATGGTTCCGCCTAAAATTTCAACGCTGTCCTTTCCACGAATACCATCATCCACTGAGTTTACTGTTATATTTCCGTTTTTAATCTTTAAATCATCTTTACTTGTTATGCCATTATTATAATTTCCATTTATAGTTAATGAACCTGTACCTGTAATTACTAAATCATCCTTACTAAATATTGCTGCATTTGGTTCATCTGTTGTTTCATCTTCAAAAACATAATTCTCAGTATCAGTTATAATATTTTCAGTACCATTAGCTAAAGAAATTACTGTTTTATCTGCGTTTATTACATATATTGGAGAGCTATTACTACATGCAATGTTAACTCCATTTAAAATAATATATACTTTATCAGTATCTCCAGCATTTACAATTATTTGTCCATTATTTAAAGTACCACTTATGCTATAAGTTCCCCCTTTGGTAATTGAAACTTTATTTTCATCTATCGTTGTCCCTTCTCCTGTAACGCTTATATCATCATTTAAATCTATAAATGTATCAGCTTCCTTAATATTATCATCACCATCTGATGATAAAGTTACACTACTAGTTGTTGTACTTTCTGTATCCTTAAATGCTGTAGCATCTGAATCTTTAGAACATCCAGTAATTACAGCACATAATGAAAGTGCTGCCAATATTAAGGTAAGTTTTTTACTCATAGTTTTTCTTATTTTATTTATTCTATTATTACCCATATCTATACTCTCCTAAAATCTATATTTTATCAAAACAAAAACTTTATTTATTAAAACCTATTGTTTAAATATATTCTAAATGTTAAACCTTAAATAAAACTTAATTTTATGTAAATAATATAAATTTTAGTATTTATATATTTTTAATATATAAAAAACCTCTTCCTAAATTTTAGAAAGAGGCTTTTTCTTAATCTACAGTTATAGCAGCAACTGGACAACTCTCTTGGGCTTCTACAGCTGCATTTTCCATATCACTTGGTACATCTTCTTCTATAGCATGAGCTTTTCCATCATCCTTTAGGTCAAATACTTCTGAACAAATCTGTGGACATAATCCACATCCTATACAAGTATCTTGATCAACATGTGCTTTCATAACAAATATCGCTACATAAAACTTTTTATGTAGCACCCCTTTCTTAAGTAAATTAAAACATATAAAAACTAAAAGACTTTTTATGTTTATAATTATTATTAACAATTTTTTATCATTTATACAAAATCAACTTATCCTAATTCATTTACTACCCCTGTTTTATAAGCCTTTAATAACATTTTTAAATCATTTATCTGATTTAAAATATCTTTTCCTATGTCTGTATCTCTAACCTTTTTCTTATCTAATTTTTCTACTACTTTAATTGATGACAATATATCACTTTCTTTAATAATTGCATCATCTATAGACTTAAAAGGCTCATGAGATATAAGCTGCAAACCATATGAATTGTATATTAATGTATATCCTGCTGTTCCTGTTTTCTTTCTATAAGCCTTTGAAAAACCACCGTCAATAACTATAAGCTTTCCATTAGCCTTTATAGGATCTTCGCCAAGTTTCCTCATTACAGGAACATGTCCATTTATAATTCTAGATTCTTCTTGCTTTAAACCAAACTCTTCAAAAATTATGTTGCACATCTCTTCCGAATCTCTAAATTTATAATATGCATTTTTCTCTTCTTTATGAGTAACTTCATCATTAATAAAGTATCGTTCAAAAGTTGCCATATTTTTCTTTCCGAAAAGTGATGAGCACTCCCCATTCCATAGGTACCACATTATATCCATTCCATATAATTTCTCATCTGTTCCTCTTTCATTAAAATATCCCTGTCTTGATAATATATCAAATTTATCTAAAAGGCTTTTACCCTTATAAGTTTTACCTTCAATATTCATACTAATAAAACTTTTATCCTCATTAATCGGTATACATCCATGAAAAAGAAGATTAGAGTTATATATTGTATATATTTTGCCTTTACTAAAAAGAAAAGATACATGCTTTTGAAGTTTTTCACTGTTTAAAAATGAACTTTTAAGCTTTTTAACTAAAATTCTTTCTTCTTCTGTAAGTTCAAAAGGTTTATCCTTATTTATTGTTGGGAAATTTTTATCATTTAATTCATAGATTACTCCATTTAAATTTACTGTTCCATCACTATAGTTTATCTTATCTAAAATAAGCTTATTCTCCATTTTAAACTCAGGTCTTCTTTTTATTATTTCATATTCAAGTTTAAATTGTATTATAGTTATAGCTTTATGCATCTTTGAAATAAGATCAAAATCTGAAATGCCTTCTCTCTCATCATCACTTACTCTAGGTATAAAATTTTCACATTTATCATCCTTGTAATACTTAACTGCAAATGTTGCTAAGGGAAGTAAGTTTATTCCATATATATCCTCTATTATATCTAAATTTGCATATCTTGCTGATATCCTTAATACAGTAGCTATACACGCTGTATTTCCCGAAGCTGCCCCCATCCATAAAATATCATGATTTCCCCACTGAATATCTACACTGTGATGATTAATTAAAGTATCTAAAATTATATCTGGCCTTGGGCCCCTATCAAATATATCACCCAATATATGGAGCCTATCTATAACTAATCTTTGTATAACATTAGAAATTGCTATTATAAATTCTTTTGCTCTATCAATTTCTATAATGGTCTCTATTATTCCATAATAATAATCTTGTTTGTTTTCTATACTACCATCTTCATGTAATAATTCTTCTATAATATAATCAAAATCTTTAGGAAGGGCTTTTCTAACCTTTGACCTAGTATACTTAGAGGATATATATCTACAAAGTCTCACTAATCTATATAAATTAATTTTATACCAATCATTTATGTTCTCTTCCTCATTTAAAACTATTTCTAATTTTTGTTCAGGGTAATAAACTAAGGTTGCTAAACTTCTCTTTTCACTATCCATTAAAGTATGACCAAATAATTCTTCAATTTTTCTTTTTATTGTTCCAGATCCATTTTTCAAAACATGTACAAAAGGCTCATATTCACCATGAATATCTGCTAAAAAATGTTCTGTCCCCTTAGGTAAGTTTAAAATAGCCTTGAGATTTATTATTTCTGTTGAAGCCTTAGCAATTGTTTTATATTGCTTTGCTAATAAATTTAGATATTTTATTTGTTCTTTATTAAAATCCATGTTCTTCACTCCTATATGTTTTAAATAACGTTTACAAGCAACTTATAACATAACAAATATGTATTTATTATGTTATAAGTTGAATTTTGTAAATTTATATATTTAAAATAAAGCTTATAAAGTTAACTTTATTCTATGCTAAAACTTTGTATCCCTATATCTTAATACTTTCTACTCAACATTTATTTTACTTAACCAATTATTAGCTGGTTTTTTTATATGTTCTAATACAATTTTATCTACTAAACTTTCATCATGACTTTTTATTATATCTAAATATTTATTATGTTGATTAACTATAACTTTTTTATCTTGATTTAATTCCTTGAATAATCTCATTCTATTATAGTGAGTACTTATTCTTCTTATGGCTTCCCAAACATTACTTTTATTTACTCCTTCAAATAATAATCTATGAAATTCATTATCTAAATGATGAAAGTCTAATTCATTATTTTTTTTATCTGCTATTAATTGTTGTGCAAAAAGACATTTTTCTAATTCAATTAATTTATCCTCATTAAAGTTTACTGTAGCTTCCTTAAGAACTTCTTTTTCTAAAAAATATCTCATAAAAATTGCTTCTTCTATTAGTCCCCAATCCATTTTCGCTACATAAGTTCCAGATTGAGGTTTTACCTCTACTAAATGCTCTGACTTTAATTTCATTATAACTTCTCTTATTGGTGTCCTAGATAAATTAAGTTTTTTAGACAAATCTGTCTCACTTAATAAATCACCTGGTTTTAATTCTAGAGACATTATGTTATCTTTTAAAATCCTATAAGCATAATCCTTTGCTGTTTCTTTGCTTCGTTTTTCATAAAGTATCAAAATTTCTTCCCCCTATATTAAATCATTCCCCTACATTAAATAAATTAAAAATATTATTATATTAATACACTCTTATGATTTATTATATCATATAGTAATAATACTCTTATAGATAATTTTAAAATACATTTACTACAAAATAAAGTAGCTATGATAATTTAATCATAGCTACTTTATTTTGTGATACCTTAAATGATTTTTATAATTTAATTTTAAAATACAACACCTGCTATCATTGCACTTAATACACTAACTGCAAAACCACCAATCATTGACTTAAATGCTAACTTTGCAAGAGTATTTTTCTTTTCTGGACAAAGAGCCGCTATTCCTGATATACATATTCCAATACTTGATATATTAGCAAATCCAGCAAGAGCAATTGTAAGCATCATTCCAGCCCTTGGAGCTAAACTAGCAATATAAGTTCCTAATTGTTGAAATGCAACGAATTCATTTAATACTAATTTACTTCCTAAAAGTTGTCCTGCTAAAAGAGCATCATTTCCATTTAAGCCCATTAAATATCCAAATGGTGCAAATATATATGAAAATATTTGCTCTAAACTTATACCAAACAACCCTAAAAATCCATTAACCATAGCGACCATTGCTATAATAGCTATTAATGATGCACCTATAGCAAGTGTTGTTTGAAGACCACTCATAGCACCATCTGCTATAGCACCAATAAGATTTGCATTTTTATCCTTGTCAAGACTAACACTAACTTGTTCAAATGCTTCTACCATTTCAGTATTTCTTTCAGGTAATAATATTTTAGCTACTGCAATACTTCCAATTGGTACTAGTGCACTTGCAACTAATAAATACTTCATTGGTATTCCAAGAGCAGTATACCCTCCAATTATAGTAGCTGACATACTTCCCATCCCTGATACTAATACAACCACAATTTCACTTTCAGTCATCTTATTTAAGTACTTACTAACTAATAATGGACTTTCAGTCTGTCCTAAAAACATGTTGGCAACAGCAACAAAGCTTTCAACTTGGCTTGTTCCTAATATTTTTCCAACACCTTTTCCTATAACTTTTACTACAAATCCTATTACACCTAAATAATAAAGTGCTGAAACTAAAGCTGATACGAATATTATATTTCCAAGAGTCTGAATTCCAAATATAGCTCCTGTTGGCATTTTTGAATCTGCTAAACTTCCAAATACGAAACTTAACCCTTCACTGCCATAATTTAATATTGTAGTTACAGCATCTGAAACCTTTTCAACTATAAATTGCCCAATTGGGAATTTAATAAGTACAAAAGCGATAATAAATTGAATTATAAGTGCTTTTATTACAGTCTTATAAGGAATGTGTTTTTTATCAGAAGATAATAAATACATTATTCCAAGTACTACAAATACCCCTAGTAAACTCATGATTATTTGCATATTTGTCCCCCACTTCGTCTTTATTATTTTATTATTATCCCATAATTGATTAATATAACTTCTACAATTTTAGCTATATTTCCCTACATTTTTATATTATATTTACATAACCTGTTTGTCAATGATAATATATTATTTTTTGTAAAAATATTTGCTTTTTTCATATTTATTTATAAAAAGTTAATAAAATACATAAAAATCAAAAGAAAAACCACGATTTTCTATCGTAGTTTCCAAATTATTTAATCATATTTTTATAAATCATTCGTCTTTTATAACATTAAAGATATATATTTATAGATTTTTCCCATTACTTCCTATTACATCTTTATACCAGTAAAAACTCTTCTTCTTATATCTATCTAAAGTTCCTGTCCCATCATCATTTCTATCTACATAAATAAATCCATAACGCTTTTTAAGCTCTGCAGTAGATGCTGAAACTAAATCAATACATCCCCAAGTTGTGTACCCCATAACTTCTACTCCATCTAAAATAGCTTCTGAAACTTGAGATAAATGGTCTTTTAAATAGCTTATTCTATAATCATCATTTACTGTTTTATTTCCATTTTCATCAACAATTAATTTATCAACAGCACCTAAACCATTTTCAACTATAAATAGAGGCTTTTGATATCTGTCATAAAAATCATTTAATACAATTCTAAGGCCAACAGGGTCTATTTGCCATCCCCAATCTGAAGCCCTTAAATAAGGATTTGGAACTCCACCTAAAAGATTACCTTCTCCACTTATCTTTTTAGACTTATCAGCTGTTTCGCAAACACTTACATAGTAACTAAATGAAATAAAATCTACTGTTTCTTTTAGAATTTCTAAATCTTCTTTTTCCATTTCTATTTCTATGTTATTTTCCTTAAAGAATCTATTCATATAACTTGGGTATTTTCCCCTTGCATGAACGTCAGCAAAGAAATAGTTTAACCTTTCAGCAAGTTTTGCCTCTAATACATCATCTGGATTTGGAGTTAAAGGATAAGTTGGCATACTTAAAATCATACATCCTATTTTAAAATCTGGATTTATCTCATGTCCTACTTTAACAGCTAAAGCACTTGCAACTAACTCATGATGAACAGCTTGATAAAGATCTTGCTTACTTAGCTTTTCTTTGTCTGTAAATATTCCACCACTCATAAATGGCTCATGTAAAACTGAGTTTATTTCATTAAATGTTAGCCAATATTTAACCTTATTTTTATATCTTTCAAAAACACATCTAACATAGTTTTCATAAAATCCTATAAGCTTTCTATTAGCCCATCCATTATAATTTTTAGAAAGTGCTAAAGGTGTTTCATAGTGAGACAGCGTAACTAACGGCCCTATGCCATATTTTAAACATTCATCAAAAACTTTATCATAAAATTCTAATCCTTTTTCATTTGGCTCTTTGTCATCGCCATTTGGAAATATTCTAGACCATGCAATTGATAATCTAAATACCTTAAATCCCATTTCAGCAAAAAGCTTTATATCTTCTTTATATCTATGATAAAAGTCAATTCCTACAAGTTTCATATTGTCCTCTGTAGGCTCTTCTGTTCTAGGTGTTTTTATTCCATGAGGCAATACGTCTTGTACTGATAACCCTTTACCATCTTCATTATAGGCACCTTCACACTGATTAGCAGCTACAGCACCTCCCCATAAAAATCCTTTTGGAAAATAATTTGCCATAATTAACTCCTCCTCTTATTATTAAATTTCTTATTTTAAATAAACTATATATTGTTTAAACATTTGTAGTACAAAAAAATATTTAATATAATATTTTCTCTTACTAACTATATTATATCTCTTATTTCATCTAAATTCTCTAATCCTAAAAAATTATATAAAGCTCCTATAAGGTTTGCATCATTTTTAAACTTACATCTTGTAATTTCAGGCTTTGGAATATTTAAACCTACTATATCATAAACCTTATCTACATTCTTCTTAATGTATTTAAGTAAAATATCTTGAGAACTTATTCCTCCACCAATTGCTACTATTTCATTATCTAAAATACACTTAAGGTTATATATTTGAATTGCTAAATCATAAGTAAATTTATCTAGTATTTTTAAAACATCAGAGTCTCCATTATTAGCATATTCAAAAACTAAGTGCCCATCCACCTTATCTTTAGGTAAACCTTTAACTATTGCAACTGCCTCTGTTAAAGCTCTAGTTCCATTTTTTGCTCCCCACCAATTGTTTATATTCCCTTTTTCTCCATTATCATTAGTCCACACAAAACTAAATTCCCCTGCGAAGAAACTTTTACCTCTATGAACTTTTCCATCTTTTATAATTCCTCCACCAACACCAGTGCCAAGCACTATAACAATACCATCGCTATAATCTTTTAAGCTTCCTTTCCAAAGCTCAGCAAGGGCAGCACATTTTCCATCATTTTCTATAGTTATTTCTGTATTACATCTCTTTTTAAGTATTTCTACTATATTCTGCCCATTATTATATTCTAATGCTCCACCAGTATAGGCGTATCCCTTTTTACTATCTAAAAGTCCTGGCATACTTATAGCCATACCACAAATATCCCCCTTATATTTATAATAGATACTTCCGATAACATTTACAAAACTATCTATAGAATCTAAAGGAGTTTTCTCACTACCTCTTTCTAAAAACTCTAATTCTTTTGTCATAACGGCATACTTAATAGCACTTCCCCCAATGTCTAATACTAAGTATTTCATAAGCTACCCCCAACTAAATATTTAATTTTACTCATTTATAAACTTGTATAAAAGATAATTTGTTTCATTCATAATGGTATACTTTTAGTTAAAATTTGTCAATAACAATATATACTCTACAAATCACTAAGCATAAATAAGGGGCTAAAAGTATTATATATCTAAATAAAAACTTTAGCCCTTACATTTGAAAATTTCAAAAGCTATCTTCTTCTTTATAATTGATTCTCATATTACAAGTTAAATGTTACTCTCTTTACAGCAGTTTATCAGATAACTAGCTTCCTAAATTCTTTTATAACTTAATTACATCTTTTATAACACTCTTTAACTTCTTCGCAAGTTAAATATCTCCATTTTCCTTTCTCTACATCAAGATTAATATTCATGATTCTAATACGTTTTAGTTTTATTACATTAAATCCAAAAGCCTTGCTCATCCTTCTTATTTGCCTATTTAATCCTTCAGTTAATATTATTTTAAATGTATCTTCATTAACTCTTTTAACTTTGCACGGCTTTGTTACTTTGCCTAAAATACTAACACCACTTTCCATTCCTTCTATAAAATCATTACCAAAAGCTTTATCTAATGTTACTATATACTCTTTCTCATGATTATTTTCAGACTCTAAAATTTTATTTGCTAAAATCCCATCATTAGTCATTAAAATTAATCCTTCAGACTCTTTATCAAGTCTTCCAACTGGGAATAGATAGCTTGGATAATTTAAAAACTCTAATATATTATCTTTAACATCTCTAGCTAAAGTACAAGTAATTCCAACTGGCTTATATAATGCTATGTATATACTTTCACTCTTTTTAACAGGTTCCCCATCAAGTAAAATACTATCTGTTTCCTCAACCCACTGCCCTTTTTCACAGAGCTTTCCATTTACTATAACTCTTTTATCTTCAATTATTCTATTTGCATCTTTTCTTGAACAAATACCATAATTACTAAGCAATTTATTTATCCTCATGTAACAATCCTTCCAAAACTTAATCTTTTCACTAATAATTTTAAAAATCCTACCCATACTATAATATAAAACAAAATATAAATTCAAGGAAATATCGTGTCAAAATATGCTAAAACCATTTCTTTTACTATAATTAAGGTACTACTTTTGTTTAATAACCCCAAAATTAAAGCTATACTATGAAATTATTATCATAGTATAGCTTTAATATTAGTTCATTGCAATTTCTGCTTCAAATTCTGTCTCGCCTTGGGCTGCTTGTCTATCTATAACTTTAAAGAATGGATAATAAATACATGCAGCCATAGCTATAAGAGCTATTTGTAAAAGTGCTGCTTTCCATCCTCCTACTAAAAATCCTGATATTACAGGTGGAGTTGTCCAAGGAACTATAACACCTGCAAATGGAGTTATTAGCCCTAAACTTATCGTAAAATAAGTGATTAAGGATGATAATACAGGTATAATTAAAAATGGTACTAACATAACTGGATTAAACATCATTGGCACACCAAATATTATTGGTTCATTTATATTAAATATACCAGGTATAATAGCCAAACGTCCTAATTGCTTATATTGTTTTGATTTTGCAAATAAAAACATAGCAATAACAAGACCTAAGGTCATTCCTGATCCACCAAACGTTATAAATTGATCTAAAAATTGCTGTGTAAAAATATTAGCATTTTGTCCTGCTACAAGAATCTCTCCTGATTGCAAAACAGCTTCGTTTGCCATAGAATTCGCTAATAATATAGGTCCTAATACACCACCTATAAGATTAGATCCATGAACTCCTGTCCACCAAAATAATGAAATTATTAAAGGAATTAATATTACAGCTGCTACTGAATTTAACATACTTTGTATTGGTGTTTGTAAAACTGCATAAATCTTTTCTACAAATGTTACATTAAAGACTACATCTGAAAGAACAAATATTCCAAAAGAAATAGTTAATATTACAAGTCCAGGAATTAGTGCTGTGAAAGCATTTGCTACCCCTTCTGGTACGCTTTCTGGCATCTTTATTCTTATATCTTTAGCTAAAAACCATGAGTATACATATCCAACCATAAGACCTATAAGTATAGCTGCTATTATTCCTTTACCACCTAAATATTCTTTAGGTATTACAGCATTTACTACCTCATTATTAACTAAAATAGAAGATTTAGAAATTATAAATAGTGATACTAAACCTAGCATTCCAGCAGGTACTCCTTCAAATCCTTCATTCTTAACAAAAGAGTATGCTATACCAAATACTGCAAAAAGAGCAATCATATCATAAGTAGATCCTGATACTTGATTAAATCCCATGGCCCAATTTTCCCCAAATATCCCTGCCATAAATTCACTATATCCTGTTATAGGTAAGTTAGATAATAATAAAAATATAGATCCAATTAAAGTAAGCGGCATAACAATTACAAAACCATCTTTTAAAGCTTTTACAGCCTTTGCATTAGCAAATTTCATAGTATATGGCATAGCTTTATTTATAATTTCTTCAAATTTTTTCATATATTTGACTCCTTTCTAAATTAGATTTTTATAAATTTTCTCCACTTGTTTCAATTACTTGTTTATACCAATAAAAAGATGCCTTTTTCTTTCTATCTAAATTGTTATTATGATCAACATATATAAATCCATATTGCTTTTTATATCCATTTAACCAACTAAGTAAATCAATAACTGACCATGCATAATATCCTTTAAGATTTATGCCTTTGGATATAGCCTCTTTTACTGCTTTAAGGTGCTCCTCTATATATTTTATTCTTGGAATATCCATGATTTCGTTTTCTATTATAGGATCTTCATCACCAAGACCATTTTCTGTGATATAAAGTTTTACATCCCCATATCTTTCTTTTAACATTTTTAGTCCATCTAAAAATGCCTCAGATGATATTTCCCATCCCCACTTAGTATATTTTTTATTTTCCATCATAACAGTTTTATAAACACCATCAAAGGATATATTACCAGGAGCTCCTGTAGAATTTTCCCTGTTATATTCTTGCATTAAATTTTCGTAATTCTTAACAACTCTTTGTGGTTGATAATAATTTAGTCCTATAAAATCATTTTTACCCGCAGATGATTTTATAAGCTTAAGTTCCTCTTCAGTCCAATCTATCTTTATATTACACTCTCTCAAATTATCTAAAACATATTCAGGATATTCTCCTTTTAAAATTGGATCATAGTACCAGTGTATTCCATAAGCATTAGCATGATTAGCTTCAAATAAATTATCTTCGTTATTGTCTACACTAAAAGCTGGAGAAAATACATGGGTTATTCCAATCTCTCCATATTGCTTAAGCCTTTTATAATTAGTTACTGCTAAACTATGAGCTGTAAATACATTATGAGTTGCTTGAAAATATTTTTCTTTATCATTAATTATAGCTGGTGGATGAGCTCCTGCTAAATATCCTAATGAACAAAATACTATAGTT
>CAUWNL010000005.1:0-58522 GCA_963559995.1 uncultured Sarcina sp.
AGGGAGGAGAAGGGTATACTTTTACATCAGAAGATAGCTATGGAAAAATTGCTGAAATTAATTATGAAAATGTAGCAAATGCCGACTATAGGGGAATTGGAGTAATAATTAGAAGACCTGACTGGAGCAACAAAGATATTGAGACAGATAGATTTATAAACTTAGCCTATGCAAATAATGACGGAGTTATAAATGCTTATTTTGTTCAAAGCAATGAAAATATAGTTTTTAGACCAGAAGATGCTATAACAAATCCAGGGTTTGTATCAGCTAAAATAGACTCTTTAAATAAAATAACTTTTACTTTAAATTCTAAATTAAATAAAGATGATATAAAAGATATAAAATCTAAAGTAAAAATTAGAGAAGGAAAAGAAGAAAAATTTATAGAAATAAATTCAATTAAGATTAATGAAGATTTACTAAGTGGCACAATAACCACTAAAGAAGATTTAGATATTACCAAAATATATACAATAGAAATGGAGGGCTTTTCAAGTATGGAAATTACTTTAGGAAAAATATATGAAAGTGAAGAGTTTAAAGACCTTTATCATTATGATGGAGAGTTAGGAAGTATATATAGCAAAGATTCAACTAAGTTTGTTTTATGGGCGCCAACTGCTAAAGAGGTACAACTTGCTTTATTTAATACAGGAGATTATAACTTAGAAAAATCACCTAAGGAAGTTATAAATATGGTTAAAGGTGAAAATGGAACTTGGTACTATGAGGGAACAGGTGATTTAAAGGGAACTTATTATACTTATTTAGTAAATAATGATGGTGAGAAAAAAGAAGTTACAGACCCTTATGCTAAAGCTGTTGGAGTAAATGGTATAAGAGCTATGGTAATAGATTTAGAGGAAACTAATCCAAGGAATTGGGAAAATGATACTAAGCCAGAACTTATTGATGCAACAGATTCAATAATATATGAAATGCATATAAGAGATTTTACAATTGATAAATCTTCTGGAACTTCTTTAGAGGTTAGTGGAAAATATAATGGAGTTTGGGAAAGTGGAACTACTTTATTTGGAAATGGAGATATAAAAACAGGGGTAGACCATCTAGTTGAACTTGGAATAACACATCTTCATCTACTTCCAACTTTTGACCACAGGTCAATAGATGAAACAAAGTTAGATGAAGCACAATATAATTGGGGATATGACCCACAAAACTATAATGTTCCAGAGGGGTCTTATTCTAGTAATCCTTATGAAGCAAGAGTAAGAATAGAAGAATTTAAAACAATGATTATGGAACTTCATAAAGCTGGAATAAGAGTAGTTATGGATGTAGTTTATAACCATACAGGGGCAACAGCTGATTCACATTTAAACTTAGCAGTGCCTAACTATTATTATAGACAAAATGGAGAAGGTGGCTTCTCAAATGGTTCAGGTTGTGGGAATGAACTAGCTTCAGAGCGTTCTATGGTTAGAAAAATGATGGTAGAATCTGTAACATTTTGGGCTAAAGAATATCATATAGATGGCTTTAGATTTGACCTTATGGGTCTTCATGATATAACAACTATGAAGGAAATAAGAAAAGAATTAAATGAAATAGATGAGTCTATAATAGTTTATGGTGAAGGTTGGACAGGAGGGGATTCTCCACTTTCAGATTCTGAAAAATCAACAAAATTAAATACATCAAAATATGGAGATTTACAAATAGCAGCCTTTAGTGATGATATGAGAGATGGAATAAAGGGACATGTTTTCGAGGATAATACTCCAGGGTTTGTAAATGGGTATAGAGACCTTGAAGAAATGATTAAATTTGGAGTAGTAGCTTCAGTAAATCATCCTCAAATTAAATATGGAATAAATCCATCACCTTATGAAGGATATTCAGTAGAATCTTGGGCTAATGAACCATATCAAACTATAAATTATGCTTCAGCTCATGACAATTTAACTTTATGGGACAAGCTTCAAACAACTAATAAAGATGCAACAGAAGAAGAACTAAAGGCAATGAACAAAATGTCAGCAGCTATAGTTTTAACTTCTCAAGGAATTCCGTTTTTCCAAGGTGGAGAGGAATTTTTAAGAACAAAACAATATGAAGATGGAAGTTTTGAAGAAAATAGTTACAACAAGCCAGATAGTATAAATGCAATAGATTGGACAAGGAAAGAAACTTATAATGATGTATTTAATTATTATAAGGGATTAATAGAACTTAGAAAATCACATAAAGCTTTTAAAATGAATTCAAGTAAAGATATTCAAGAAGGAATTAACTTTTTAGAAAAGGGTGCAAATTTTACAGATGAGAATATAGTTGCTTACACCATAGATGGAACTGTTGCTAATGATACTTGGAAAACTGTTGCAGTAATATTTAATGGAAATAATGAAGAGGTTGAAGTAACACTTCCAAAAGAAGACTGGATAGTTGTAGTTAATGGAGAAAGTGCAGGAGTTAAAAACTTAGGTGAAATAAGCGGAGATAAAATTACAGTACCTAAAAATACCTCTTACGTTCTTGTTGATAAGGAAAGCTTTAAAGGTGAAGGAGTTGTTCCTCCAACAGATAATGATGAAGACAATAAAAATGAAGATGTAAAACCAGAAGAGGATAATAATAATTCAAATAATGGAACTAGTGAAGATACTAGTGGCAATGAAGATAATGATAACAAAGTTGAAGGGAATGGGAACTCACAAAATACAACAAAAAATAATAAACCAGTTATAAATGCTACTGATAAAAAAATAGTACTTGGTGAAACTTTTAATGAAAAAGAAGCATTAAAGGGAGTTACAGCCTATGATACTGAAGATGGAAATATAACATCTAAAATAAAAGTTATTGAAAATACAGTTAATTCACAAAAAATAGGAAAATACAAAGTAACTTATGAAGTTTCAGATAGCCAAGGAAATAAAGTAACTAAAACAATTACTGTAACTGTACAAGATAAAAGACTTGTTCATACAGGAGGAGTTCCAGCAGAAGTAATAGGAATTATAGGGTTGGCAATTATAGGAATAGGTTCTATATTTTTTCTTAAGAAAAAAAGTGTAAAATAACTTTATATTAAAATCAGTATTGTATGAAAGTGTAGTTAAGTAGTAAAAGAAGTTAATGATTATATAAAATAAAAAGGATATATCAAAATTACTTGATATATCCTTAAATTTATATTCACTATATTTTTCAATAACTATATAATTTTATTTAACATTTAATAAATCTCTTATTACAGCTGTAGCGTCCATAAGTGGAGATATTGATTTTTCTTTATTTAATCTATTTATTATTTTAGATAGGAATTCTGATAAATCAACTGACATAAACCACTCTGAATCAAGTAATTCTTGTGGAGCGTAAGTTAAGTTAGTTGAATATACTCTTGAGATTATTCCATCTTTATAGTATTTATTAAATTTCTCAAGTCCTTCTGTGAAGAATGCAAAAGTTGTTGCTACATAAACATTTTTAGCATTTCTATTCTTAAGTTCTAATGCAATATCAAGAACTGACTCACCAGAAGCTATCATATCATCAACTATTAAAACATCTTTTCCTTCTACATCTCTACCCATGTATTCATGATTAACTATAGGGTTTTTACCATTAACAACTAAAGAATGGTCTCTTCTCTTGTAGAATAATCCAACATCTACTCCAAGTACACTAGAGTAATAGATAGCTCTATCCATAGCTCCAGTATCAGGACTTATAACTAATAATTTATTTTTATCTCTTTCTAATGTTTTTTCATTTGTTATAAGTGATTTAACTATATCATAGGTTGGATATATGTTTTCAAAAGATAATAAAGGAATGGCATTTTGTACGTTAGGGTCATGAACGTCAAATGTTAGTATTTCATCAACACCTAGTCTTTCTAATTCTTGAAGAGCTAAAGCACAATCAAGAGATTCTCTACCCTTACGTCTATGTTGTCTAGATTCATAAAGAAGTGGCATAATAACAGTTATTCTGCTAGCTTTTCCTCTTATGGCAGATACCGCTCTTTTTATATCTTGGAAATGTTCATCAGGCCCCATATTATGTATAAAACCAAACATTTTATAAGTGCAACTATAATTACCTATATCACATACAAGATAGATATCTTTACCTCTTACAGAGTCTGAAAGTTTAGCTTTTCCTTCACCATTAGAAAATCTAACTTCATCAATAGGTATTAAATAAGAATCAGTAGTATTTCTTTTAGCTCTTATTAGATTATCTATTTTTTCTCCTAAATCTTTAGCGCTTTGTAAAGCTATTATTCCTAACTCGTGAGTTAATTCATTCATAGTTTATGTATCTCCTCTATTTAATTCCTTTAGTTTTTTTTATTTTATTTAACTTTCAAGTCAAACAATAATATTATATACTAATAATAAATATTAATAAAGTTACTTAGCGAAATTTGTAGGAAAAAATAATAATAAAATTTATATTTTATATGAAATAATATATTATATGTACTAATTTAAAATATTCTGAAAGGGGATAAAATTATGTCTATAAAAGTTCATGAAAATACTGTAGAAAAAGTTAAAAATATTATTAAAGAGAAAGGAAAACAAGGTATTAGAATAGAGACTTGTGGAGCTTCTTGCGGGGGAACAAACTTTAACATATTTCCTGATAATATTAAAAGTGAAAATGACTATGTTGTTACAGATGAAAATGGCATAAAAATAATAATGGATAAAGCAGTTAGTAATATGTTTTCAGATGCTGTAATAGAATATAAAGAGACTATTTTAGGGTGGGAGTTTAAAATATATTAAAGAAAAATAAATAAAAAGTCCGCAATAAAATAGTATTGTATAATAAAATATTTTTTTATAATTTGTTAATATGTATTGACATAGTAGTTTTTAAAACCTATAATCAATGTGTAATTTAAAAAAGTAAATATATTAGGGGAGGCTCCTATATTAGATAAATGCTACTGCTCAGAAACATCGAAAGATGCCAATGGGTCAACAGGTATTGCCGCGTTAAGGCTTTACTTAATGTAGCTGAGTTTAGCTCAAAGCTATATAGTGCTAAAACCATGGTACAAGGTTTTATTGCGATTATTTTGAGTTTTTAGAGTTTCTCTAAGAACTCTTTATTTTTTGTATTATATATTAATTTATGATAAAAATAAGATTGGAGGAATGGTTTATGGACACGGAAGAGGGGTGTAGTTATCGATAAAGAAAATATAAAGGAGAAGATTTAATTATGAATATGGAAAAGACAATTGTTAATAGAAAGTTTGGTATAATTGATATAATTATTTTTTTAGCAATAGCAGTGCTATTATATTTAGCGCTAACACCTGCTATAAATGGATACGTAAAACCAACAGATGTAGGTAGTACTATATCAACTAATATAATTAATATACCCTACTACATGCTAAAATCTGTGGGAAGAATGACAGCAGCTTACATACTTTCAATAGTGTTCACTTTAATTTATGGACATATAGCAGCACATAATAAGAAGGCAGAAAGAATAATGATTCCTATACTTGATATACTTCAATCAATACCAGTGTTATCATTTTTACCTGCTGTATTATTGGGTCTTATGGCACTTTTCCCAATGGATAATATAGGTGTTGAACTTGCAAGTATAATTCTTATATTTACAAGTCAGGCTTGGAACATGACTTTTAGTTTCTATAATTCTATAAAGCAAATTCCAAATGATTTAATAGAAGCTTCAGACGTATTTAGATTAAATAAATGGCAAAAATTTAAAAAATTAGAGGTTCCATTTTCTATGATGGGACTTGTATGGAATAGTATGATGTCTTGGGCAGGTGGATGGTTCTTCTTAATGACTTGTGAAATGTTTACTTTAAATGGCAAAACATATGTGCTGCAAGGTATAGGTTCTTATTTACAGGTTGCAGCAAATCAAGATAATATAAATGCTTTGATTTGGGGAATTATAGCTTTAATTATAGTTATTGTATTATTAGATCAACTTGTTTGGAAGCCACTAAATGTATGGGCAGATAAATTTAAAATGGAACTTACTCAAACAGATGTACCACATTCATATGTACTTACTGTACTTAGAAGATCAGTTGTAGTTGGATTTTTAGTAGATAAAGTTTTTTTACCAATAACTACAGCTATTGGTAGCAGAATCGATAAATTAGTTGATAAGAGAACAAGTAATAAAATAAAAGTAGAGAGAAAGAAAAATAACGGATTAATAATTAAATGGATAATAAGAATAGTAGCAATTATAATTTTTGTTTATTTAGCTTTTGATGCAAGTAAGCTTATAATGCAACTTTCAGTAAATGAACTATTAAGTATTTTCCCAGCAGCAGGAGCCACTCTTTTAAGAGTAACAGTTGCACAACTTATTGCAGTAGCATGGACAGTTCCAGTTGGAGTTGCAATAGGATTAAATAAAAAGTTAGCAAACATACTACAACCAATAGTTCAAATTGCAGCGTCAGTACCAGCAACAGCATTATTTCCAGTACTTATTTTATTCCTTATAAATTATATAGGTGGATTAAATATAGCAGCAGTAATACTTATGCTTTTAGGAACACAATGGTATATTTTATTTAATGTTATAGCAGGTGCCATGGCAATACCAGAGGATTTAAAAGCTGCAGCTAAGACATTTGGAATAACAGGAATAAAGAAATGGAGAGTATTAATAATACCAGCTATATTTCCATACTTAGTTACAGGTCTTATAACAGCAGCAGGTGGTTGTTGGAATGCAAGTATAATTGCAGAGTATGTAACATTTGGAGGAAGGACTATTACTACAATTGGTCTTGGAGCTTTAATCACTGAATCAACAGCAAATGGAAATTATGCAATGCTTTTAGCTTCAACTTTAGCAATGATAATCATGGTTGTTGTTTTAAATAAGTTAATTTGGAACAGACTATATAGACTTGCAGAAGAGAAATTTAGAATAGAGTTATAAGAAGGGGTGGCAAAATGAAAAACGTAAAAGAATTTATAAAGGTTAATAATATAGTAAAGTATTTTGGAGGAGCAGAAAAACCTACTTTAGATCATATTAATTTAACAGTAAATGAAGGCGAGTTTGTAGCGATACTTGGTCCATCAGGCTCAGGTAAGTCTACTCTTCTTAGAACGATGACAGGACTTATAAAACCAGATGAGGGGGAAGTAATCTTAGATGGAAAAAAAGTTACCGATGTAAGTTCAGAAGCTGCAATAGTTTTTCAAACCTTTGCTTTATATCCATGGCTTACTGTTCGTGAAAATGTTGAAATTGGTTTAAAGGTTAAGGGATTTCCAAAGGATTACACAAGAAGAAAAGCAGAAGAACTTATAAGCCTAATAGGTCTTGATGGATTTGAAGAAGCATATCCAAAAGAACTATCAGGAGGTATGAGGCAAAGGGTAGGTTTTGCAAGGGCTTTAGCTGTTGAACCAAAACTTTTATGTTTAGATGAGCCATTCTCAGCTTTAGACTTTTTAACTGCTGAAAACTTAAGAACAGAACTTGTAGACTTGTGGCAAGAAAAAAGAATGCCAATTAAAGGAATTATAATGATAACTCATGGTATAGAAGAAGCTGTTCTTATGGCAGATAAAATAGTAATGCTTAGTAAAAAGCCAACTCATGTTGCAGGAGAAATAAAAATAGACTTGCCTCATCCAAGAAATAGAAAGTCACCTGAATTTGAGAAGTTAGTAGATAGTGTTTATAAGCTTTTAATTGAAGGTAAGCTTGAAAATACAGAAGAAGTAAAAGTAGATAAAGACAAATCAATATCAAAATCACAAGTTCCACAAAAGCCAGTTCAAATACCATTTTCTCATGTTGGAGTAATGGAGGGGCTTTTAGAACTAATTGACGATAATGGCGGAAAAATGGATATATATCAATTAGGCGGAGACTTAATGATGGAGATTGATGATTTGTTCCCTAATATAGAGGGAATATCGATGCTTGGGTTTGCTAATGTTAAAGAGGGGGATATTTTTATAACGCCTCTTGGAAAAGAATTTGTTGAACTTGATAAGGATGATAGTAAAGAATTATTTAAAGAACAGATTGAGCAAATATCAACATTTAAGGTTATTATGAATGTTTTAAATAATAAGACTAATCATACAATGAAAGAGGAGTTCTTTAAAGAGTTATTTAAAAAGTATTTCCAAGCAGATGAAATTGAGAGAATGATGGATATAATAATAGACTGGGCAAGATATGCAGAACTTTTCTATTACGACCATGATTCAGAAGAATTATATTTAGAGCGTGATGAAGAATAATATTTTTAAACACAATATATAGGTAAAATTTATACTATATATTGTGTTTTTTGTTTAAAAGAATATTTTATAAATTAATATTCCTAAAATTTACAATTTGTGATAATATATAATTAGTTAAATGGAATTAATTGGGTTAATATAAAATCTTATAAAAGGGAAGGGGGAAATTTATGAGTATTAGTAAAAAATTTCATAATTTTTGTAATAATATAGATATGAGGGATGAAGGAATGATGGCTGATATATATATAGATGTAACTTTGTGTTTAAATAAGCATTTTTGGAATTCTATATCACCTGTGAAGCATAGAGTTTATGCAGGTATAAAACAGCCAACATCTTATAAAGGAAATTATAGTGGAGATGTTTTATACTTTAGGCTACCTTATTTTTATTATGAAAAATATCATAATTTTATAGGTAATGGGCAATTAGAATTAATAGATGAAGTAAAGAGTGTTCTTGAAAAAGAATATGAAGATATACCTTTAATATATGATGTAGATGGAATTACTATGGATATAAAGAAAAATATAAAACTAAAGGTTATACCTACTTTTGTAAACGAAAATGGTAGCTATACTTACCCTGTTATAAGTGGTAGTGGAAGGTGGGAAGTTACTAAATTTATTTTAGAGATTGAGGAGTTTAATAAGTTAGATAAAATATGTAACGGAAATCTAATGAACCTTTGCAAAATGATAAAGGTATGGGGAAAAGTTATGAATTTGAACATGGATGATTTACTTATAGATGTTTTATGCTATAATTTTATGTTATATTATGAGCATAGAAGTAAGGATTATATGTGTTATGATTGGATAAGTAGGGATTTCTTTAAATACTTATCAGAGCAAAACCCAGAGCAAAAATATTGGATAGTTCCAGGGAGTTTAAATAAGGTTTATAAAAAAGATGATTTTATAGAAAGGGCAAAAATAACTTATTTATTAGCTAAAAAGGCTTGTTTAGATACTGACTCTAATAAAAATATATGGCAAAACATATATGGAAGAAAATTTATGTAAAGAAGACTGTGTTACAATTTATACTTGTAACACAGCCTAAAATAGATAAAAGGTTAGTTTTCACTATTTTCTTTATCATTAGATTTTTGATCTATAATTTTATTATTTAAAGATTCCTTTGAGGTATTAAAATTTTCATTGACAAGAGTTTTTTCTTTATGTTCAGTAACTTTAGTTTCGTGAAAATCACTGTTATGACTTAAGTCATAATCTATTATATAATTTTCAACATCTTTAGGTACACGAGATGTCATAACAGATGTATCTATTAATATATCAGGTAATGATAAAAAGCTAGAGTAAGCTAAATATTTAGCTTCCCATTCAGGCTTGAATTTTTGTTTAAACCTTCTAAGGCCTGAAAAACTATAAAATACCTGACCATAGTTATAAATGAGCCTAGCAAATTTTTCTAAAAGATGTGAACCAGGAGTTAATCCAACACTAGATAGTGGTGCCTCTCCTAAATTAAATCTCTTATAACCTTTTTCTTGAAAATAAAGTATTATATTTAGGAATAAGAATTCCATAGTTGAATTAGGAACTTTTTTTCTAAATCTCATCAAATCGATAGCAATAGATTTTCCATCATAGCAATACATAAGTGATACAAAAGCAATTATTTCATCTGTGTTGTTGTATTTAAGTATTGCAATAGGAGCTTTTTTAAGATATGCTTCATTAAACCATCCTATAGAAAAACTTTTCTCCTTTCTTCCTCCAAGCCATTCATCTGAAATATTTTTAAGTTTTTCTAAAAATTCTTTGGTATAAGGTGGATTAATTATCTCAAAAGAGTAACCATCTTTCTCAAATCTTCTCAAAATATTTCTAAAAGAACTCATCTTAGAACCAACAAGATTAAAAGTTTCTAAATTTACTACAGCTTCTTCACCAAGCTTAAAGAAATAATAACCATTATCATGATAAATGCTTAAGTTTTCCTCAGCAACTTGTAGGAAGGATGCCTTATACCCATAAATGTCTAAGTAACTTTGAAATTCTTGTATACAGTCTGAAAGTCTTTCTCTAGGCACCACAGGGTCACTTAAGACTACTATCTTATCATTAAATTTAGTGTATGGAATCATAGCCTCTCCATTTAAGGCCCAATAAACTTTTTTATCACCTAAATATGTAAGGTGAGTTAGTGAATTTCCGCTAGTAGTTTTAGTTAAAAATTCCTTTACTTTATTCATATCAACTTTTTCAGAATAGATAGGGTCATTCTCAATTTTTTCTCTTGTTACATAAAGGAAAATTAAGAATAATATAAATACCCCATAAGTTGTAGCGTCAGCTAATAAATCATACCTTTTAAACTGAAAAATCCTCCAATAATAATCATGTATATATAGATGACTTATTAAATTATTATGTATAAAGGTTCTAGCGTATCCTATTAAAAATATAGTTAGTGCAATAACTATAACAGAAGTAATTGTGTAATTTGAAAGTTTTATAGGTATACTTTTTCTATAAAAACTTTTTCTAGATAATCGTAGGATTATAGATACTACTAATAAAGCTATAGCTTCCTCATAGTTTAATCCTTTTATAAATGTAAATATTCCACCTAAAATTAAAAGTGCTATAGTTATATAATAAGATCTTTTTACTTTGAAAAAAATTTCTTTAGATATCATAATAAGCATTAAGCCTATTAGAAAAGAAATTTTATGAGATGATTTTAGTAGTAGTTCAGGAAGCACTTGAGATACCATTCTAAATCTATCTAAAAGCGGAGGGTATAGGGCAGACACGATTAAAAATAAACCACTAAGTAAAATTAAAACAAATAATATAAAGTTAGTTAGATTACTAAATATGCCATACTCATAGGCAGACTTAAAAAAGTATGCTACTGAATTTTCTTTAGGTTTACCCTTAGAATTTTTAGAATCTTTTACAGGCTTATTTGTCTTTACTGCATCTGATTCATTAGAATTATTAAAGGGATTTTTCATTGATTGTCAACTCCTTAATTTTAGGGACTAATTATCTTAGCCCTTTTTCTTTAAGTATTTCATAAATAGTTTTAGAAGTAGTATCTTTTAATGAATACCCAAGAAGGTCTAAAACTTCCTTTAGCTCTTCCTTTGATGAGGTCTCAATTTCCATATAAGGAAATGGACAAAAACTTGGGTCATTTATGTCAATTTCTATTAATGTGTTTTTATATTTATAACTTTCTCTGTATTTTTTTATAGATTTTACAAGTTCTAAACCTAAAGATTTAAATATATTTTCTCCAACAGTACCACTTTCTATAACAGTTTCGTTTTCTTCCATAACTTTAAATGTATCTTGGCTTAACATTTTTTTTGTTGTAATAAAATATATAGTTTTATTGTTTATTAAATCATCAACAGTCCTAATTCTTGCATAACCCTTATCTTTTAAAAGCCTTCCATCTTTAAAGTCAAATATATTATTTATTTGATTTTCTTTTTTAACATTTTTAAAATTTAGTTCTTTTAATCTTTTTCTTAAGTTTTCTAAATTAATATCTACAACTTTTGTTTCTAATTCCTTCATTGTTTTTCTCCTTAATATATATTCATTACTATATTATAATAAATTAAAGGAAATTTATATACAAATATGATATTTTAATTTAACTTTAATCATTATTTTTTATAATATTTAATTGAAAATGCATTTATATTATATATAAGAAATATTAAATAATCAGGATTTAGAAGGAGAGTTTTATGAGAAATTTTAATATTTTAATAGTTGATGATCAAAGAGATATTTGTAGATTCTTGCAACTAGAGCTTGAGCATGAAGGATATAAAACTTTCATAGCTAATAACGGGTATAATGCTATAGATACAGTTAAAGAAAACTCTATAGATTTAATACTTCTAGATGTTATGATGAATGGTATAGATGGTATAGAAACATGTAGAAGGATAAGAGAATTTAGTGATATACCTATAATAATGCTTACTGCAAAGTCACAGATAAGAGACAAAGTTATAGCATTAGATGGTGGAGCTGATGATTATATTACAAAACCTTTTGAAATTGAAGAACTATTAGCTAGAATAAGGGTTTATGAGAGAAAAGCAAAGGATAAATTTGAAATGCTTTTTGTAGGAGATCTTAAAATGAATATTGATAAAAGAAGAGTTGAGTGCTTAGGAGAAGAGATAAAACTTACTAAAACTGAATTTGATTTATTAAGATTTTTACTTGCAAATAAAGAAATTGTTATGGATAGACAAAATATATTAAATAAAGTTTGGGGTTATGATTATTTTGGTGATGAAAATATAGTTGATGTTTACATAAGACATTTAAGGGAAAAACTTGAAATGTATGGATTAGATAAGAAAATACATACTGTAAGAGGAGTTGGGTACGTAATAAAAAATGAAGATTAAAATAAATAAAGACTTATCACTGAAATTTTTGCTATCTTGGATAAGTACGAAAAGAAAAAAAAATAGAGAATTATCATCATCTCTTGCTATAAATAATGGTATACTTATTGCCTTAATACTTATATTCTTAAATTTTGGTGTTTATTGGTTTGTAACTATAGCATTAAATATGGATAATATAGATGTTTTGAATAATGCTAAAACGACATTACAAAGTGAATTAAAAGAGGGAATTGGATTAATAAATTCAGTTGAAAATATAGGTTTTGGAGATGATTTATATGGCCTTATTTTTAATTCAAATGGAGATTCTATATATAAGACAAATAAAAATATAACTATACCAAGCTATTTAGCTAAGGAAGCAGATCAAATAAGAAAAACTGCAATAAATGGGAAACATGTTTTATATATGGTTGTACCTGTACAGCAAAATGATGAAATCTATTATGTATTTTTAATAAAAGATAAAACATCAGATTCATTTTATATAGAGCTTTTAGGAATTGTTATGGCTTTAACTACTCTTTTAGGTATAATAATAGCTTTAATTGCAGGAAAAATAATTACAAAGAGAAGTTTAAGACCAATGACTGTAATGAGGGAGACCGCTGAAAAAATAAACGGTAATAATTTAAAGGACAGAATAGATGTCAAAAATTCAGATGATGAAATAGGAAAATTAGCAGGGACAATAAATAATATGATGGATAGAATCGAAGAGCGATTTGAAATGCAAAACAGATTTGTAGGAGATGCATCTCATGAACTTAAAACACCAATAGCTGTTATAAAGGGCTATGCTGATATGTTAGATAGGTGGGGAAAAGACGATAGAGAGATATTAGAAGAAGCTATAGCAGCTATAAAAAAAGAAAGTGATCATATGAAAACTTTAATTGATAGATTATTATTTTTAGCTAAGAAAGATAGTGAACTTATGGAAACTAATGATGAAAAATTAGAATTAAATAATTTAATAGATGAAGTTATTCAAGATTATGAAGTTATAAATGATAATAGTATATTAAGAAAAGTTCATGGAAATAGCAGTAATATAATAATTAATGCCGATAGAGATATGATAAAACAACTTTTAAGAATTTTTATAGATAATTCTATAAAATATACTAATAAACAAAATGGATTTGTACAAATATATTTAAATATAGAAAAGGATGAAAGTGAAATAATTATAGAAGATAATGGGATAGGAATACCTAAAAAAGATATAGATAAGGTCTTTGAAAGATTCTATAGGGTTGACAAAGGGAGAAGTAGAGAACTTGGGGGAAGTGGTCTTGGGCTTTCAATAGCTGCTATAATAATAAATCATTATAAAGGAAAAGTTCATTTAGAGAGTTTAGAGGGAGTTGGAACAAAGGTATATATAAATATTCCTCTATATAATAAAATATAACATCAATATTATTTTTAAAACATAGTAATATTTAATAGAGCATATTTTTATTATCATTTAAGGATAGGATGATGAAATGTTTATTAAGTATGAAGATATTAAGAATGAAAAAATAGTTGATGTTAGAACTACACGAGAGCATGAGTTAACTCCTTTTACTAAATACAGTATTCCTGTAATAGAAATAGAAGAATATTTAAGAATAAAAAGATTTTATCCACTAGCTTTTTATATTATCTTAAAAGGTATAATAAAAAGAAGAATATATATAAAAAATAGGCTCCTTATGATATCTAGAAATAGAAAAAAAACTTTGGTCTTTGTTTGTTCAAGAGGGAGGCTTAGAAGTCCTATGTTGTATCTTTATGCTAGACTTTTAAGAATAAAATGTAAGATATTATATAAAGGGATAAAGCCAATATTAAAGTCTAGTGATAGAAAGAAGCTTAATGAGCTATTATAGAAAAACTAAGCTGTATCAGAATAATTTTTGATACAACTTAATTTTTTGATAGAATAAATAATAACTTATCAATAGATTAAGGTATATTTTATATATTAAAAATAAATTACGTAAAAGTTCAACTTGTAAAGATGAGAGGAGAAATATTTTATATAAACTAAAATAATTAAAAATAATGATAAAATTATAAAATAGTTTCAAAAAATATGAGATTATATAGAAAAATAAGCATTAAAAAATAAAATTTGCTAATAATAAGTTGTTTTTTTAAAAACTGAGAAGTATAATAAAATACAGTGTATTATTATACAATAATGGGGTGATAAAAATGAAAAAATCAATGATAGCAGCTATCATCGTAGTTGCAGCAGCTGTAGCAGGAGTTACAGTTTATGGGGTAACAGCTACAAATAATAGAGTAAGTACAACAGTAACTTCAGATAATACTGTTACAAGTTCAACTAAAGCTAGTACAATGAGAAATAGTGAAACTAAAAGTAGTACAAGTAGCAGTAGCACTAAAAATAAAGTAACAGAAAGTAATTCAGGTAAAGTGACAAAAGCTAATCAAGTGGAAGAGAAAACTCCATCTGAAAATAAAGATGTAGAGTCAACGCCTACAGTTAAGAGTAGTACTTCAAATGTTAGCGTTAAAAGCCATAAGACAACAGATAATTCAACAATAACATCTAGCGCTACAAGTAATAAAGAAGTAAAGTCTACTAATACTGAGAAAACGAAAACTATAAGTTCATCAAGCAATACAACTTCATCAAATAATACAGAAAGTTCAAAGACAAGCACACAAACTTCTACAACCACAAATAATAGCAGCTCAGGTACTAATGACAATATGATAAATGGACAACCTATATTAATAAATCAAAATAATCAGGTTTCATCTTACTATGGTACATGGACTATTGGAGATAAGATTGGCGGTGCTAGGGTTGGAAATGGTGAAGACACAGCAGCACCTACTGGGGAAAATATAATACTAACTAAATCATTATATTCATTTGATGGAACAGTTATTGAAGATCCTAATTATTACATAATGGCAACAAACGCTTCTGAATATTTTGGTAGTGCAGGATGGACAGGTAATGTGGGAACTACTTCAAATGGAATCATTAAATTTGTAGTAGCAGTACCTAGTAATGTAAAAGTTACATCAAGTACAATATATAGATATGAAAAGCTAAATAAAATAGTTATAAATGATGGTAGTTTAGTAGTATTAGACAGTAGCGAAACTGCTTATTCAGCTAGTTTAGCATAAATTATTTACATAGCAATACATTTTATTAATTTATTATGTTTTTTGTATTGTTTTTTTAGGTAGAATAAATAATATTTTAAATATTTTAATGTTATAAAAGTAACATATAAAAAAAGAGATTGCAAACGCAATCTCTTTAAAAATTAAGCTTTGTTTACTGATCCGAATAATTCCATCTTTTCTTTAACAGTTGCTTTTATAGCTTCAAATCCTGGAGCTAATAATTTTCTAGGATCGAATCCTTTTCCTTGAAGATCTTTTCCTTCTTCGATATATTTTCTAGTTGCAGCAGCGAATGATAATTGACATTCAGTGTTAACGTTGATTTTAGAAACTCCTAAAGATATAGCTTTTTTAATCATATCAGCAGGGATTCCTGTACCACCATGTAGTACTAATGGCATTGCTCCAACTTTTTCATCTATTTTAGCTAATGTTTCAAAGCTTAAACCAGCCCAGTTTGAAGGGTATACTCCGTGAATGTTACCAATTCCAGCAGCTAACATAGTAACTCCTAAATCAGCTATTTGTTTACATTCATTAGGGTCAGCAACTTCACCAGCACCAACAACTCCGTCTTCTTCTCCACCTATTGAACCAACTTCAGCTTCAACAGATATTCCTTTAGCAGAAGCGATTTCGATTATTTCTTTAGTTTTTTGTATGTTTTCTTCTATTGCATAGTGAGAACCATCAAACATTACTGATGAGAAACCAGCTTCGATACAAGCTTTAGCTCCTTCAAAACTACCGTGATCTAAATGTAAAGCAACAGGAACTGTTATTTTTAACTCTTCTAACATTCCGTTAACCATTCCAACAATTGTTTTATATCCGCACATATATTTTCCAGCACCTTCAGATACTCCTAAGATAACTGGTGAATTATTTTCTTGAGCAGTAAGTAATATAGCTTTTGTCCATTCTAAATTGTTTATGTTGAATTGACCAACAGCGTATTTACCTTCTTTAGCTTTGTTTAACATTTCTTTTGCACTAACTAATGCCATGATAATACCGCCTTTCATATATTGAAAAAATATTTTAAGGGACTAAATATGTCCCTCTGGGACTAACCCTTATAATTTAATTATAAACTAAAATTTTAGAAAATTCTATACTTAAAACAAATTTTATATAATGTTATCATATCCCTTTGAAATATTAAGTAAAATAGCAAATATGTATACTTATAATATATTAGTAAGATTTATTTGTTGAAGTTCTTTTATATATTCAGAAAAACATTTTATGTTATCTAAACATGATAAGGTATCAGGTAATTCCTTAATTCTAATGACATCTATTAGTTTTACTACCTCTGTATTTAAATTATCTATATCTTGGTGATTTATATAAATTGATACTTCCTTAAAACCTTTAGACATAACGTTTTTAAGTTCAGTAGCCTTATCTAAGGCTGTATTCCACTCATTATTATTTATTAAGATTTCGATTTCATTACTTAGCCTTAGAGAATTATCACATAAGGAATTTAAATTTTTATTGCCTATAAATATAAAACCTAATACTATAAAAAATATTATAAATGATATTACTGTATTTTTCATTAAATTACTCCTTTATAAAGAAAGTTCATCTGAAATATCGTCATTAGAGTATTCTTGATAAAATATTTTTTCATTAGAATCAATCATTACAACATATAAATCTTCTTTTTTAGGAGCGTTTATTTCTTTTAATTTTTCATCAAGCCAAGATATATCCTTATTTAATGTATTAAAAGCCCTTTTATTAATCTTCCCATCTACATATAAAAGCATTGGGAGTTTTGGGTCTTTAACATTTATTCCTAAATCATCTTTAGTTACAGTATCATGACATGATTTAGGTATTATAGATACTTTTCCGTTATTCTCTAAAATAGCATATTGAATTTCAGATATATCCAAAAAGCCACCTTCACGTATTTCTTCTAAAATATCATCTACAGTAAGCCGTTGTTTTTTTACTATACTTAAGTTTAACTTACCATCACTTATCAAAACACAAGGATTTCCATCTATAAATTTTCTAAAGTGAACACTCTTTTGTTGAATTTCTGTAATAATTACATTTATGATTAGAAGAGTTACAATAGGTATTATACCAAGAATTAGGGGAAGCCTAGAGTCTTGCATAGGAAGAGCTGCAAGATCTGAGATCATAATAGTTATAACAAGCTCGTAAGGCTGAAGTTCACCAATTTGTCTTTTCCCCATAAGTCTTATTACTAATATAACTAAGAAATATAAAAGAGCTGTTCTAATAAATACTATATACATATTTTATCACTCCTTATAATTATATAATGTGAAAATATATTTAATTTATTCTTACTTTTAATGTTTTTTCATAAATATAACTATAGAATATTGAATTACTTAAGGAGTTAAAGTTCTAAGAAAATAGTGGTAAAATTAAATAGAAATAGATTTCAAATTTATTTATTATTAATTTAGGAAGTGAAATCATGGAAACATTGAGAATTAAGGTTAATGATAAGTATGTTCATGTAAATAAGGGAGCAAGATTTTGTGATCTTTTAGATGAAAATTATAAAAAGGATGTGCTCCCTATAATTTTAGTAAAGTTTAATAATATATATCATGAACTTACAGATAAAGTAACACAGGAGGGTACATTAATATGGATTAGATTAGATAATCCAATTGCTATGAAAACATATAGAAGAGCTCTTCAATTTGTTTTTATAAAAGCTACTTTAGATTTATTTGATGAATGTATTATAACCATTCAACACTCTATAAGTACAGGGCTTTATGGTGAAATTCATAAAGATGTTGCATTAAGTGAGGAAGATATAAAGCTTATTAAAAATAGAATGAAAGAAATAATAAGTAAAGATCTGTTGATAGAAAAATGTGAGCTTAGAAAAGATGATGCTATAAATATATTTAAGAAATATAAAATGAATGATAAAGTAAAATTTTTAAAGGATTTAAAAAATGACACTGTAAAGCTTTATAAGATAGATGATAAATATGATTGTTTCTATGGTAATATGGCTTATTCAACAGGTGTTTTAAAATATTTTGATTTAGAATTTTATAATCCAGGTTTTATATTAAACCTTCCAAGTGAGAAAAGTCCAACTAAAATTAATAAATTTCAGGATATACCTCAACTTTCTAAGGTTTTTAGGGAAACTAAGAAGTGGATAAGTATACTAGGAGTAGCAGATGTTGCATCTTTAAATGAGAAAATAAATAAACATGAGGTTCAAGATATAATAAGAGTATCAGAAGCACTTCATGAAAAAAAAATAGCATATATAGCAGACATGATATCAAATAAAGGTAATATAAAGATAGTGTTAATAGCAGGACCGTCATCATCAGGAAAAACTACATTTTCAAAAAGATTAGAAATACAGCTTAGAGTAAATGGATATAATCCTCTTCTAATATCTTTAGATGACTATTATATAGATAGAGATAAAACACCTTTAGATGAAAATGGAAATAAGGATTTTGAATCAATAAATGCATTAGATTTAGAGTATTTTAACAATCAATTAAGGGATTTGTTAGATAATAAGGCTGTGAAAATACCTAAATATAATTTTAAGCTAGGTAAAAGGGAGGAAAGAGATGATTATTCAAAGCTTATGGAAAATGGAATAATAGTTATTGAAGGGATTCATGGTTTAAATCCAAGTCTTATTTACAAAGTACCTGAAAAAAACAAATTTAAAATTTATATATCAGCTTTAACACAATTAAATTTAGATAATCATAATAGAATATCTACAACAGATGTAAGAAAACTTAGAAGAATAGTTAGAGATTTTTTATCAAGGGGATATGGTGGAGAAGAAACTTTAAAAATGTGGTCATCTATAAAGTTAGGAGAAGAAAAAAATATTTTTAAATATCAAGAAGAGGCAAATGTTTTATTTAATTCAACGTTAGTATATGAAATAGCAGTTCTTAAAAAATATGCATTAGAGGAATTAGAAAAAATAACTTTGAAAAATAATAGTGAGGTTTATTATGAAGCAACAAGATTAAAAAATATTATAAATTTTTTTAAGGAAGTTAGTAAAGATATGGTGCCTGAAAATTCTATATTAAGAGAATTTATTGGTGGTAGTTGTTTTTATGAATATTAAGACGTAACTCTAAAAGCATTAGAAAAAAAGAAGCTGTATCAAAACAAGCTTAAAAGTATATGCGTGCAAAATATATTTTTATTTTTCTTGATACAACTTCTTTTATTTAAGATAAAGATTTTAGGACTTTAATTAAGTAATCTAAAAAAAATTAATGACAATGGTGGCTAGAACAAGCATTGCTTGCATCAAATTGAGGTAATTTATTTTCTTTAAATAGTTTTAAATTATCTTCAACTGTGCCTTCACAAGCTTTGAAAACTTTAATTCCCATTGAATTAAGTTTTAATATAGCTCCAGAACCAATACCGCCAACTATTACAGCGTCAACTACTTCACCAGATAGTGCTTTAATAGGTTGACATTTTCCATGTTCATGATTTAAATCTCCATTGTTTACAGATTTAACTTCGTTAGTTTCTAAATCACAAATTACAAAAAGTGGAGCATTTCCAAAATGATTATAAGTTAAACTTTGTAGTCCTTCATTTGATTTTACAGGGAAACAAATTTTCATTGATAATTCCTCCTTAAATTTAGGGTTATTAAAACATTTTTTGTGTGCACAATTTTTAGAACATTTTACATTATATGAGCTGTCAGAAAAAATATAACTATCAGATGTATCATTTTTAATCATTTTTTCTATAAAGGTTATAGGACTTTTTAAAGTATCATAATTAATATCATAAATTATATGATAGCCAATTTTATATCCTATTATAAGATTGGCTTCTTTTAAAATTTTCATATGTTGAGATACAGCGGCTTCAGTTATATTTAAATGTTTTGCAATTCCCTTTGCACATATACTTTTACGTGATATTAGCAGTAAAATGTTTAATCTACTTTCATCGCTAAGAGCTTTAAATATATTTATGTAAGCTTCCATAAAAAAACCTCCACGATTTAGTTAAGTAATTACTTAACTAAATTATAATACACTAGTTTTATAAATTCAAGTGTTATGAAAAAATAGTAAATAAAATTATATTAACATTAGTTATGTAGAGTTAATTTATACTATATAAATTGTATTGTAATACTTAAAAAATAAAAAAAAGACAGCAAATAGATTTAGGTGTGCAACCATCTATATGTTGTCTTTTTATTCTTGCTAAATCATTTATTCATCATCACTTAAGAATCTTCTAATTGACTCATCATCATCATCTAAGGAAGATTTATAAGTTCTAGCCCTATTGTTATATTGCGATTGCAACTTAGAGTTTAAAGATTCTCTAAAAACATCTTTATTAATCATTTGAGTTTTATCAGAATCATCTTCCTCTTGTGTAACTTTTAAGTTAGCAGTTTGTATTTTATTATGAGATGTTTCTATATCTTTATTTTTTAAATAATTTTCATTGGCTAGTTTTATTGAAGAATTAAATCCATAATCCTCCCCATGAAATGTTTCATCAAAAGAGGTAGTTTTATCTTTTTTCTTTAAGAAATTAAATATTTTTTTAGAAGAGTCATCTTTAGTAGTATTTTCTTCAGGATTATCACTATATTCATATTCGTAGTCATAATTTCCCTCTTCGTCATTATTAGGCATAAAATTATCATCTTTATTAAGTATATTGATATCTCCATGAATATCCTTATTAGTCATAGTGTTTTCCCTAAATTGCTGTGAGGATAATCTTACAGAATCATGGAAAGTAGAATCTTCAAGTAAAGTTTTATCTAAATCATACTTATCATTGTGTAAAGTAAACTCTTTTATATCATTATCATTTTTTGTATTTATAGCATGCAAAGCCATATCTTCATGTAAAGTATGATTTAAATCAGAGGAAAGCTTATCCTTTTTAGTATATTCTTTAACATCATCATCTTCATCATTGTTATATGTATTTATATTTTCATGAAGATTTGAGTTTATACTATAAGTATTTTCTTTATTTATTTTATTTTGTATGTTCTTATCATTATTATAATTTAATTCATGAAAATTATTGCTGTTTACATTATGAAATATAGTATTTTCTAAGTTAGTAGATATATCACTATCATAGTTAGTCATAGCTGCTTCTTCATAATTTTCAATATCATCACATTTAGCAATAAGATTATCAAATTCAATAAATTTTTCTTTATTCTTTTCATCTTGAGATATATTAAATGATGTAAACTTGTCCTTTGATTTTTCAGAAGCATTATATAATCCTTTAGAAATAGCATTAAATAACTTTAAAACTTGAAAAGTAAATAATCTTAAGAATTTACCTAAAAATATTAACCCCTTATCAGTTCCTACTTGAGCCTTAATTGCAAATTTATCCATATTGTTTTTTATTCTTCTTCCTGCAATTTTACCATTTCGAGAACTTTCTTCTCTAGCATTATAATTTTTTTTAGATATTTTAAATTTAATGAAGCCTAGTAAATTAAATATTAATTCAACTAATTTTTTAAATAAAGAACCTAATGAAGTAAAAAATTTATTTACTCCCTTCCCTAAAAAACTCATAATATTATCCTCCAGTTTTTTCTAAGTACTTAAATATTATCTTAATTATCTTAAATAATTTTATAGCTACATAAACACTAAATCAATAGATTCATTTAATATTATAATAAAGATTATGTATAAAAAAATGAAATATTAAAAATTTATTTAAATTGTAATAATTTGTTTACAAATAAAAATAAAGCTGTTAGCTAATTATAACAGCTTTATTTTACATTTATATATCATTTATATGATTAGGAGAGTTACATTTTATTTACATGGTTAATAAATTTTTTAAATCCTTCTATCCCTCTAGGAGTTAATTTAAAGACACCACAATCCTCAAGAACTTTTATAAATTTATTTCCAAGTTCTTTATTAATAAATTCATCTATAGAAGTATTTTCTTCTAATTTATCTTTAAGATAAATGGCCCATGTTCTATGGTAATCTTTAATATTATCTATACTTAAGGTATTATTTAAAAATCTTTTTATATCATTTAATTCATTTGAAAGTCTTCCAGGTAAAACTGCAAGGCCCATAACTTCTATTAGTCCTATATTTTCCTTTTTTATATGGTGAACATCACTGTGGGGATGGAAAATTCCAAGAGGATGTTCAGTGGAAGTTCGATTATTTCTAAGAACTAAATCAAGAATAAATTTATTATTCTCAAATCTTGCAATTGGAGTAATGGTGTTGTGGGGTACATCATTTAATGAATGACTTAAAATATTAAGACTTTCATCGTCATAATTTCTCCAAGCATCAAGTATTAGGCTAGAACAATGAACAAGGGATTTTATATTATTACTTTTTAACCTTATAGTAGATAAAGGCCATTTTATAGCAGAAAATTCAATGTCATTAAATTTATCTAATTTAAAATCAAATAGGTTTTCAGCATTATTCATTGGAAATTCGTGTCTTCCACCTTGATAATGCTCGTGGGCTAGAATAGAACCTCCAACTATAGGTAAATCTGCATTAGAACCTATAAAATAATGTGGAAATATAGAAACAAACTCAAGTAAATTAATAAATGTATTTTTATTAATAGTCATAGGAATATGCTCAGTACATAAAACTATGCAGTGTTCATTATAATAAAGATATGGAGAATATTGCATCATCCAACTTTTATTATTAAAATCAAGTCTTATAGTTCTATGATTTGCTCTATCAGGATGAGTTATATTTCCTTCATAACCTTCATTTTCAACACATAAAAGACATTTAGGATAGTTGTTTTTTTTAGAGGTTTTTTCTAGTGCTATTTGTTTTGGATCTTTTTCAGGTTTAGATAAATTTATAGTAATTTCCATATCACCATAGGGAGAGTTAGATTTAAAACCTATATTTTTAGCAATTCTATCTGTTTTTATATAATTAGAAGATTTACTTAGATTATAAAAATAATCAGTAGCTTTTTTAGGATCTTCATGGTATTTTATTAAAAATTCTTTATTTATTAAAGAGGGAATAGGAACAAAAATATTCATAATGTTACTTGAAAATATATCTTTTTCATAAAGAGTATCTTTTATTAAATTATTATCTACAGCAATACTTAATAAGCCTTCTAAAGTTTCATGAAGATTTAAATTAATATTAATTCCCTTTGTATAGGTGTCTTCTTTAAAAAGAGCTAAAAGTCTATTTCTAATATAGATTGTATCCATCTCGTCTATCAGATTATTTTTTATAGATATATCAATAAGTCTATCTATTAATGTACAAATGTTCATAATTACCCCCAAAAATATCTTTAATTTAAGTTTATATTTTACTATATTGTTAGTTTTAAATAAGATAAAGAAAAATAATAGAAATATCTTGTGAGATTAAGTTAGATTATTCAATTTATTTAAAGCCAAAGTATTATAGTAAAAATTCTGAATTATAATTCAATAACAGTTGGACCGTCACCAATAGATGCTATATAAAAAGATGCTTCATAACCTATTTCATCTTTATAAACTTTACCAACATTTTTAATAAAGTTTTCAACATCTTCATTATTAACTATAGCAATAGCACATCCACCAAAGCCAGCACCAGTCATACGAGCACCTAAAACTCCTGGTTGTTTCCATGAAGCTTCAGCAAGTGTATCTAATTCTTTACCTGTAACTTCATAGTCATCCCTTAAAGATGTATGAGAATCATTCATAAGTTTACCAAAAGTTATAATATCATTTTCTTTTAACGCTTCTACAGCTTTTTTTACTCTAGCATTTTCATATATAGCATGTCTACATCTTTTAATTTTTGTTTCATCTCCTATAATATGAGCATACTTTTCAAATTCTTCAGGAGTTAATTCACATAAAGCATTTATATTGCATACTTCTTTAAGTTTTTCTAAAGAACTATCACATTCAGCTCTTCTTTCATTATATTTTGAATCTGCAAGTTCACGTCTCTTATTAGTATTCATTATAACTATAGTTTTATCTTGTAATTTAACAGGAACATACTCATAGTTTAAGGTATTACAATCTAGTTGTATAGCTACATCTTTTTTACCAAGAGATATAGCAAACTGATCCATTATACCACTATTTACACCAATATATTTATTTTCAACAGTTTTACCAAGTAATGCTGCTTGTACATCATCCATGTCTAGATTAAATTCTTCTCTAAATATTTTAGCACATAACATTTCTAAGGATGCTGAAGATGAAAGTCCAGCTCCATTTGGAATATTTCCGTAGATAGCCATATTAAAGCCATGAGCTATTTTATATCCACCTTCTAATAAGAATTTAATAATTCCTTTTACATAATTTGCCCAATTATCTTCTTTTCTATATTCTAGATTATCTAAAGAAAACTCTATAATACCTTTATTTTCAAAGTTTAAAGAATAAACTTTGAAAAGATTATCAGAACGTTTACTAATTGCGCCATAAGTTCCAAGGGTTATAGGGCATGGGAAAACAAAACCTCCATTATAATCAGTATGTTCTCCTATAAGATTTATTCTTCCAGGTGAGAAGAATACCTTTTCACAATTTTCATTAAATATTTCACCAAATTTAGATTTTATAGTATCTATTAACATAAGATAACCTCCTAATTGATTCCATGTAATTGTTTTAATAAATTAATTATAAACTTTGAGTAAAATAAAATCAATATTTTTACTAAAAAATTTTACTTAAGTTAAAAATATTGTAAATTTTATTTAAATTTTTTATAATAATAATATAGATGTATTGCTTTACAAAAAAATTAATTCTATTTAATAAGTATATATGTACATAAATACAAAAATTCTTTATAAATTAGAATTAAGTTTAAGAAAAGTATAATTTAAATAACATTTGTAAAAGAGCTATTAAGTAAAAAATGAGTAAAATAACAGAAAAGAGGGGAAGTAGTATGGAAATAAAGGAAATTAAGGAAAATGGATTTGAAAGATATCAATTAATAAATGATAATAATATGTTAGTTGAAGTATTAAGTTTAGGGGGGGTTATAACTAAAATTTTGACTAATGATAAAAATGGGGTTTTAGAAAACGTTGTATTAGCTTATAAAAATCTAGAGGATTACTATGAAAATCCATCTTCTTTTGGTGCTATGATTGGAAGAACGGCAGGTAGAATTGGTGGAGCTGAATTTTCATTAAATGGAAAAAAATATAGTCTTCATAAAAATAATAATGGAAATTGCCTTCATGGAGGAAATGATTCATTTATGAAAAAGATATGGAAGGTAGAGCCTATAAATAAAGAAAATTATATAGGTTTAAAATTATCTTATATTAGTAAGGATGGTGAGAATGGATATCCAGGCAATCTAAGTTTAGATGTTTATTATACTTTAAATAATTATAATGAACTTAAAATACACTATACAGGAAAGTCAGATAAGGATACTATAGTAAATATGACAAATCATTCTTATTTTAATTTATCAGGAAATGAGAAGAATAGTATATTAAATCAAGAGCTTATTATAAATGCCGATTATATTGGAGAGGTAGATAAATATTTGATTCCAACTGGCAAAACTATAGATGTTAAAAATACACCATTTGATTTTAATAGTGGAAAACTTGTAGGAAAGGATATAAATGAAGATAATATCCAATTAAAATATGGTTCAGGTTATGATCATCCTTGGATTTTAAATAAGCAAAAAGATAGTGACGTTATTTTTTATGATAAGGAGTCTGGTAGAGTTTTAGAAATAAAAACTAATCAAAAAGCAATAGTTTGTTATTCTATGAACTTTAATGATGATTTGGTTAAAGAATGTGGAAAAGTAGGGGAAATACGAGATGCCATATGCTTTGAGGCTCAAAATTTACCTGTAGGCTATAATGATTGTTTTATAGATGGTATAATACTAAAAGCAGGGGAAATCTATGATAATGAGTCAATATATAAATTTTATATAAAAGAGTAAATAGGAGAAAAAAATGGCAACAATTAAAGATATAGCAAATAGTGTTGGAGTGTCTATTGCTACTGTATCTAGAGTGTTAAATTTAGATGAAACCTTAAATGTTTCAGATGAAACAAGGAGAAGGGTTTTAGAGGTGGCAGAAGAGCTTAATTATATAACTATAAAAGAGAGAAAAAACAGAGGAAAAACTTATAATATAGGAATAATATATTGGTATACTGATATTCAGGAGATAAATGATCCATATTTTTTGTCTATAAGAATGGCTGTGGAGAGAAAATGTAGTGAAGAAGAAGTAAATTTTAGAAATATTGACCTTGAAAGGGTTTTAAATGGGGCAATAAATGATTATAACAATTTAGATGGGATAATAGCTATAGGAATTTTTGATAGTACAGATATAGAAAAAATGAGAAAATTGTCAAAGAATATAGTTTTTGTTGATTCATCACCTAATGAAAAGATTTATGATAGTGTAGTTGTGGATTTTAAAAATGCTGTGAAAGAATCTATGGAATACTTATATAGTTTAGGTCATAGAAAAATTGGTTATATAGGTGGGGTATGTTATTCAAGAAGTGAGAAATCTGTTTTTGTAAACTATCGTGAAAAAACTTACAGAGAGTTTATGGAGAGTATAAACTCTTATAGGGAAGAATGGATACTAAGTGGTAAGTTTTTACCGGAATATGGGTATAGTCTTATGATGAAAGCCTTAAAACAAAAAGAAAGACCAACTGCTTTTTTTGTTGCAAGTGATCCTATGGCAATAGGTGCATATAAAGCTGTTTTTGAATCTGGTTTAAAAATTCCTGATGATATTAGTATAATAGGTTTTGATGATATATATACAGCTCAATTTCTAGCACCATCTTTAACAACTGTTAAAGTGTACAAAGATGTTATGGGGGAAATAGCTGTTGAAACTTTATTAGAAAGAATAAAGAGAAAAAGAGAGTTAGGAAGAAAAATAGTCCTTCCTACAAAGCTTATAAAGAGAGAAAGTTGTAAAAAAATTTAAAAGTTAAATATGTTTTAAATAAGTGTTGATTTTATATTAATATAGAATCAGCACTTATTTAAAGTATAGATAAAATTATAGTAAAAATATTGAAAAAATTTTACTAATGTAGTAATATTTAATTGAATACGATATCAACAAAATACTTAATTTAAAAGGGGGAAGATTTATGTATTTAGGAGTAGATTATTATCCAGAGCATTGGGATATTGAAATGTTAGAAAGAGATTTGGAAAATATAGTAGAACTTGGTAGCAACGTTATAAGAATTGGTGAATTTGCTTGGCATATGATGGAGAGAGAAGAAGGGAATTTCGATTTTTCTTACTTTGATAACATAATAAAAAAGGCTTCTGAAAAGGGATTAAAAGTTATTTTCGGAACGCCAACAGCAACTATGCCAGCATGGCTTGCTAAAAACTATCCAGAGGTTTTAGCAGAGTTTGAAGATGGAACAAAGAGAGTTTTTGGTGGAAGAAGAGAATATTGCTTTAATAGCAAAGAGTATTATAGACACTCTGAAAGAATAATAAGAGAGTTAGCAAATCATTATAAAAACGAAGAAAATATAGTTGCATGGCAAATTGATAATGAATTTGGTCATGAAGGAAGTGATGAATGTTTTTGTAATGAATGTAAGAATGCATTTAGAGAGTATTTAAAAGAAACTTACAATAATGATATAAATAAATTAAACGAGACATGGGGAACAGTATTTTGGTCTCAGACTTATAATTCTTTTGATGAAATTCCACTTCCTAAAAAAACAATAACAACTCATAACCCATCTTTAAGAATGGAATGGGAGAAGTTTAGAAATTTAAGTATAGAAAGATATGCCTCTTTCCAAGTGAGATTATTAAAAGAAATTTTAAGAGAAGATTCTGTTGTAATTCATGATTTTCCAGGTGGATTTTTTGACAAACATTATGATTTTGCAAAGGTTGCAAAATATATAGATGTAACAGCATACAATAATTATCCTGTATGGGGTGGACAAAGAGAACCAATACCTCCATATGAAATAGGTATGGGTCTTGACTTTATGAGAGGAACAAAAAAGAAAAATTTCTGGATAACAGAGGCTATAATGGGGGCCCAAGGCCATGATGTTATAGGCTATCTTCCAAGACCAAATCAAGCTAAGATGTGGTCATATCAAGGAGTAGCTAGAGGCTGTGAATCTTTAATATATTTTAGATATAGAGGAGCAATAAAGGGCGCTGAGCAATACTGCTATGGAATAGTAGATCAAGATAATAAAAAGAGAAGAAAATTCTATGAAGTTCAATCTTTCTTTAAAGAAATGAAAGAGTATGAAAAGTTAATAAAAAGCCCAATAAAATCAGATGTTGCAGTTCTTTATGATTATGAATCTATGGCATCTTTTAGAATACAAAAGCAAAGCTTTTTAATGAATTATGGTAAAGAAGTTGTAAGGCTTTATAGACCTTTATTTGAAAAAAATGTAAATGTAGATATAATACCATCTTATGAATCTTTTAATAATTATAAGGTTTTATTAGTACCAACAATGATTGTTTATAAAAAAGATGTACAAGATAGAATAAGAGAATTTGTTAAACAAGGTGGAACAGTAGTGTTTACATTTAGAACTGCTTTGAAAGATGAATTTAATAATTTAACATTAAATGAATTAAATCCAACATTCTATACAGACTTAATAGGTGGATTTGTGTTAGAAATTGAATCACTTCAGGAAGGTCAAAATGTTGATATTTTAGGAGAAGATGATTTTGAGGGAATTAACGGAGAGGGATCTGTATTTAGAGATATGTTAGAGACAACTACTGCAAAAACATTATTTAGATATACAGATGAATTTTATAAAGAGTTATCAGCAGTGACAGTTAATAACTTTGGATTAGGACAAGCTTATTATATTGGATGTGGTGCTGATAATAAAATAATGGATTCAATTACTAATAAAATTCTTGATGATTTAAATATAGAAAAAATAGATTCTCCAAAGGGTATTGAAGTAGTTAAGAGAAGTAGTGATGAAGAAAATTATTACTTTATAATGAATCATAATGAAAAAGAAGTAAAATTTAATGATATAACACTTAAACCTTATGAAAGTAAAATAATTAAAGTAATCTAGAAAATAAAAAAGGTAAAAAAGGCAAAAAAAGGCAAAAAATATGAAAAATGGCTATTACTCACATGAAAAATAGCTATTTTTTTATTTTATGAGGGAGTATATACAAAAATATGTACAGGTAGATGAAGGAAATATTAAAATTTTTATATGTAAACAGTATAAATTAAGCAAAAACATTTAATAGTATATTATATATAATTAATTTAATAAAAGATATCGCTAACTAATAATATTATGTTAAAAAAATATATAAATTAAAAAAATAGTAAAAAATAAATAAAATTAACTAAAAAACATTGAAAAACGTTTACTACTATGGTAATATTATACTACAAATTAAGTGAATACGTTTTAGTTACGAATTGAATATGGGGGGAATAAGAATGAAACTAAGTTTTAAAGAAAAGTATTCTTATGGATTAGGTGCTTTAGGAAAAGATTTAGCTTACGGTATTGTAGGAACATATTTAATGTTCTATTTCACAGATGTAATTGGCCTTGCACCAGCTTTTGTAGGTACATTATTTTTAGTCGCTAGAGTATGGGATGCTTTTAATGACCCAGCTATGGGTATGATAGTTGATAATACTAGATCAAAGTGGGGGAAATTTAGACCATGGATCTTTATTGGAACAATAATAAATGCAATAGTTATAGTATTTTTATTTTTTAAACCCAATTTATCTCCTACAGGATTAATGGCATATTATGCAGTAATGTATATTCTTTGGGGTATGACTTATACAATAATGGATATTCCTTATTGGTCAATGATACCATCACTTGCTCAAGATAAAGAAGAAAGAGAAAAAATATCAGTTATACCTAGAATATTTGCAAGTTTAGGTGGACTTTTAGTGGCAACTTTTGGTCTTTCTATAGTATCAAAATTAGGTAATGGAGATCAGGTAAAAGGTTTCTTTGGATTTGGTATATTAATTGCGGTTGCTTTTGTAGTAACTATAACTATAACTTGTATAAATGTTAAGGATTCATCAGCAACAACAGTAAATAGCAAAAAAGTTAAAAAAGTAACATTAAAGGAATCTTTTAATATAATAAAAAGTAATGATCAACTTGTAGTTTTTATAGGAATAGTTTTAGCATTTAATTTAGCTATGCAATTAGCTGGTGGAATGGCTATTTATTACTTTAAATATGTTATAGGAAATGAAAGTCTATTCCCAGTATTTACAGCTTTTGCAGGTATTGCAGAAATGAGTGCTTTAGTACTATTCCCAATGTTAGCTAGAAAAATTGGAAGACCTACTGTATTTAAAATAGCAGCAATACTTCCTGTTATAGGATTATTTTTACTATTAGGTGCAGGATTTATAGCACCAGGAAGTGCAGTATTTGTAGCAGTATCAGGAATAATATTAAAACTTGGTTCAGGTTTAACTTTAGGTTCGTCAACAGTAATGCTTGCAGATATTGTTGATTATGGTGAAGTAAAACTTGGTTCAAGAAATGAAAGTATAGTATTCTCATGTCAAACATTATTAGTTAAATCAGCATCAGCTGTTAGTGCATGGTTAGTTGGAGTTGGCTTAACAGTAGTTGGGTATGTAGCAAATGCACAGCAAACAGCACAAACTATATTAGGAATGAGAGTGCTCATGGTAGTTATACCAGCGATAGTTAGTATATTAAGCTATATAGTTTATAAGAAATTCTACAAAATTAATGGCAAATATCATGATGATATGTTAGAAGAATTAGAATCTAAAAGAGCTAGCGACTTAGAAACAGTTATTTAAAGATAAAATTATTTTAATTTTAAAGGCTATAATAGTAAGTAAAATCTTATTATATAGCCTTTTTAGTAATTTTAAATTTTTCTATATCTACTTATATAATCTTCAAAGCACCAAGAATTTATGAAATTTTCTGTAGTTTTATATCCAGATTTATAAAGAGTTAAGATTTCACTGTTGTTCAAATTAAAATCTGTTGATTTAATATTTAAAGTTGGAAGATCTATAGTTCTTATAGAATCTTTATTTTCTAAGTAAATATTTTCGTTATGAGAAAAAGCAGTTTGAATTATATCTGATATATATGAGAACAAGTGGTATCTCTTTTTTAAATGAAATAAATCGTCTTCTTTTAGTCGAAGGCCAAAGGTTGGCCAAAGAGGCATTTCCTTAGTATCAAATAACCAAATTGGAAAATTACTAAGAAGCCCTCCATCTACTATAAAAAATTTTTCATTATTAGCTTTTAATATATAAGGAGTAAAATAAAAAGGAATGCTAATACTCATTATAACGGCCTTAGATATTTCAAATTCCATAGGATCAATTCCATAAGAATTTAAATCGTCAGGAAGTATTAGAAGTTTTTTATTTGTAATATCTGAAGCTATAATTTTTAAAGGGCTTTCATTATTTATTGATATATCCTTAAATTTAGTTTTTCCTTTGGCCACAAATAAACTATTTAAATAATTTTCAATATTTTTACTAGAATAAAACCCCTTTTTTATAAATATATTCATGCTACCTTTTAAATTGGATAAAAACTTATCTAATTTGGTATTAAATATTAATTTAGAATAATTAAGGTTAAAAACGATATTTTTAAGTTCTTCACCGCTATAGCCAACAGCAAGTAGTGATGCAATTATGGCTCCAGCAGATGTGCCAGCCATCTTTTTGAATTCATAACCATAGTTTTCTAGGCAATTAATAGAACCTACTAATGCAATTCCTTTAACGCCACCACCTTCACAAATTATATCTGCATACATAAATATCACCACATTTATTTTATATAAAAATTATATGAATTATTTTATGGATAGGTTATTAATTTAAGTCATGATGGTAATAATTATTGAAGTTTGATATAAAAAATACATAAAATACAGAGATAAAGTTAATAATAAATAGTTTATTACAAACACTAATATTATAAATTAAGTACTAACTTTATATATGTAATATCTTAATAAACTTTGGCTTTACAGGGATAAGATAAATAATCAATTTTAAGTATAATTTATTAAGTTGCAAAGGAGAATGGTGGATATGAAAAAGAATATCTTTATTAATACTTTAGTGGCTATATTTATGATTTGTGGGGTTATTAACTTTAGTGATATAAATTATGTAAAAAATCCTGAAAAAAGACCTCTTAGAACATCACCTTATGTAACAGAAGTAGATTTGCAATTTAAGTAGTGGAGATTAAACTATTTGTTTATAGAATATAAGGAGCTATATCAATATCTATTATCTAGATTATAAACCTATAACGTTTAAAAATTTTATTTTTGATACAGTTCCTTATTTATTATAAGATAGATTCTTCAATAATAACTTTAACTTAACTGAAGAAAAATATACATACTTTATTACTAAAACTAGTATTTATTAAATATATTTTAAATTATTATTTGTAAAGGAAAGAAAATTAAAGTTTTTATTTCAGTTTTAGTATTATATTACTAAGCTCTGTAGATGCTTTTATTAAGGTCGTTAAATCTTCATGGGATAAATCACCTATTTTACTTTGAAATATTTCCTCTAATTTCCTTTTTTGCTCCTTGATAAAATCATTAGCTTTTTCTGTAAGCTTTATTCTTAAAATTCTTCTATCTTTAGGGTCTTCACACCTAATTATAAATCCCTCTTGAATTAATTTATCTAAAATAGGAGTCATATTAGGTTTATATATACTAAGTTTTTTAGCGATTTCGCTTATAGACATAGGACCGTTATGGTCTAAGCAAAATATAACTCTAACATGAGATGGTGGAATAGTTATTCCTTTAGTAAGTTCTGGATTATTGAATATTATTCTATTAAGTGAAAAAGATAAATATAGTAAGGTACTAGATACTTTATTTAAATCAATATTGTCCATAAAAAAACTCCTTTACAAAAATTATAAGTAAATTATAAATTTCTATATGTAAAGTATAAACTAAAAAAAAAGTTTATACAAATATAAAAATTATTGACTTATAATAGTTATAAAATTATAATTATCATATACTAATATTAGATAAATTTTAAGAAATAAACAATTGGAGAGGAGAAAAAGGTATAAATGGTTAAGCTAGTTAAATACCTAAGAGGCTCAATTTTTGCTGTTATTGTAATAGTAATTTTTCTAGCAATACAAGCTATGGCAAATTTAGCCTTACCAAATTATACGTCTAAGATCGTAGATATTGGTATTCAACAAAATGGTATAGAAAATTCAGTACCAAACGTTATACAAGAATCGGAATTAGATAAGATACTCTTGTTCATGTCAAATAATGATAAACAGATAGTAGAACAAGATTATAAACTTATAGATAAAGATGATTTGTCTACAGCTCAATATAATTCTTATGTGAAGAAATACCCAGCCTTAGCAAAAGAATCTCTTTATGTGTTAAATACTACAAATGGTAGTCAATTAACTACATTAAACAATATTTTAGGGAAACCAATACTTTTAGTTCAAATGCTAGAGGATGGAACAAAGGGAAATGAGTTAAAAACTGCTTTATTAAGTAAACTTCCAGCAAGTGAAGCTAGTAAATATGAAAATACAGGGGTATTTACTTTACTTGAAATGCTTCCACAAAATCAATTAGATCAAATTACAAATGAAGTTGATGCAAAGATAAGTAATATGCCAGAAAGCTTAATAACTCAGACAGCGGTTACATATATAAAAACTCAATATGAAGCAATTGGTGTTAATGTAAATAGCCTTCAAAGTAATTACATCTGGAAGGTTGGAATAATTATGACTATAATTGCTCTTGTAAGTATGGTAGCGTCTGTAATTGTAACATTTATTGCTTCAAGAGTAGCTGCTAAAATTGGTATGGAACTTAGAGGAAAAATATTTAAAAAGGTTATGAGTTTTTCAAACTCAGAAATTGATAAGTTCTCTACAGCATCATTAATTACAAGAAGTGCTAATGATGTTCAACAGGTTCAAAATCTTATGGTTATGTTCTTAAGATTAGTGTTTTATGCACCAATTTTAGGAATTGGAGGTTTTATAGAAGTTTTATATACTAATGCTTCTATGTCATGGGTTATAGGTGTAATAATTTTAATTATTATAGGATGTGTTGTTGTAATATTCTCCCTTGCAGTGCCTAAATATAAGAGGGTACAGCAACTTGTAGATAAAGTTAACTTAGTAATACGTGAAAACTTAACAGGTATGCTTGTAATAAGAGCATTTACTACACAAAAGCATGAAGAAGAAAGGTTTGATGGGGTAAACAAAGATTTAACTAAGACAACTCTTTTTGTAACTCGTGTAACTTCACTTATGATGCCTCTTGTTATACTTATAATGAATGTATCTACTATAGCTATAGTTTGGCTTGGCGCATATAAGATAAATGCAGGTACAATGCAAGTTGGAGATATGATGGCATTTATACAATATGTTATGCTTATAATAATGGCATTTGTAATGGTAACTATGTTATCTATAATGTTACCTCGTGCTGCTGTTTCAGCTCAACGTATAAATGAAGTTTTAGAAACAGAGCCAAGCATAAATGATCCTAAAGAAGCTAAAGCATTTGATGAAAATAAAAAAGGCTTAGTTGAATTTAAAAATGTATCATTTAAATATCCTCATGCAGAGAAAAATGTTTTAAGTAACATAACATTTACTGCAAAACCAGGAGAAACTACAGCTATTATCGGAAGCACTGGAAGCGGTAAATCAACTATAGTTAATTTAATACCAAGGTTTTATGATGCTACGGAAGGAGAAGTTTTAGTAGATGGGGTTAATGTTAAAGATGTGCCGCAACATAATTTAAGAGATATATTAGGTTATGTTCCTCAAAAAGGAGTGTTGTTCTCAGGTACTATAGAAAGTAATATAAAGTACAATAATGATAGTATAGATAGTAAAGCTGTAGAACTTGCAGTAGATATCTCTCAATCTAAGGAATTTATAGAACAAAAACCTGAAGGATTAGAGTCTAGAATATCTCAAGGTGGAGCCAATGTATCTGGTGGTCAAAAGCAAAGATTATCTATTGCAAGAGCTATTGCTAAAAAACCAGAAATATATATATTTGATGATAGTTTCTCAGCTCTAGATTTTAAGACTGATTCTAATCTTCGTAAGGCACTAAAGGAAAATACAGGTGATAGTACTGTTATTTTAGTTGCACAAAGAGTTAGTACAATATTAAATGCTAATAAGATATTAGTTATAGATGAAGGTAAAATAGTTGGTATGGGAACACACAAAGATCTTTTAGATACTTGTGATGTTTACAAACAAATAGCTTTATCACAACTTTCAAAGGAGGAGTTATATAATGAGTAATAAAAATAAAAATAACCCTCAAGGCCGTGGTATGGGAATGGGACGAGGACCAAAACATCAAGGTACTCAAAAAGCTAAAGATTTTAAAAAAGCAATAAAGGGTCTTTTAAGTTATTTAAAACCATACAGGTTATCATTAGTTGTAGTAATAATTTTTGCTATACTAAGTTCAATATTTTCAATTGTAGGACCTAAAATATTAGGTAATGCAACTACTGAAATTTATAAAGGTATAATGGGTAAAATACTTGGAACCAATTCAACAGGTATAAACTTTGGGGCTATAGGAGAAATACTTTTAGTACTTTTAGCATTATATATATTAAGTGCAGTATTTTCTTATATACAATCATTTATAGTTGCTGGAGTAGTACAAAAGGTATCATATGATTTTAGAAAACAAATATCAGAAAAAATGAATCGTATGCCACTTAAGTACTTCGATAAAAGAAGTAAAGGTGATGTTTTATCAATATTAACTAATGACGTAGGAATGATAAGTGAAAACTTAAATCAAAGTTTAACACAGGTTATAACATCAATAGTTACACTAATAGGTGTTCTTATAATGATGTTCTCAATAAGCTGGATTATGACTTTAATTGCGATAATTATGCTACCTCTTTCAGGTCTTCTTATGGGTTCAATAGTTAAAAAATCACAAAAATACTTTAGTGCACAACAAGAGTATTTAGGAAAAGTAAATGGAGAGGCAGAAGAAGTATATGGTGGACATAATGTTGTAAAAGCATTTAATGGAGAAGAAAAAGCTTATGAAAAATTTGATCAATTAAATAAAACTTTATATTCTTCAGCTTGGAAATCTCAATTTTTATCAGGTCTTATGATGCCTGTAATGAACTTTATAGGAAATGTTGGATATGTTTTAATGTCAATAGTTGGTGGCTACCTTACTATATTAGGTGCAATACAAGTAGGTGATATATTAGCATTTATTCAATATATAAGATCATTTACACAACCTATAGCTCAATTAACTCAAGTAGCTAACCTTATGCAAACAACAGCGGCGGCATGTGAAAGAGTATTTGAATTTTTAGATGAGGAGGAAGAGGTTCAAGTTATTGATAATCCAGTTAAGAATATGGATATTGAAGGGGACGTTTCCTTTAAAGATGTTAGCTTTGGATATAATGAAGATAAAATAATAATAAATGATTTTACAGCAAACATTAAGGCAGGACAAAGGGTAGCAATAGTTGGACCAACAGGAGCTGGTAAAACTACAATTGTAAAACTTCTTATGCGTTTTTATGATATAAATAAAGGATCAATTATGATTGATGGTCATGATATTAGAGATTTTAATCGTGATGATTTAAGAGAATTATTTGGCATGGTACTTCAAGAAACATGGTTATATAATGGAAGTATAATGGAAAATATAAGATATGGTAAGTTAGCAGCTAGTGATAAAGATGTTATAGAAGCTGCAAAGGCTGCCCATGCAGACCACTTTATAGAAGCACTTCCAGATGGATATAATATGGAGATAAATGAAGAAGCATCTAATATATCACAAGGACAAAAGCAACTTCTAACAATAGCTCGTGCTATTTTAGCAGATCCAAAGATCCTTATACTAGATGAGGCTACAAGTTCAGTTGATACTCGTACTGAAGTTCTAATTCAAAAAGCTATGGATAACTTAATGAAGGGTAGAACAAGTTTTATAATTGCCCATAGATTATCAACAATACAAGATGCAGATCTTATATTAGTTATGAAAGATGGAGATATTATAGAACAAGGAAACCATGAGGAGTTAATAGATAAAAATGGTTTCTATGCATCATTATATAATAGCCAATTTGATGATGTAAGTGCTTAGATTTGCTTAATTAAACTTAAAAACTTATAAGTTAACATTTATATTGATATTAGATATTTTAAAAAGTTTATTATTTAGAATATCTAATATCTTTTTTATGCGTTTATATGGATAAAAGGTTATAAAAATATATTAAAGTGTTTATTATTAGTCATAGCTTAAATTAAATTTGGAGGTTATAATAAAGCTAATATTAACTTTTAAGGAGCATTTTCATGAAAAATAAAAAATTAATTATAGGTGGGCTTATTGTGCTTTTAGTAGCTGTGTTTGGGCTAAATATATACATAAGTCTTCCTAAAGCTATAAAGGCAATTAATGAAAAAACCATAACTATAACTGTTATTGATTCATCTAAAAATGTAGATAAGACATATACTATAAAAACAAGTCAAGATACTTTATTAGATGCATTAAAGCCATTAGGAATTATATCAGGTATTGAAACAGATAATAACTACACTATAACAACAGTAAATAGCCTTGAGGCTAATAGTAGTAGTGGAGAATATTGGAGAATTTTAGTAAATGGAAGTGCAGTTAATACTTCAATAAATAATATTGAAATTCAAAATAATGCCCATATAGAATTTGATTTAGTAACTGATTAATTTAAAATCATTACCTCAAGAGGGGTAATGATTTTTTTTATTAAATGATATAAAATTTAGATAAGGGTTAAAATCATTAGTAAAATAGCTTTAAAATATAGCTTATATAAAGGTAAAATAATATTAAAATTTAGGAGTAAGGTATGGAAACACCAATAAAAGTTTTAAATAAGCTTTTTGGATATAAGGAATTTAGATGTGGGCAATTTGAAATAATAAATAGTATTTTAAGAAAAAGGGACACTTTTTGCATAATGCCAACAGGTGGGGGAAAGTCTCTTTGTTATCAGATACCAGCATTTTTATTTGATGGGATAACTATTGTAATTTCACCTCTTATATCTCTTATGAAAGATCAAGTTGATAACGTAAATAATATAGGAATAAAAGCTAAATATATAAATAGTACAAATTCTTTAGATGAAATAAAAAAGGTTATAGATATGTGTTATAAAGGTGATGTTAAACTTTTATATGTATCTCCTGAAAGACTTGAAAATAATTATTTTATAAATATGATAAAAAAGCTTAATGTGTCTCAAATAGCAGTAGATGAAGCTCACTGTATATCTATGTGGGGGCATGATTTTAGAAAAAGTTATAGAGATATAGAAAGTTTTATAATGATATTTAAGAATAGACCTATCATAAGTGCATTTACAGCAACTGCAACCAGAGAGGTTAAAGGAGACTGTATAAAGCTTTTAAATTTAAATAATCCTTATGTATATGAAGGTAGTTTTGATAGGGATAATTTAGAGATTAATGTTCATAAGGAAGTTGATAAACTAGAGTTTGTTAAAGATTTTTTAAGAGATAATGAAGAAAAATCAGGAATAATATATTGTTTAACGAGAAAAGAAGTTGAAGCATTATATTGTTATTTAAGTGATTTAGGTTTTTCAGTTTCAAAATACCATGGAGGACTTTTAGATTCAGAAAAAGAATACTACCAAAAAAGCTTTTTAAATGATGATAAAGATATTATGATAGCTACAAATGCTTTTGGTATGGGTATTGATAAAGAGAATGTTAGATTTGTCATACATTTTACTTTTCCTAAGAATATAGAAAGCTATTATCAAGAAATAGGAAGAGGGGGAAGAGATGGGGAAAAGGCAATATGTCATCTTTTATACTCTAGAGATGATATTAAAGGATTAGACTATATAGTTAACTTAAATAGTGAATTTAATCGTAAAGAAATAAATATAAAAAAGCTAAATGATATGATAGGTTTTTGTGAATATGATAAGTGTTATAGAAGTTATATTTTAAATTATTTTGATGAAAAAGATACGGTGCCTTATTGCAATAACTGTAGTAATTGTTTAAATAATGATGAGCTTTTAGATGTAACACTAGAGGCTCAAAAGATATTATCTTGTATTTATAGAACTAAAGAGTCCGTAGGGCAAAGTGTTTTAATAGATATTTTAAAAGGCATTCGTGGCCCTAAAATAGAAAAAAGGGGCTTTTATAACCTTTCAACCTTTGGAATAATGAAAAGTTTATCAAACAAAATAATAAAAGAAACTATAAAATCTTTAATAGATGGTGGATATTTGGATAGAAAAAAAGGAACATATTCTATGATGAAGCTAAACAAAAAATCCATAAATATTTTAAAGGGGAAAGAAAAAGCTTTAGTTAAGTTAAATCCTTTAGATTATGTTCCTTTAGATGAAGAGTTATTTAGAAGATTTAAAATCCTTAGAAAAAATCTATCTAATAAAGAAGGAATAAGACCCTATATGGTATTTTCAGATACAACTATTATGGATATTATAAATAAACTTCCAAGAACTAATGAGGAGTTATTAAATATAAAGGGGCTGGGAGAAAAGAAAATTATAAAGTATGGAAAATCAATAATAAATCTTATAAATTCATATAGTAAAGAAAATAAAGGTAAAACTATTTAAGGTTGCTATTATATCACAATATATATTTAATTTAAATGCTTTTACTGATTAATAAATTATTAATCAGTAAAAGCATTAATTATTTTGTCATATATACATAACTATATTGAATATATTAAGGATAAAGGGAGGGATTAACAATGAATTTTAAAGAGTTTATAGAGAATGATAGAGAAAATCATAATAGTCATAAATTTGAAGGAACATTCTTAGATTATTTAGAACTTGTAAGAGCGAATCCTGATTTAGTTAAACTTGCTCATAAAAGAATATATGATATGATAATTGAACAAGGTGTTGAAGTTTTAAAACCTGAAGATAATCCAAGAATAAAGAAAATATATGGAAATGAAAAAATAAAAAGATATAATTTCTTTAAGGATGATTTCTTTGGAATAGATAAAGTTATAATGAAACTTATGAACTATATGTATTCAGCATCAATGAAGGGTGAAGAAGCAAGACAAGTTTTATATTTAGTAGGGCCTGTTGGGGCTGGTAAGTCATCTTTAGTTGAATCTATAAAGAAATTATTAGAAAGTGCTCCACCTATATATGCAATAAAGGGATGCCCAATGCAAGAGGAGCCACTTCATTTAATTCCTAAACATTTAAGAAAGAAGTTTGAAGATAATTTAGGAATACAAATAGAAGGAGATTTATGCCCTGTATGTAAATATAGATTACTTCACGAATACGATGGAAAATATGAAGAAATGCCAGTGATTTCAAGAGATTTTTCTATTCGTTCAAGAAAGGGTGTAGGTGTTGTTCCACCAGTTGACCCGAACAATCAAGATACTTCAATTTTAACAGGTTCTATAGATATATCTAAAATGGATATGTATCCAGAAGACGACCCTAGAATATTCTCATTAAATGGTGCGTTTAATGTTGGTAATAGAGGTCTTGTTGAGTTTATAGAAGTATTTAAAAATGATGTTGAGTACCTTCATACAATAATTACAGCGACTCAAGAAAAATCTATACCATCACCTGGTAAAGGCTCAATGATTTATTTTGATGGTCTTATAATAGCCCACTCAAATGAAGCTGAATGGAATAAATTTAAATCAGATCATACAAATGAAGCTATTTTAGATAGAATTGTAAAAATAGAAGTACCTTATTGTTTAGAATCTAGTTCAGAGCAAAAGATTTATGAAAAAATACTTAAAAAATCAAACTTTGACGCTCATATAGCACCTCATACTATTGAAATTGCAGCTATGTTTGCAACACTTTCAAGACTTGCACCATCAATGAAAGTAGATCCTATGACAAAACTTAGAATATATAATGGTGAAGACATAGTTGAGAAAGGTTCAACAAAAAAAATAGATATAACTGAGCTTAGAGAAGAAGCAGGACCTATGGAAGGCATGAGAGGGATATCTACAAGATTTATAGTTAAAGCTATAGATAATGCTTTATCAAACTCAGAGCATAATTGTATAAATCCTTTAAGTATGATGGAAAGTATAATAAAATCAGTTAAAGATTTAGATATATCTCAAGATGATAAGAAGAAATATTTAGTTTATATTCAAGATACTATAAGAAAAGAATATAACAAGATTTTAGAAAAAGAAATAACTAAAGCCTTTATTCATTCATTTAGAGAACAAGCAGAAAGCTTATTTAATAACTATTTAGATAATGCGGAAGCTTATACAAATAAAAATAAGATAAAGGATAATTCAACAGGAGAAGAATTAAATCCTGATGAAGACTTTATGAGAAGTATAGAAGAACAAATAGGAATTTCAGAATCTTCAGCTAAAGGCTTTAGAGCAGATGTTACATCTTACATGTTCTATGTAATTAGAAATGGTGGAAAATTAGATTATACATCTTATGAACCATTAAAAGAAGCTATAGAAAAGAAATTAACAGCATCTGTTAAGGATCTTTCTAGAATTATAACTAAATCAAGAGTTAGAGATAAAGAACAAGATGAAAAATATAACGCTATGGTAGAACAATTAACTGAAAATGGATACTGTCCACATTGCTGTGATGTAATCTTAAAATATGCTGCAAATAACTTATGGAAGGATTAATTCTATGGCTATATTCAGAGATAAAGGTGAAAACCAAATTGAATATGATAGAGCAATGGAAGATAGAAGGCGCCATAGGCAGTTAGTTGAAAAATCCATTAAAGAAAATTTAGGAGATATTCTATCAGAAGAGAGCATAATAGGAGAAGCTAAAAATAAAAAGTTTAAGATTCCTATTAGGGGATTAAAAGAATATCAATTTATATATGGTCAAAGTAATAAAGGGGTAACAACAGGAGATGGTAATGAAAAAAGAGGAGATAAAATAGGCTCCTCTAACAGTAACTCTCAAAAAGGACAAGGAAAAGGTCAAGCTGGAAATCAGGAAGGCTTTGATATATATGAAACTGAAATAACTTTAGAAGAACTTTTAGATTATATTGTAGAAGATTTAAATCTTCCTAATTTAGATAAAAAGAAGTATTCAGAAATAATAGTAGAATCTGCTGGACGTAAAAGAGGTTACCAAAAATATGGTATAAGACCTCGTCTGGCTAAAAAGAAGACTGTAATGGCTAAAATAGCTAGAAAACAAGGGAAAAAGAGAGCACTTTTAGAAAGTGGTGTACAAGAAAATGAAATTCAAAGATTTCCGTTTAGAGATGAAGATTTAAGGTATCATAGAGTCAAAAAGAAGCCAAGAAGAGAAAGCAACGCTGTTATGATATTTATAATGGACGTCTCAGGTTCTATGGATAGTACAAAGAAATATTTAGCAAGATCATTTTTCTTTGTATTATCTAAATTCCTAAGAAAGAAATATAACAATATTGCCTTTGAGTTTATATCCCATACAACTTCTGCAAAAAGAGTAAATGAGTATGAATTTTTCCATAAAGGGGAATCTGGTGGAACTTATATTTCTTCAGGTCTTAATGTAGCTTTAGATTTAATTAAAGAAAAATATAGTCCTGATATGTGGAATATATATCCTTTCTATGCATCTGATGGTGATAACTGGAGCGAGGATAATGAAAAAGCAATTAAGGCTGTTAATGAGTTATCAGAAATTAGCAACTTATTTGGGTATATAGAACTTTTACCATCTACTTATTCAACTACTATGTATTATAGATTCTCTAAAGAGATAAAACAAAAGAAATTTGCATCAGTAGTAGTTAAAGAGAAAAAGGATCTTTGGAATGCCATAAAGTTTATGTTATCTAAAGAACTTGATGATGAAGGGTAGGTGAGGCTTAGATGACTATAGATTATAATTTAAGTGACTTAATGGAGTGGCATGAAAAGATTGAGAAAATAGTGAATAAGGTAGGTCTTGATTATTATCCACAAGAATATGAGATTATAGGATATAATGATATGTTAGCTTATGAATCTTATGTAGGGATGCCTTCTAGGTATCCTCATTGGAGCTATGGCAAATCCTATGAAAAAAACAAAACATTATATCAATTAAATATGACAGGACTTCCTTATGAAATGGTAATAAACTCAAACCCATGTTTAGCTTATTTAATGAAGGATAATACACTTCTTCTTCAGATATTAACAATGGCTCACGTTTATGGGCATAATGACTTCTTTAAAAACAATAGACTATTTAAAGAGGGGACAGATGCAGATAGTACAATAGAAATGTTTAAACGTGGTGCAGATACTATAAGAAGCTATATAAATGATCCAAGTATTGGATATGCTGAAGTTGAAAGGGTATTAGATGCTGCTCATGCAATAAGATTTCAAATACCTAGAATAGTTAATGATATAAGAGTTTCTCAAAGTGAGCAAAGAAAAAAGGTTATAGATGAATATAATAGATTAAGAGATTCTAGAACTATTTTAGATGAAAACAAAGAAATACCTATGCCAAATATATCTAAGATTCCATTAAATCCAGATGATGATGTTATGCAATTTATAATTGAATTTGGAAATTTAGCGGATTGGGAAAGAAGTATACTTCAAATAGTTAGAAGGGAAAGTTTGTACTTCCTTCCACAAATAGAAACAAAAATAATGAATGAAGGTTGGGCAAGTTTTTGGCACTATACAATTTTAAATGAGTTGAATCTTCCAAGCGGTCTTCATTTAGAGTTTTTAAAACGACACAATGATGTAGTAGCCCCAATTCCTTATGGATTAAATCCATACTATGTAGGATTTAGAATATTCCAAGATATTGAAAAAAGATATGGTAGAGATAAAATTTTTGAGGTTAGGGCATTAGAAAGAGATAACTCTTTTATAAGAAAGTATCTAACTGAAGAACTTTGTGCAGAGCTTAATCTTTTTAAATATGGAAAGCGTGGATTTGACTATGTTGTTGAAGAAGTTGCAGATGAGCAAGGGTGGAGAGAAATCAGAAATAATATAGCAGATGATTGTGGAGTAGGTTCTATACCATATATAAGAGTTACAGAACTTGACTCACGTGATTATTCTCTTCACTTAGAACATGTATTTGATGGTAGAGAACTTGAAAGTGTCTATGCTAAAAAGACTTTAAAATATATAAATGATTTATGGAAGAGAAAAGTTACATTAGCAACTAAGAGTAAAGATGGTACAGATGTTGTTTTAACTTGTGATGAGAGATAAATTTTATTTATAGTGTATAGCACCTCCAAATTTATGGAGGTGCTATTTTAGTGTAGTGTTTTTGTCATAGGGAATAATAGAAATAATTCATTAGATTCAAGGAATAATAGCATTGAGTTAGTAGATATAGAGGAAGGTGTAGTTTGTAAGGTCCTTTTTAGATAGAATAAAAGTAAATAGCACAAAGCAAAACTTGTTGAATATTATATTATCAAAAGTAATTTTTATAGAGGAAACAAATGAAAACTTTAAAAGGTAGCGAAACAGAGAAAAATTTGTATAAGACTTTTGCAGGAGAATGCAGAGCTAGGTCAAAATACAATTTATTTGGAGAAAAAGCAAGAGAAGAAGGATACATGTGGATTGCAGAAGTATTTGATATAACAGCAGGAAATGAATATGCTCATGCTAGAGAAGCATACAGTAGATACTTAGAGTGTGTTAAGGATACGGAAGAGAACCTTATGGCAGCTGCAATAGGAGAGACAGAAGAATTTAGAGATATATATAAAGAGTTTGAAGAAACAGCAAAAAAAGAAGGGTTTAAAGAAATAGCAAACTTCTTTAAAGAATTAAGGGAAGTTGAAGAAGCTCATCAAAAGAGATTTTTAGATCTTTATGAAAAAGTTAAAAGTGGACACTTTTTTGAATCTAAAAAATCTACAAAGTGGGTTTGTTTAAATTGTGGTTATATTCATGAAGGAGAAGAAGCGCCAGAGGAATGTCCATTATGTAAATTTCCACAATCATACTTTAAAGAAGAAAGTTGTAGAAAAGAAAGTAAGGCACAAAAGTAAGGAAGTAAAAACAGGTGTAGCAGTAGCTACATCTGTTTTACATTTTTTGCATATTAATTATTTAGTTGTAAATATCGACAATATTTATATGAAATGCTATAATTCATAATCGGAGTTAAGAGTTTATCTACATAAAATAGAAGAGTTAAAATAAAGTATTATTAATAAAGATTGTAAATATAAAACAAATAATATTATAATATAAATTAGTAACTACTTCTGTAATATGTAATGGAGGAGCAGAGAGAATGAATAAAGTTAAATTTATATATAATCCTTATTCAGGGGAAGGTGCAATATTAAAAGATATAGATAAAATAATAGATATGCATCAAAAAGAGGGATATACAGTTGTGCCTTATAGAATTCAAAAAGGTATAGATGTGGTAAATGCCTTAGACGAAATTGATGAATTTTATAAATATATTTTAATAGCAGGTGGAGATGGAACAATAGATACTGTAGTAAATGCTATGAAAAATAAAGGAATAGAACTTCCTATAGCTGTTCTTCCTGTTGGAACGGCTAATGATTTTGCTAAATTTTTAGGAATGACAAATAATATAAAAGATAGCGTAAAACAAATATTAAACTCTAAACCTGTTAAGGTAGATCTTGGTCATGTAAATGATAAGTATTTTGTAAATGTACTATCAACAGGTCTTTTTACTGATGTATCTCAAAAAACAGATACTACTTTAAAGAATACTTTAGGTAAACTTGCCTATTATATAAAGGGCATTGAACAATTACCTAACTTTAGAAGCTTAAATGTAAAGATAACTGCAAATGGAGAGGTTTATGATAGTCCTATGTATTTAATGCTAGTTTTTAATGGGCAAACAGCAGGTGGATTTAAAATAGCTTTAGATGCAAAAATGGATGATGGGCTTTTAGATGTACTTATATTGAAATCTTGTCACATACCAGAGTTTATTCATGTGTTTTTTAAATTCATGATGGGAGAGCATACAGATGACCCAAGAGTTGAATATATAAAAGCAGAAGAGATATTAATTGAAACAACAGAGGATATAGTAACTGATATAGATGGTGAAAAAGGACCAGATTTTCCATTGAGAGTTAGCTGTATAAAGGGAGGAATAGAAGTCCTTGGAATAAGTAAATAGTTATACATAAAGATATAGTTTCATTATTTGAAATTATATCTTTTATATTGTTATTAATATATAAGTTATTTAAATTATTTTGGTCCATAGAGTTTTAAAAAGGCTAAATAAAAATTTATTACCTAATATTAAAGGGTTTTGGATTTAAAAATATTAGATATATGTAAAATAAAACTGGAAAATCAACCTATAAAATAATAAAATTACAATATAGGAAATATTTATTAATTATTATACAAATATTTTAAGGTAACGACATAAAATATAGTATTAAGAAAAAGGCTAAGAAAATATTGTTTAAAGGTGGTGGATTTAAATGGAAGGTGTCCCTGAGGACATTAATTATAAACAAAATATAATTTTAAAAGAGGGGAATATCTAAACTGTAATTAGTAGAAATGTTGCATTTCACTTCTTTTTTAGGGTGAAATTTAGGAGGGAAGAATATGAAAAAAGTAACAGTTTTTCTTTATAGTAATATATTAAATAAGAAAATATATGATGAGTTTAATGAGGTTTTAGGAATTTTAAAAGACATATATGTAACTACTGAAGAAGGATATCCTAAATTTATAGGATATAAAATAAAGACTGAAAGTGGTATATGTAATTATGAATTTAGAAGCATAGATTTTTTATCAAAGGATAGTGGGAAAATAGTAATAAAAACAAGGGGAAGTAAAGAGATATTAGCTAGAAGTTATTCATATCTTTTATCTGAAAATCTTTTAGATAAAAAGATAGTAGATATAAATGGGAAAAAAGTGATACGAGTAGATGACTTAAGAATAGTAGAACTATCTGGGGAGTATAGAGTAGTTGCAGTTGAAACAGGTAAAATTGTAAGGTTTAGAAGGTATGGGTTAGAAACATTAGCAAAAATTTTATCTAATATATTTAAAGATAAATTCGAAGAAAAGGTTGTAGTTTGGGATGATGTAGCTTCCCTTGAAATGTGTAATGATAACAATTTAAAATTATCCATACCTTATAAAAAGTTAGAAAAACTTCATCCAGCTGATTTAGCCGATATCTTAGAAGAATTAGATGCAAAAAGTAGAACCAAGGTTTTAGAAAATTTAAATGAGGATTTAGCAGCAGATACTTTAGAAGAAATTGACCCAGAATATCAAGGGAGTATAATAAGGGAGCTTTCTCAGTCTAAAACAGCAGAACTTTTTGAAAACATACCAAATGATGAAATTGCAGATATTTTAGATGACCTTAGTGAAGAGGAAAGAGAAAAAGTTTTAATATCTCTTGAAAGTGATGATGCAGAAGAGATTAAAGAGTTATTATCCTATGAAGATGAATCAGTTGGTAGTATTATGAATAAAGATTTTATATCGTTTAATATAGATTTAAATGTGGGAGAAACCTTAGAACTTTTAAGGGAATTAAATGCAGATGAGGAGGTAATGTATTACGTTTATATAACTGACAATAATGATAGGTTAAAGGGTGTAGTAACTCTTAGAGATTTAATATTAAGTAAAGAAGAAATTAATGTACGGGATATAATGCATACATCAGCTATAAGCATTAAAATAGATAATAATATAGAAAATGCTGCAGAACAAGCAATAAAGTATGACCTTATATCTATTCCTGTTGTAGATTATGAGGAAAGATTAGTAGGAATAGTTTTAATTCATGATATTTTAGATGAAGTTCTTCCTCATAGTTGGAAAAAGAAATTTAAAAAAGCAAATTAATAGTAGTTGACTTTTAATAAATTTTGAATATAATTAATTATAAGTAATTCATATCAAAATACTCGGAATAAATGCAATGATGAAGTAGAGTATTATAAAACTAGATTACAGAGAGAAAGAAAAAGCTGAGAACTTTCATTGATGTTTTATAAGAAGTGCCCTTTGGAGCTATAATCTGAAATTTTAAAAGTAGGATATTCGGATTCACCCGTTATAGTGAGAGGCTTTTGCCGTTATAAGGGATCTTTTTAAGATCTAAACTAGAGTGGAACCGCGAAAATACACTTCGTCTCTATAAATTTTGTAGAGTCGGAGTTTTTTTATGATTTAAATTTAAAAATAGTTAAATAATATAATGTTATAAATAAAAATTTAGAAAGGAAGTTATGATTATGTTAGTAAATAGTGCATTAGAGTTAATTGGAAACACTCCTATATTAAAGATTAATAAAATGGTAGGAGAAAATAGTGGAGATGTTTTTGTAAAGCTTGAAAAATTTAATCCAGGCTCTAGTATTAAAGATAGAGCAGCATTAGGAATGATAGAACAAGCTGAAAGAGATGGAATCTTAAAGGCTGATAGCGTTATTGTAGAACCTACAAGTGGAAATACAGGAATAGGTATTGCTTTAGTTGGAAGATTAAAGGGATACAAGGTTGTTATAGTTATGCCAGAGACTATGAGTAAAGAAAGACGTGATATGATAAAGGCTTATGGTGCAGAACTGATTTTAACTGAGGGGAAAAAAGGAATGAAAGGGGCAATAGAAAAAGCTGAAGAATTAGTTAAAGAAAAAGGATATTTTATGCCTCAACAATTTGAAAATAAGGCAAATGCACAAAAACACTATGAAACAACAGCAGAAGAAATTTTAAAAGATATTCCAGATATTGATGTTTTTATTGCTGGAGTTGGAAGTGGTGGAACAATAGTAGGAGTTGGAAGAAAACTAAAGGAATTAAAGCCAGATATAAAAGTAGTTGCAGTAGAACCAGAGAAGTCTCCAGTATTAGCTGGTGGAAACCCAGGGGCTCATAAAATACAAGGTATAGGTGCAGGTTTTATTCCAGAATTATATTCAGCAGATGATGTTGATGAAATTTTTGAAGTTTCAGATGAGGATTCTTATAAAGTAGCTAGAAACTTTGCAAGTGAAGAGGGGGTATTAATTGGAATATCATCAGGTGCAGCACTTTACGCTGGTATGGAAATAGCTAAAAAATTAGGAAAAGGTAAAAAAATAGTTGTTATAGCACCAGATGGAGGAGAAAAATACTTCTCATCAGGCTTATATGATTAAACTTAGGATGTGATTAAAATGTTTAAAAATCTGAAGTATGATATCCAAAATGTTTTAAAAAATGACCCAGCAGCTAGAAGTGCATTAGAAGTATTTTTGCTTTATCCTTCTATTCATGCTCTAATAAATCATAGAATTGCTCATAAACTGTATAAAAGAAAGCATTTCTTCTTAGCAAGATTATTTTCTCAAGTATCAAGATTCTTTACAGGAATAGAAATACATCCAGGAGCAACTATTGGAAAAGGCCTTTTTATAGATCATGGTATGGGAGTTGTTATAGGAGAAACTGCTGAAATTGGGGATGATGTTTTAATATATCATGGAGTTACCTTAGGTGGTACAGGAAAAGATACAGGTAAAAGACATCCAACTATAGGGAATAATGTAATAATTGGATGTGGGGCTAAGGTCTTAGGTCCAATATTAATTGGAAACAATGTAAAAATAGGGGCAAATTCAGTAGTATTAAGAGATGTTCCAGATGAAAGTACTACAGTTGGAATTCCAGCTGTTAATAAAATTAAAGAAAGAAATGATATAATAGAAATTGTAGATATAAACGGAAAAGTAAGAAAAATATATAATAACATGATAATATAAGGGGTTAGAGGTGGATATTAAAGAACAGATAGTTAAATATTGTAACATCTTAGGTTTAGATTTAATAGGATTTACACCATGTAGAGAATTTAGTGAGCTTTTAGAATTTTATAAGTATAGAAAAGAAAATAACTTAGAAAATGAATTTGAGGAAGTTTGTATAAAAAAGAGAATAAATCCTAATTATTATATGGTAGATGGGAAAACTATAATTTCTATAGCTTTCCCTTATCTTTATGAAGAAAATTATAAAAGTAATGGATTTTCTGTCTATACAAGAGGATTAGACTATCATAGCGTAGTTAAAAGTTATTTAGATAAAATATGTAAATTTATAGAGAAGTTAGGTGGAAAAGCTATGTCTTTTGTGGATAGTAATACTTTGCCAGAAAGATATATAGCATATTTAAGTGGAATTGGGTTTATAGGTAAAAATAATATGTTAATAACAAAAAAGTATGGGTCTTTTGTATTTTTAGGAGAAATAATAACAGATTTAAATGTTTCTTTAAAAGATAATAAAATATTAGAAAATACTCCTTGTATAGACTGTGAAAAGTGTTATAAAGCTTGCCCTACTAATTCTATAAATGATACAGAAAAAAATTGTAATATATGTATGTCATATATTACTCAAAAAAAAGATATTGAAGATGAATTTTTATACTTTATGAAGGGGAGAATATTTGGGTGTGATAGCTGTCAATTAAGTTGTCCTTGCAATCATAATATATCTTATTCTAATATAGAAGAGTTTAAGCCATTAAACTTTATGAAAGAAGGAATAGATACAAAGGATATAATCTCTTTAAATAATAAGGCGTTTAAAGAAACTTTTAAAATAACATCCTGTGGATGGAGAGGGAAAAATACATTAATAAGAAATGCTTTAATAAAAAGATATTTAGTAGAAAAGAAGAGTATAGAGGGATATAACTTTGAGTCACCTTACTTAAAAGCCTATAAAAATAGACTTTTAATGCTAAATAAGGTATAATATTTAGTGCTAAAGTCAAGAATTTTTACGAAAAATGGAGGCGACAATTAGATGTTAAAACGTTTGGGCATGGGAATGATAGTAAAAATGCCAGATTTTTTATTTGTGCCTATGGCAAGTAAGGTTGTAAACAATATATTAGATAAATATGCAGATCTTCATGTAAAAGGCTTAGAACAATTAAATGCCGAAGAAGGTCCATTTATATTTATAGGAAATCATCTAAGTAATGCAGATGGCCTTGTAGTTGATAGAGTTATAAGGAAAGTGTATGACCCATACTATATAGCAGGAGTTAAGTTAGATGATAAAGCATTAACTTATTTAGGGGCTAGACTTTTAAAAACAATTAATATTGTACCAAACACTGCAGATAGAGAGTCAATAAATAAAATAGTTAAAGAGGTTAAAAGTGGTCAAAATATAGTTATGTTTCCAGAAGGCACAAGAAGTAGAACAGCATCTATGATTGAAGCCAAAAAAGGAGTTTTATTAATAGCAAGATTAACTAAAGCTAAAATAGTTCCTTTCGGACTTATAGGAACAGAGAAACTTATGCCAATAAATGACACAGATATGGGTGCGGAACATTTTGAAAATGCAAGAGTTGATGTCATTTTTGGGAAACCAATTACGCTTCCTACAAAAGAAAAAGGAGAAGATAAACACGAGTATGATACTAGGGCTTTAACTTATATTATGAAAGGTATAGCTAATTTATTACCTGACAGCTATAAAGGAGTCTACAAAGACTAAAGAGATTATTATGAAGGTGGTAAAGTTATGAAGGAAAGTACAAAAGAAATTTTAGATCTTCTTAAAGAAGAATATCCAGATGCTAAGTGTGAATTAAATTATGAAACACCATTTCAACTTTTAGTTGCAACTATTTTATCAGCTCAAACTACAGATAAAAAGGTAAATGAAGTTACAAAAACATTATTTAAAGAGTATCCAGATTTAGAGTCTTTTAGTACTATAACTCAAGATGAGTTAGAAAACAGAATAAGGATAATTGGTTTATATAGAAATAAAACAAAAAATCTACTTATGATGTGTAAGCAACTAAAGGAAAATTTTAATGGAAAAGTTCCAAAAACCATAGAAGAGATAAGTTCATTAGCAGGGGCAGGTAGAAAAACCGCTAATGTAGTAATTTCAAATGCTTTTGGTATTCCAGCAATTGCCGTTGACACTCATGTATTTAGAGTTTCAAATAGAATAGGTCTTGCAGATGGTAAAAATGTTTTAGAAGTTGAAAAGCAACTTCAAAAGGAGATACCTAAGAATCTTTGGACTTTAACCCACCACCTAATAATATTTCATGGAAGAAGATGTTGCACTGCAAAATCTCCTAATTGTAATGGGTGTATAATTAATCAGCATTGTAAATATTATAAAGATATAACAAAATAAGATAGTGTTGATGAAAAACTAATTTTAAAAAAGCTATATTTAGGGTGTAAAGTAATATAATTTTTAGTGTTACTTAAATATCCTTCATGAGGTGACTATGATAATAGACATAAATTACACAAATAACAATAAAAATAAAATAAATAAGGCTATAAAATTAGTAATTATATTAACTATTATTTTTACAGCTGTAGCTCTTTTAAATACTATTCATATATATCAAGTTAAGAATAGTATTTTAGATTATATTATAGCAAGGGAAGCTAGCTTTGGAATACCAGCATTAGCTATTATAAGTTGCTGGTTATACTATTATACATACAAAAAGACAGATTTATTTTTAATGTCTTTAGTATTTGTAAGTTTAGCTTGTGAATATGTTTGTGCCAATCTTTATTCTAAAGATTTAGGTGGTATAAGCACAATTGCAAGTTCTCTTATCATTTTTACATATTTATTTAGAGCAATATTTGTAACTTTAGTAGTTGTGCCAGATAATAAGTTTACTAAGTTAATAATAAAAAGAAAACTAATATCAACTTTAGTTACTGCATTAGCAACAGGTATTTTATCTATTTTAAGTTTACATATGTTAGAGGTGTTTAAAGATAATAGAATGTTTTGGTATATAATATTTATTACCAATATCTTATTATCAATATATCACTTTGTTATTATAATAATGATTATAAGAAAAAGTCTAAAAACAAATGAATTTATATATACAATAATATCTATAAGTTTAGATCTTTTTATAATAAAGAGCGTATATGCAACACTGTATATATATGGATATAATCCGGTGGTTAATGAATATTCAAATATATTTAGTATGGGTGGATATATAATATTAATAGTTGGAATATTTATAGAATTTGTCTTAAAGGTAAAAGAAAGTAAGGAGCTTCATCAAAAATTATTGGTTTTTTATGCTATATCTGAAGAAGATAGGTATAACGATATAATAGTTAGAAATAAGGACGATAAGATAGTGTATGCTAATAAAAAAATAAGAAAGCAGTGGAAAGTAGCCAGAGATGAAAAAGGTTATAAAGAGCTTGATTCACATATTTTAAATAATATAAGTGTAGACCAAAGAATTACAGCCTATGAATATGCTAAAGAAAATAAATCAGGATGGAATGGGAACTTCTTTACTAATGATGGGAGAGTTGTTAGGTGTAGTGTTCAAAGGGTAAATGATGAAGGTGGGTGTGTATACACTGTTATGACAAGCAGAGATATTACAGATGATTATAATGTAAGCCATGAGCTTAAAGTAAATGAAGAAAGATTAAGGCTTATAACAAAAAACATAAAAGATTTAATATTTACAGTTGATATGAATGGCGTAATAAACTATGTAAATAATACTGTAACTACAATGCTTGGTTATGAGGAGAAAGATTTAATAGGAAAAAATTATTTGGATATAGTAAATAATACTGATAGTGAATCTTTAAGTATTATGATTGAAGAAGGAGATGTTAGTACCTTTATAGAGCATAAGGTAATAGGAAAAAATGATAAATTAATATCTGTAGAATCAGTAATAAGTACAATTAGAGATTACTATGAAGAGCCCATAGGAAAAGTTATAGTATCTAGAGGCCTTGAACATAGAAATGCTATAAGATCACTCCAAAAGAAATACAGAGAAGTAAAACAGTATGAACAAATAAGAAATGAGTTTTTTGCAAATCTATCTCATGAACTTAGGACTCCTATAAACATAATCTATTCCTGTATACAACTTTTAGATTATAAAAAGAAGAATAACGATGAAAAAGGATTTATGGAGTATTATGATAAATATGATAAGAGTATGCAACAAAATTGTTTTAGAATGTTAAGGCTTGTAAATAATTTAATTGACATAACAAAAATAGATTCAGGATTTTTAAAAATGGATTTTATAAACTATGATATAGTAAGTCTTGTAGAGGATATTACAATGTCTATAGTTCCATATGTTGAAGAAAAACAAATAAATATAGTTTTTGATACAGAAGTTGAGGAACTAGAAATAAGATGTGATCCTGATAAAATAGAAAGAGTTGTGCTAAATCTTTTATCTAATGCAGTTAAATTTACTGAAACTGGTGGAAATATAGAGATAGATATAGCGCTTAAAGATGAAGAAAAATGGGTAGAGATAAGTGTAAAAGATGATGGTATAGGAATTCCACCTCATATGAGAAAATTTATATTTGAACGATTTATACAGGTTGATAAGTCATATAATAGAGACAAAGAAGGTAGTGGTATTGGACTTGCTCTTGTAAAGTCTTTAGTAGAACTTCATGGAGGACGAGTATACCTTAAGGAAGACGTTGAAAAAGGAAGTGATTTTATAGTTTTACTTCCTAATGTAATTGAAGAGAATTTACCTATAAAGGAACAAGAATCAAAATATAAATCATCTGTAGATAGAATTTCTATAGAGTTTGCTGATATATATGAATTAAATTAAATTTAACATCTTTATTTTTTAGGCAGATAATGCTATTATAATAATAAATGTTTTAAACCACTAATAGGCTAAATAAAGCATTTAGTGGTTCTTTTTTTTAGAAAAAATTTTAATATAATATTAATTAGGCAAGACGCTTAGTGTGTGCGTCTTAAAATTACAAATTATTCGGAGGATTTTTAAATGAAAGTTGGAGTTTTAATGGGGGGTATTTCTACAGAAAAAGAAATATCTATAATGAGCGGAAATGTAATGGTTGAAAACCTAGATAAAAATAAATATGAAGTAGTTCCAATAGTTTTAAAAGAAAAAGAAGATGTAATAACAAAAGTTAAAGATGCAGGATTAGATTTTGCCCTTTTAGCTTTACATGGTCAATTTGGAGAAGATGGAACAGTTCAATCAGTTCTAGAAGTTTTAGATATACCTTATTCAGGATGTGGTCCTTTAAGTGGAGCTATTGGAATAGATAAAGATATGACTAAGAGAATTTTAGACTGGGGCGGAGTTAGAACTGCTAAATGGACAATGGTTGATTCAGTAGAAAATATAGATTATGATGCTATAGAAAAAGTTACATACCCAGTGTTTGTTAAACCAAATAATGGTGGTTCATCTGTAGCTACAACTTTCGTTGAAAGAAAAGAAGATATAGCTAAAGCTGTAGAAGAAGCTTTACAATATGATACAGAAGTTATGATAGAAGAATATATTAAAGGTGATGAAATAACTTGTCCAGTATTAGATGGAAAGTTATTACCAGTAGTAGCTATAAAACCAAACAATGGTTTCTTTTATAATAAAGAATCAAAACATCGTGATGGTGGAGCAGACCAATACGTAGTTGAATTACCAGAAGAAGTACATGCTGAAGTTAAGAGAATGGCAGAAGCAACTTATAAACTTTTAAAATCTAGCGTATATACAAGAATAGATATGTTAATAAGAGATGGAGTTCCTTATGTATTAGAAGTTAATACACTACCTGGAATGACTAAAAACAGTCTTTTCCCACTAGGTGCTGCAGCTGCTGGTATAGATATACCAAAACTTTTAGATTTAATAATTGAAGGTTCTTTAAAAGTTAAAAGAAATCAAATAGCAAAATAATTTCATGTTAAAATATAGTTAAGAAAAAGGTTAAGGTAACTTAGTTACCTTAACCTTTTTCTTAACTATATTTTAATTTTATGTTTGATAAGTATTAGTTAAACAAGTTCAAAAATTATCATAACTGCTCAAAGAATCTTTATTGTCTTTTTTTAAAACTACTAAATTTTTATAGTTTACTGAATTTAAATATTAAAAATTTTTCATAATCCTATTTAAAATATGGAATATTTAAACTGATTATTAAACAAAATGTTCTTTAAAAATCAATTTTATCTTGAAATATAATTAAAATTTAAAATAATTAAACTTAAAATGTATAGCAAATGTTTTTAAATCTTTGTATTATATATAAACTACTTTTTTGGAGGAAAAATAATGCGAATTGGAATTTTAATGGGAGGTATTTCTACAGAAAGGGATATATCTTTAAAAACTGGTAAATCAGTAATGGATAATATAGATAAGTCAAAGTATGAAATCATTCCTATACTTATAGATAAAAAAGAAGATATTTTATCAAAATGTATAGGTATAGATTTTGCTTTTTTAGCTCTTCATGGAAAGTTTGGTGAAGATGGTAGTGTGCAAAAAATCTTAGAGATACTCAATATACCCTATTCAGGATGTAATGCTTTAAGTAGCTCTATATGTATGGATAAAGATATTGCGAAAAGAATAATGGTATCATCTAATATAAGAACACCTAAATGGACTACAGTAAAATCAATAGATGATATAGATTTTAGTATTATAGAGAGGATTAAATATCCTATGTTTATAAAACCAAATAGTGGAGGATCATCAGTTGCAACATTTTTAGTTGAAAAAGAAGAAGACGTAGAAGGGGCAATAAAAAATGTACTTTTATATGATGATATTGCTTTGATAGAGGAATATGTTCAGGGAGAAGAAATAACTTGCCCCATATTAAATGGAAAAACACTACCTATACTTGGAATAAGGCCAAATGGTAAGTTTTTTGACTTGAAATCAAAATATACAGATAATGAGGCTAATGAGTTTATTATTAGTTTGAGTAAAGATTTAGAAGAAGAAATAAATACTATGGCTCTTAAAATATATAATTTATTAAGATGCAGTGTTTACGCTAGAATAGATATGATAATAAAGGAAGGAATAAGCTATGCGTTAGAGGTTAATACTTTACCAGGGATGACTAAAAATAGTTTGTTCCCAAAAAGTTGTAAAAGCGTAAATATAGGATTTACTAAGCTTTTAGATTTAATAATAAACTATTCACTAAAGGAAAAAAGATAAAATAATAGTAACATGTTTAAGAAAAATTTTATAAATTATATAGTAATAGTAATTTTAAAAGTGAGAATATTTTATGCAGGATAAAACTTCTAATAATACCTTTGGGCCAGATATAAATCAATTTACTACAGATGTAAATTTTGATACTTTAGCAAGAAATTCAGATTTTATATATTTAAGGGCATCTAGTTCAAGTACTGGTAGCTTTAATATAGATGATGATTTTATAAACTATGCAACGGAGTGTAGAAGAAGGGGGATACCTTGTGGTGCATATCATTATGCTTTACCATCTTATGATTTAACAACTGCTGATTCTCAATGTGATAGTTTTATAAATATATTTTTGTGA